>DATDCV010000354.1:0-4268 GCA_036524155.1 Verrucomicrobiia bacterium
CAGGCCCTGCCATCCCATTTGGCAATGTAGTTAGCCGGGCTGCCACCCGCCGTGGTGAACAGGCCCCCCGCATACAGATTGGAACCCGAAACCGCCAGCGCACCGACATAGGAGCCGTCTATCCCCAATCCTAAAGGTGACCAGGTGCTCCCGTTCCATTTGGCAATTCTGTTAGCCAAAGTGCCGCCCGCCGTGGTGAACCAGCCCCCCGCATAGAGGTCCGAGCCTGAAACCGCCAGCGCGACGACGCCCTGGTCCATCCCGGAGCCCAGGGGTAACCAGGCGCTGCCGTTCCATTTAGCGATGTAGTTCGCGCCGCCGCCGCCCGCCGAAGTGAACCAGCCGCTCGCATACAGGTCGGAACCCGAGCCTGCCAGGTCCCATACGGTGTTATTCATGCCTGACCCGAGCGTCGACCATGCCTTCCCGTTCCATCTCGAAATTCCGAAAGCCCGCCCACCGTCCGCCGTGGTGAAGGCGCCCCCCGCATAAAGGTCGGAGCCCGAGACCACCAACGCAGCGACATTGTTGTTCATTCCCGAGCCCAAGGCGGACCAGGCGCTGCCGTTCCACTTGGCAATGTGGTTAGCCGCATTGCCGCCTGCCTGAGTGAACAAGCCCCCCGCATACAGGTCGGAGCCCGAAAGCGCCAGCGCTGAGACCACGTCGTTCATCCCGGAGCCCACGGCTGACCAGGCGCTTCCGTCCCATTTGGCGATGTAGTTCGCCCCGCCGCCGCCCGCAATCGTGAACCAGCCCCCCGCATACAGGTCGGTGCCCGAGATCGCCAGCGCAGAGACAAAGTAGTTCATTCCCGAACCCAGGGCCGACCAGGCGCTGCCATCCCATTTGGCAATGTAATCAGCCGGAATGGCCCCCGCGTTCGTGAAATTACCCCCCGCATAGAGGTCGGTGCCCGACACCGCCAGTGCCCACACCTCACCGTCTATCCCCGAGCCCAGGCCCGACCAAGCACTCCCGTTCCATTTGGCAATGCAGTTAGCTGCAATGCCACCCGCATTCGTGAAAGAGCCCCCCGCATACAGGTCGGTGCCCGAGACCGCCAGCGCAGAGACAAAGTAGTTCATTCCCGAACCCAGGGCCGACCAGGCGCTCCCGTCCCATTTGGCGATGTAGTTAGCCACGCTGCCGCCGGCCGTGGTGAAAGTGCCCCCAGCAAAGAGGTCGGAGCCCAACACCTCCAGCGCACTGACCTCGCCGTTCATCCCGGTGCCCAAGGCCGACCATCTGCTCCCGTCCCATTTGGCAACGTTGGTGACAAAGCCTTCGCCGACCATAGTAAACCTGCCGCAGATGTACAGATTGCCAGAGGGATCGACCACCGCATCCCAAACCGCAGGGTGAATCCATGCGCTTACACCGGGAATGCCGCCCATGCTGATCCAGTTCTCGTCGCTGAAGGTCGGGTCGATCCGCACCGGATACACAGCCCCCGCATCGTTCACCACGATGCTCAGACTCCTCGTTGTAGGAGCCGACGTGTGGAGGTTTTGATCTGCTTCTGCTCCCCCGTTGTCGCCCCTTCCATCTTTTGCTGCATAAGCTCCAACCCGCGCCGCCAACTCTTTGCCCGTGGCATCCGTGGCGCGCAACCGGCTGTACGCAATCTTGCGCCCCGAGGGCTCCAGCACCAGCCGTGCCCCACCCGGCATCGCCTCCACCCTGGCGCCAGACACTGCCAGCTCCACCTGCAATTCGCCCTCGCCCTCCGGCCGGTCCCTCACCACGAAATCCTGCCTTACCCCATCCACACTCACCGAGTATTCCTCGACCAGCTTCGGGCGGATGAACCGGACAAGGTCCTCGCTCACGGAAACCGTTCCCCTGTGCAGGAGTTCTGTCCTGGAGCTACTGCTGACAAGATTTGCCCGGCCTAACGCCCGCGCCACCACCCGGAACCTGCCGCCCCCAGGCATCCCGGATTCCAGCCACAACCCTTCGACCGTCGCTCGCCCCCCGAGCTTCTGGAATCCACACTTAAGCCGCGCTCCTTCGGCCGTGGCGTGAATCGCCAAGGCGTCGCCGTGGTAATCGGCGGTGGCCTTGGCGCCGATTTGCGGAAAGGGAATCCCGGCTGACGGCTTTTCCGCGCCGGCCGTGGTTGCCAAAAGGAGAGAGCAGAGCAGTAGACCCACCGTCCATCGAGCCAATTGCATCGAATTTGCTTTCGTACTTTTCAGGTTCTTTCTGAAGTCATCCTGGGCGCAAACCGCGGTCGCCAGCACCGTCGACCGGGCTACAATCGCGCAAGCGTATGCTAAAGATGCTGCCGGCGCCCGAGGAGGCCCTGCTTTCGGTTGCAGAGGGCTCGGGCCGGGGCTCGAAATGTACGTCTTCATAAGCCGCTTCCTTTCGTTTTCTGTTCGAGTGCTTTCGCCGACCGGGAACCGTCTCCCCGGCCTCCTTCCGGGAAATCCCTAAGCGCCGTGTGGCCCCGGTTCGGCCGAGAGCGCTGTTCTTTATCTTTGTACAAAGGCACTGGACGGATCTTGTTACAGGCCAAATTTGAGCGAAGGGCACTTCTGCGGATTTGGAGAACCTGGGGAAATACCCGAACCCTCGCTCCCGGGTGTTCAACAACTTCTGCTTGCTCGTCGCCGCAACAGCTCGAGGCGGCCGAGGTGTGAGCCCCGAAAATCGCCAGCGAAGATCGCATGAGTCACTGGGGGCGAACTCCCTGGAAACCCTGCGCCCGGAAATACCGTGATGGAGCACGGTCTTCATTGGGTGATTACAGCGCAACATTTGACAGCCCTCGCGGGCAAACGTCCACAATTATTTTCCTGGTGTTATACACCAAAGTTGCCTCTTGACGCGCAAGCGCGGCTCGGCTTCTGGGACTAGGTAGGGTCTGTCCCAAAGGCACTTTCGCTGTAGGAGACGAGGTAACGAGTCTCTGATTTATCGGGCTTTTGAGAACAGAACCGAGACTCGTTACCTCGTCCCCTACAATTTTGGTACAAGCTCTAGGTAGTTGTCTGCCCGGCAGCGCCGGCACCGAAGCGGAAGCTCCGGTGCCGTGCCTCCCCGCCCTCCAGTGGTTGCTCAAATGGCTCATGGAACAGTCGCAGACGATTCGATCGTCCGTGCCGGTCACCCTCGCCTGGTCACTCGTAAGGAGAACCCGGCAACCGTCAGTTCATGTGTAGGCGCAAGAAATCCACCTGTGGTCAGTTGGACGCGGGACTAGCCGGTGGCAGCGGCTCGCAGGCGCCCCGATCCAGCGTCCCCAGCATGTGCTTGCTCCAGATCTGCATGACGCAAGGGTACTCCCCAAGGCCGATCGCTCGCAGCTGCTGCGCGATGGGATGCTCGCCCAATTTGAGGGTGCTGGTGCCTTGGGTCCAGCTCACGGACCTGATTTCCGGGGTGCCGGTCATGCGAGCCCGTGTCAGATAACCCTCTTTGGTGCTCTGAAGTAGGGTCGGGTCCGGGGCAGGCGGAAGGAAAATCATGTCTTCGGTGCCCACGTCCATCTTCATGACCAACTCGCCGTCGGCCCAGGCAAAAGCCTTGATGCCCTGCGGTTTGACCTCGAAACGTACGTTGCCCATGGCACATGGCCAGCCAAAGGCCGCCATGCCCCACCATTGCGCCGCCTCGGAGGTGATCACCCCTGTTCCGAACGCGTACCACGCGCTGAACCCCTCACTCCACGCGGGGTCGTCGACCATGGCCATCGCGAACGCCGCGTTATACGGTTCGCCGTACTGAACTGAGTTGTGCTTAAAGAACATCACGCACACGAGACCAAAGTCTGCGTGCGAATCGTCGAGATAGGCCCAAGGCGGGAAATTGGCCGGAAGTGCCTGCACGCCCGGCGGCAGCACAGATTGGAGCCTATCGAGCGGCACCAGGAAGTTTGCCAGCGCTTCCTCCGTGTCGTAAAACTCGAACGGAAACATCTCCCCCAAGGTAGGCGGCAACCCCCAGTCAGGATTTGGGGGCACAGCGTCGTACCAGGAGCAGGGACAAGAGTCCTGAGCACGCGCGCTCGGTAACAAAATTAGCGAGGAGAGCAGAACAGCTCCCGCCCACCGACCCAATTGCATCGATTTTGTTTTCATAAGTCTTTCTTTCTCTTTCTTGGTTTATCGAGGCAGAAAATACGCAGGTCGAACTGTTTCCGGGTGGCGCGCGTTCCTGCCTCTCGGTTGTTAAACACCCGGCGGAATGTTCGAGCCCAGTTTTGCTTTCTACATTAGTACAAAGGCGGCGGGTGGATTTTGTTACAGGGTAATTTGCGC
>DATDCV010000355.1:0-44579 GCA_036524155.1 Verrucomicrobiia bacterium
GGCCGGATATTCCCACATCGGCATGAGGTCCTGGCGGTCAGGGCTGTTCGGATACCGCGGGTCGTTGAACAAATTGTTCGGGTCATAACCGAGGTTGTCGGGGAAGTTGAGATACTTCTTGTGGAGAACAGTGCCGAGCTGGAACATAACGGTCCGGAACGTCACCTGGGTGTTGGCAGCGATACTATTCGGCGGAGAGCTGGCGGTGTCGGTCACCCCGTTAATCGTGAGCGTAAAACTTTGACCTTCCGCCATCGCAGTGGTGGTCAGTGCCACCCGGCTCGCATCCAGGCGGGTCACTGCCAACACACCGACTCCCTTGTCGATCGCATAATTCGAGGGTGTCAACGCCGTGTCGGTCACCGGTTCGGAGAATGTGACGATAACCTGGCTGCCTGTCGTGGTCGCAGCGGCTTTGACCACTGTGGGCTTGGTGGTGTCCTGGATCACCGTCAGGGTTGCCTCGGTGGACGTGACGGTGTTGACTGCATTGGACACCCTGCATTTAAACTTGGCGTTGTTGTCCGAGTAATGGACCGGACTCAGGTTCAGGACTTTATGGGTCGCGTCAAGGATATCCGCGCCGTTCCTCATCCATTGGAAAGTAAACGGTGCGGAGCCATCGACGTTGACACTGAAGCTGGCCGAACTCGTGGCGCTCTCTTGCACCGTGACGTCGGCGGGGTTGTCGGTGACGGTCGTCGCCACGGCGGTCCCTTGCAGCACGGTGTTAATGGTTAGGTTGGCTACCGCCTGGTAGGCATTTTCACCGCCCGTTCGCGCGGAGATGTTGAACAAGCCGGCTGTGGGAGCCCACCCTTCAACGAGCACGTTCGTAAAAATCACCTGGCCCTTGTAGGAGACGCTCACCGCGCCGGATTTGTTCAGCGTTATGTAAACGTCCTCGAGTTGGGAGGTGACCATATCGGCCTTCGCAAAGGCGTGGGTGGCGACAGTTTGGCCTTGGTACCTGATATCAAGCGACGGCGTGGGATGGCCCTCAGCGCCGAGCCCGTTATCGTAAATATCGAAAGCCACAGTCACGCACGCACCGTTGGGCCCTTCCTCCGAGTAAACGGCGCCGTCCGTAACATTCGGGCCGAAATTGAAGGACGTGCCATCGGCAGCATTGCCCGAACCCGGCCCGATCTGGAGCTTGAAGGCCGCGGTGAAGCTTTCGATGGGTTGCCCGTTGTCCATTAACGAGTCCCAGATCGTGATGCTGCCGCCGAGGCTGTTGACGGCCGGAGTCAGAATCGCACGATTCGTCTCGATGAAGGCGTAATAGGTGCCATTGCCTCCGAGCGTGACGCCCAATGTGCTCGAGAAGTCGGTGGTAAACGAACCGGCGAGCGCTGTCCCGACGGACAGCAAGCCCACCGTGAGTATGATGGGGATTTTTCTTAAGGGATGTTTCATTGTGTTACTTTGTCGCTGAGTGTTGAGTGAGTCGTGACTTTGCTCCTGGTAACCTATCGTGGGCACAGACTCCACAGGCAATTGCCCTTCCCAAGCATTTGCGACCGACAAACCAGAGCCTGGCCACTCGGGCTCACAGGAGTAACGGGACTTGCTAAAGTCACGGGCCGATCTAGTCCGACTCCTTCCTCAGGCGCAAGCTTTTAATCAAATTTTAATGAAGTTTTTTTGAGCCACAAAACGGCAGTTCGGACAGGCGATCGGACGGTGGAGCGCACCAAAAACCTCAAAAGAAGTTGCCCGGGTTTGACCGGCTCATTACTGTAAGCCGTGCCTGTGCGCCTGACGATTCTTGGAAGCGGTTCCGGGGGGAACTGCGCCTATCTGGAAACCGGTGAGACTCGCATCCTGATCGATGCGGGATTCAGCCTCCGGCAGACCCGGCAACGACTGGCCACGATCGGCAAGACCCCGGAAAACCTGACCGGTGTGCTGATTACGCACGAACACTCGGATCACATCGGCGGCCTGGCCAGGCTCTCGCAACAACTGAACGTCCCGGTCTACTGCAATCGGCTGACGCATGACGCGATTCAGTATCAGTTGCGGACGAAGATTGAGGCGCGCCTTTTCGAGACGGGAGCGACCTTCGAGCTGGGCGACCTGGAGGTGGACACGTTCAGCGTACCGCATGACGCCCAGGATCCCGTGGGGTTTTTGGTCCGGACGGAGGCTGGCAATGTGGGCTTCCTGACGGATCTTGGACACGCGACGCGCCTGGTGCTCGAACGCGTGCGACGCGCCAATGCACTCGTGCTCGAGTCCAACCACGATGTCAAAATGCTGCAGGACTGCCCGCACCGGCCCTGGAGTCTTAAACAACGCATCCTCGGCCGCCACGGTCATCTCTCCAATGAGGACGCCGCGAATGCCGCAGAGCAGATCATGTCGGCCGGGCTGCGGCATCTGTTCCTCGGCCATCTGAGCCGGGAATGCAACCGGCCCGACTTGGCGGTCCAGGTCATGGGCGAGCGGTTGGAGCGGATCGGGGCCCGCCATGTTCACCTCGAGTTGACATCGCAAACGGTCCCCTGCCCTACGCTCGAGCTGGATGCGCGGGCTCGCTCCGTGGGAGAGGTTGCAGGCGGAGAACGTCCCCTGTTCCCTCCGGACGGAACACCTTGTCTGCCGTTGACGGCGCCCTGGTAGGACCATCCTGGAGGGATACCCATCCCCGCTCAGTATGTTTAGCGCCCAACAGATCAGGTCCCTGGATCTACCTGAACTGCAGCCCTACCGCACGATGCGGCGCCAAATGGAGCACCGGCAGGAGGGCATATTCGTGGCCGAGGGCGAAAAGGTCGTGCGCCGGCTCCTGGAAAGCAACTTTCGCGTGGTTTCCGTGCTGCTGCCGGAAAAGTGGTTCGTCGAGCTCGAGCCTCTGCTGCAATCCCGCCCGGAGAACATCAGGGTTTTCATTGCGGAAAAGAAGTTGCTCGAGACGCTCACAGGATTTTCGATGTACCAGGGGTTGTTGGCGGTTGGAATGGTACCCCCGCCGCCGCCGCTCGAACGGATCCTTTCCACGAGCGGTCAGCCACACCTGCTGGTGGCGGTGGACAGCCTCTCGAGCGCGGAAAACATTGGCGCACTGGTGCGGAACTGCGCGGCGTTCAACGTGCAGGCCCTCGTGGTGGGGGAGACCTGCACGAGCCCTTACCTGCGCCGGGCCGTTCGTAGTTCGATGGGGACAATCTTCGTGCTGCCGGTGATCGAAAGCCCAAACCTCGTGGCCACCCTCCGGGAGCTGCGCCACTCGAGGCTGCGCTGCATCGCCGCGCACCCGCATGCAGACCGGCACACCCCATCCCGGGCCGATTTCGGCAGCGATTGCTGCATCGTTCTCGGCAGCGAAGGCTACGGTCTCAGCCCGGCCGTGCTGGCTGCCTGCGATGACGCCGTCGCGATCCCCATGCCGGCGACGGTCGATTCGCTGAACGTCGCCAACGCCGCGGCAGTTTTCCTTTACGAGGCTAACCGTCAACGGGGGCTGGTTTAGGCCCGAATAGTCTTCCTTTGGAGGCTTTGCCTGGACCTTCTACGGTCCGCCTGTCCCGGCGCGCGGACTTCAGTCCGCAGCAACGTCGCGAACAGGGCACTTCCGCATTCCATACACCACGGCCGGTCGAGCATTGCTGCGGACTGAAGTCCGCGCGCCGGTCCGGGCAGCAAAACGGCTGCCAAAAACCGCGCCATAGACTCAAGGCCGAGCATTTCGTATAAACCCGTCGTGCACGCGAAGCGCCATCTCGAACGGTTTTTCGTACCTGTCATCTTTTCTGTGTTGTGCTGGGGAATAGTGCTCGACCCGGGGCAGCGGGCGACGGCAGCGGAGGGGACCACCGGAACCACCCTGAAGGTGATGACCTACAATCTGCGGTTCGCCAGCCCGACCGGACCGAATTCCTGGCCGGTTCGCCGCTCCCTGATGCGCGAATGCCTGCTGGCAGCATCGCCCGATATTATCGGCACACAGGAAGGGCTTTACCTGCAATTGAAGGAGTTGGCGGCGGATTTGCCCGAGTATAATTGGATCGGCCTGGGTCGTGAGGGCGGCAGCAAGGGGGAGTTCATGGCGGTCTTTTATCGCAAGGCGCGCCTGGAGCCGGTTGCGTTCGACCACTATTGGCTATCGGACACGCCGGAGCTGATCGGCTCCACGACCTGGGGAAACTCGAACCGTCGCATGGTTACCTGGGTGAGATTTCTGGACCGCGAAACCAAGCGCGAGTTTTATCACTTCAACACTCATTTTGATCACGAGATTCAGGCGGCCCGCGAGAAGAGCGCTGTATTGGTGAAGGAGCGGGTGCAAAAGCTCGGCACGTCCTTGCCGGTAGTGCTCACCGGCGACTTCAACGCGGGCTACGACAACAAAGCGCACCAGATATTGGTCGAGGATCAGTTCTTTCAAGACACCTGGGACCTGGCCAAGGACCGTCGCGGAGAAGGGCTCGGGACCTTTAATGCCTTCAAGGAAATCCCTCGGAATAACACTCGAATCGACTGGATTCTGGCCCGCGAGAAGGTGGAGGTGGAGCGCGTAGAAATCGTCACGTTTGCGCGGGACGGAAGGTTTCCGAGCGACCATTGCCCGGTGCTCGCGACGCTGCGCCTGCCGTAGGGTTCGGGATGCGAGACCGAGGAGGAGGAGGAAGAGGAAGAGGACGATTAGGAAGCGGGGCCGATCGAGCTACTCGCGAAACACCAATAGGTACACCTTACGCGTGGCACGGCGATACTCCGCTAATGCCTGACGAAAAGCCTCCGGGGTGGCGAATCCGCAGCGGACCGACACCCGGTAATAGGGAGCGGGGTCATCGGGCAACACGGTCTCACCCTCGTAGCTCCAACGCCGCAAGATACCTTCCACACGCCGCAGTCTGCGGTAGTTATCAATCAGTTTATCTGGCTCAGGCAGCCTGCCCACCTTCCGACCGGTTTCCAATGCCCCGAGGGTGTTGGCCTGCTGCCACCCGTGCTCGAGGCAGAGCGCTTGCGCGACGAACTCCGCGTCCATCAACCCGCCGGCACCGGTCTTTATGGCGAGGTCATCCTTCCCGGCCGGGGTCCGCTCCTTCTCGATGCGCAGCCGCATCTGGTGGATCTTGTGTCGCCAGTCGGGGCTGTACGCGGCCAACGGGCGGGTCGGGGTTTTGAAGTCGGTCAGTTTCGCGACCAGTTGTTCAAAACGTTCGCCCGTTTTCAAGTCGCCCGCCACCGCGCGCGTGCGTGTCAGGGTCTGGATCTCCCAAAGCTGGGCGCGATGTCGGTAATACTCTTCATAAGCCTTCAGCGTGTTGACCACCAGGCCCTTTTCGCCGTCCGGACGCAACCGCGCATCGGTGTGAAACACCACTCCCTGCTCAGTGCGTGTAGAAACCAAATCCATCACCTGCAACGCCAACCGCGAGAGCTTCGAGAGCTCTTTCGTTTTCGAGTCGGCGACAAAGACGACGTCGAGATCGGACCCGTAATCGATTTCAGCACCGCCCAACTTGCCAAGGCCGACGATAACAAACGGTGGCGTCTTGAGACGGTTCCGGCGCATCACCACCTCCAGGGCGTACTGCAGGCAGGCATCGGCCAGAGCGGACAATTCGGTGAGGTACTGCTCGAAGTCAGCCAAACCGAGGATGTCGCGCAATCCGATCCGCATCAGTTCGGCCTGGTGGTACCGGCGCAGCCAGAGGTGCTGATCGCTGTCACCGAGACCGTGCCGCAGGTCGCGGAGCGTTTCCTCGGCGGATTTCCTCTGCCGTAAACGGCCGCTCAACACCAACTCGTCCACGAGGTCCGGCGTGCGAATCGACAACTCGGCCAGGAATTCGGAACGATCGAACAGCAGCAACAGCAGATCAAAAATGGCAGGATTGCGGTTCCAGAGTTCGAACAACGTAGAACGTGCGCCATAGGCGCTGATGAAGCTGTCCAGCCGCGTGACGACGCGGTCCGGGTCGGAAAGCGGGGGCCGTTCTGCATAGGAAGGGCCTCCCGCCGGTCTTTGATCTTCGTTGCGGGAAGATGAAGACGGGCGCTCCGCCGGTCCTGCGTTAGCGGCGGACTGCAGTTTGAACTCCGGCCCCGGGCACAGGCGAAACAGCCTGGGGATCAGGTTCATTGCCAGTTCAGCGGTCCGCGGTGAGACGTGGATGTAGCCCGGTCCTTCGACGAACTCCCGCAGCACACGAAAGGCGCGGTCCACGTCCCGGAAAGCGTGCTCCGCAAGCAGTCCCTTCCATTCGGCCTCGCTTCCTTCAAATTGCCGAGGCAAGGGAGTGGCGGCTTGCGGCTCGCGCACATCGGTCTTAAGCAACTGTTCAAAGATCCGCCGCACCGCCGCGCGGTGGTCACGGCAAGCGGCATCGAATTGGTCGACCGTCGCGAACCCCATCAGCCGCGCCAGGCGCAGCCGCGCGGGCCTATCCGCTGGAATCGTGTGCGTCTGCAAATCGCCTTCCATCTGGAGCCGGTGTTCGATGTCGCGAAGAAAACAGTAGGCATCGGTGAGCACGCCCAGAGAGTAAGCCGGCAGCAGTTCGTATTGCACCAGCTTGGCGAGGCAGGGCAAGGTTTGCGCGCCCTGGAGAAAAGGCTGGCGCCCCGCATGCAACAACTGCCGCGACTGCGCGATGAACTCGATCTCACGAATACCGCCGCGACCCAGCTTCACATTGCGGTCCAGCTCCCCGGCTTTGACCACTTCGTTTTCGATGCGGTCCTTCATCGCGCCCACCTCCCGCAGAACGTTCTGGCTAATGGACCGCGGGTAGCGGAAGGGCTGAATCATCTCGAGGAATTCAGCCGCCAGCGATTGATCTCCGGCCACACCGCGGCCTTTGATCAGCATCATCCGCTCCCAAGTCTGGCCCCATTGTGCGTAGTAATTTTCAAAGCCCGCAAGCGAGCGGCTGAGCGGACCCGCATCGCCTTCGGGCCGCAGCCTCAAGTCCACCCGGTAGAGCGCGCCTTCAGGCGCCAGCCGTGTAACCTCGGTCACAAATGCCTCGGCGAGGCGGTTGAAAAACTGGTGATTACTCAGCACGGGCCGGAGTGAAGCCGTCCCTGCCTTGACGTTTCCAGGGCTCCCCTGCGGTGGAGGTTCTTTGAAGACCTGCCCCTCGTCGGCGTACATGAACATCAGGTCCACATCCGAACTGTAGTTGAGCTCCTGGCCGCCGAGTTTGCCCAAAGCGAGCACACACCCCGCGGTCGGCTGCCAGCGCCCGTCGGAATCCTGATGCCACGGCTGACCGTATCGCTGGCGGAGTTGGAGGCCGCAGATTTGCCAGACCGCATCGAGACAGACATCCGCGACATCGGAAAGCTCCAGAGTGATATCGGGGACGGTGCCCAGGCGACCGAGATCGCGCGCCCCGATGCGCAGCATCTCCCGCTGCTTGAACTCGCGCACGCTTCCGAGCGCTGAAGCCAAGTCCGCCGCCTCAACGGCGGGTCCGGTCAGGCGCTCCAACTCCTGGCGCAGTCCCTGCCGGCGGCGCGGATAACGCAGCATCTCGGGAGCGATCGACTTCAGCCAATCGGGGTGAGCAACGAGGGAGGTGCTGAGCGACTGCGAACCGCTGAGAACGGCAGCCAGAACGCGGGCCTGCTCAAGAGACGCGTTGGCGAGCACCGGGCGAGCCGGTTCGGTTTCCGCGAGTACTCCGAGAAAATGCTTAGCCCGCTCAGGGTCTGCGCAGGTCTTGAGTGCTTTGACGCAGGCCGGATTCTTCATTAGATCTTCTCCAACCCCACCTCGCCCGGGGCAGGTTTCCCGGACGGTCTCAGGGTGGTGAACAAGCCGATCCAAAATCCCAGGCCATAGAGAATATGCGAGAGCACAATCAAAGGCACCGCCGCCAGACTCTTCCAGACGCGCACGGCAAATCCTTCTCCTTTGGGGGAGCCGAGGTAACGAGGACCTGGCCCGAGATGCTGATTTGGCCGCTGGTTGAGTCGAACTTGAGACTCATCGCCTCGGCCGAGACTCGGAGACCGGATCAGCGCCAGGGCTTGCACCAGGAGAGCAAAAACATAACAAGCCAACGGAGCTGTGAAAAACCAGCCAATTCGAGGAACGAGGATGAGCCCAGCCGCCAGCACGACGAGGTAAACGCAGAACAGCGGCGGGACAAAATTCAGCGCGGAGCCGGGCGTGGGGTGTAATCGAAACTGCTCCGCCCTGCCCCTCCCGTAAGTCATCAACATCCGGGCGAAAGATTTCAGGTTCGAGCGCGGCCGCCGGTAAACAAAAAGCTCCGGATCATAGATGAGCTTGCCGCCGCGCTTTTGCAGTTCGTCCATGAGCGCATTCTCCTCATTGGGATAGAGCGCCTCGTTGAACCCGCCCAGCTCGAGCATGGGCTGGCGGCGAGCCAGCAGGTTGCACAGGATCAGTTCCTTTTCGCTCGTCTCTCGGGGCATTCCCACGGGGGTGTAGCGCGCCCGGCTTGGCCCGAAGGCGAGCCAACTTGCCAACACCAACGCGAAGACTCTCTCGAGGGGCGGCGCATCCGGAGGACACAGATTTGGGCCGCCGACCATTTTGACCTCCGGCCTGTTGAAGTAAGCCGCCGCGCGCCGCAGGTTTTCCGGATCCGGCACCGAATCGTCATCCAGGAAATAAACCCACTCGCCCTGAGCGGCTTTCAACGCGGCGTTGCGCTGGGCCGAGGGCTGCCGCCCACGCGCAATGATGATTTCCAGCTTCTCTGCCGGATACCGCAAACCGCGGCTCGCGCCAACGGCCTTGACCTCCGCCTGCCCGGGCCGGGCGGCGATAAGGATCGTCACGGTTGGCGGTGCTTCAGCCACGCACGGAAGCTAAGATTGCGAGTTGTGAGTGCAAAGATAAAAAGTGAAACCTTCCGGGCCGGGCGCGTGTATAATCGGATATGAGAACCACTGTGAGGAAGTGTGGGCAGGCGCTCGTTATCGGCCTGTTTGCGTTCGTCCTGCTCGCCAATTGCGCGCTCGCCAAAGACAAAGTCGAGGAGCAGTTCCATCAATCCTATGCGCTCAACCCGGACGGCCAGGTTCGCCTGGATAACGTCAACGGCAAAATCCATATCACCGCCTGGGACCGGCAGGAAATTCAGGTGGACGCCGTGAAACGCGCGGACAACCAGCAGGATTTGGCGGCGACAAAAATCGAGATCGACGCCAAAGCGGAACGCATCAAGATCCACACCAAACACCCGAACTCGAGGAAGAACAACTCCACCACCGTGGATTACGAAGTCAAGGTGCCAACGGGCGCCCATCTCGCGGCGGTCGAAACGGTAAATGGCAGCGTGGAAATCGCAGGCGTACGCGGGCCAGTCAATGCCAGCAGCGTCAACGGGCTCCTGGCAGCCAAAGGCCTGGCGTCGGACACAAAGCTGGAGACCGTGAACGGCAAGGTGGAGGCTGTTTTTGACCGGCTTGACGGCGTGAAGTCCATTTCGATGGATGCTGTCAATGGCAGGCTCGAGCTGACGCTCCCCGCAGACGCCAACGCGGAAGTGAAAGCCGAATCTCTCAACGGGCGCATCGAGGCCGATAAACTCACCGTAAAAAAGAATTGGCCGGTGGGAAGCGAATTGCATGGCAAGCTGGGCCAAGGAGGAACCCGCGTAAAAGCGGAGACGGTCAACGGCGGCATTCGGGTGAAGCTCGCCGGGCCGGAGGGGAAAGCGCAGGTCGAGCAACCGGCAAAGGGCTGAGCCCCGCGACGGCCTACCGTGGGTCAGCCTTTTGAGCCGCAGCCTGCTCGCATCGGCGCGCGGACTTCAGTCCGCAGCAATGTGCGACATGCCTTAAACCTAAATCGTTTCAGGGGTCGAACGTAGCTGCGGACTGAAGTCCGCGCGCCGATATTAAATTTCAACGGTCTTCCCGGGGATGGGAGCGGTGTAACGGCCCTGGGCATCGGCTTGAGCTGGAGCAGGGCTGCTCACGGTAAGTTCGTCAACGTTCGAGCAGAACTGGAAGTTGGAGGCAAGCGCCTCCTCCCAGGTAATGATCTTGCCCGAATGCACCGCGGCGCGGCCCATGATGGCGCCGAGGTTGGAGAGCGCGGCGCGGCGGGCTTCGTTGTGAGGGCGATCGTTCCGGATGGCGCTCAGCAGGACATCCCATTCGGCCTGCCAGGGGTTGACGGTTTCCTTCTCCGGCCGCCAGGCGATCTTCGAGCGGTCGAGGCGCTGATCCTTGTAAAGCCAGGTCGTTGGCGCGTGGATATCGCCCGAAAACTTCGCGGCGCATTTTGTGCCGTGGATATAGGTCGAAAAATCGTTGTGGCAGTTTGGAATGTACCGGCCGGTTACCAGGGCCTTAGTGCCATCAGCGAAGGTGAATTCGATCGAGTAACTGTCGAGATTCTGACTGCAATCGGTGCTGCCGGCGAACCGGCCGCCGATGCCGTGGGCGGACACCGGCCAGGAATCCTTGATCCAAAAACACTCGTCGATCTGGTGAATCATCAATTCGATGAAGATCCCGCCGGAAGACCACATGAACTGGTAGGGGTGCCCGGGGCTAAGCTGCCACAGCAATTCATTCTCCCCTTTCGGGAACGGTCCCATCAAGTAGCCCGGGTCCATTCGCGTCGCGCGGATGAGCTGGACCTCGCCCATCGCGCCATCGCGTATTTTTTGGATCATCGCCTGCCGCGCCGAGGAATGGCGGCACATCAGGCCGGCGGCGATTTTCAGGTTCTTCTGCTCCGCGGCTTCCCCCGCGCGGAGAATACGTTTGATGCCGCCCGGATCCGGCGCAAAATCCTTTTCCATGAAAACATTGACGCCTTTCTGGACGGCGTATTCCAGGTGCGGCGCGCGGAAGGCCGCGTGCGTCGTCAACATCGCGACGTCGCCGGGCCGGAGACAATCGATAGCCTTCTTGAAGGCATCGAATCCGAGGAAGCGGCGCTCGGGCGGAGCGTCGATCCACTCGCCCAGCGCTTGCTTCAACGCCGCGTGGGATGAATCCAGGCGGTCTTGCCGCAAATCCGCCATGGCGACCAGCTTGATCGGTCCACCGGCGCCCGTGCCGACGGCCCGTTTGGTGCCTCCGTCATCCCCGAGCACCAAACCGCCCGCCGACATCGCATTGGCGACCGCGCCACTGCCGCGGCCCCCGCAGCCAATCAAAGCAAGGCGGATCGTGTGATCTTCGGCGGCATGCACGTGAGGAAGGCTGACACCCGCCAACGCCGATGCGGCGGCGATTTGGCCGGTCGTCCTGATGAAATCACGCCGGGACGGAAGATGAGGTTCGCTGTTACTCATACTCGCCATGCTCTTCCCGAACGCAAACCGCTGTCAACAGCCAATCGTGTCCCAGCCTGCGCCACGCGGGCTCGGTCAAAGAAATCGTTTCGGACAGTCTCGTCGCGCCCGCGCCGGCAACGGCCTTCTTTGCGTTCCGCCCGCCGAGTATCCTGGGGGCGTAGAAAAACGCGATTTTCCGCGCCAGCCCGCCAAACAAAAAGGAACTGTTCACTTCGCCGCCACCCTCGACCAGCAGGCTGGCGACGTTCTCGCGGCCGAGCCGGTTCATCAGCCAGCGGAGGTCGATCCGGCCCTCGCGGTCCGGAGCGGTGAGGACGTTGACCCGCTCCGCGAGCCGCGCCACGCGCCCTCTGGGCGCCCGCCTGCCGACCACTATCGTTGTTAATGACCGATGCTGATCGCTCACCACTTTCGCTGTTACTGGCGTGCGGGCGTTGGAGTCGAGAATGATCCGCCGCAAACCTCGTAACGTCCCGAGGTCCGAGCCCGGAATCCGGAGTCCGCTGCGTCTCCTCTCCCGTACTCTGTAGGTGAGGCTTGGGTCATCGGCCAGAATCGTGTTGATGCCGACGAGGATGGCATCGGCTCGGGCACGCAAGTTCATTCCGTAAGCCCGCGCTTGCTCGCCGGTGATCCATTTCGATGCGCCGGACGCAGTCGCGATCTTCCCGTCGAGCGTCATGGCCGCCTTGACCGTGACGAAGGGGGTGCGATGGACAATCCAATGGTTGAAGGCTTCATTCAAACGCTCGCATTCCCCGGCGAGCGCGCCCGTGACGACCTGGAGGCCCGCCCGGCGCAGAAGTGCGAAGCCTTTGCCGCGATGGCGCGGGTTTGGGTCGGTTGCCCCAACCACGACTTTGCGGATGCCCGCCTTGATGATGGCGTCAGTGCAAGGCGGTGTCCGGCCGTACGAGCAACACGGCTCGAGCGTGACATACAAAATCGCGTTTTTCACGCTGTTGCCCCTGCGCTCCGCGTCTCGCAACGCCTCAATCTCGGCGTGAGGCTCCCCTGGGCAGCGGTGCCAGCCGCGGCCGATTACCAACCCTCGTTTGACCAGCACCGCGCCGACCATGGGATTGGGTGACGTTGTGCCGGCCCCGCGTTTCGCGAGACGCAAGGCCAGCCGCATGTGAGGGTGTTGTTGGTGCATCTGTTGCTGAAAACACCCGAAAACCCACCGAGCGTCAAATCTATTTTCACCAGCGCTGGACGCCGCGGCGGCAGCATCATTCCTGGAAGAGCGCCTCGGCAAACTGTTTCGCGTTGAACGGCTGCAGGTCGTCAGGCTTTTCGCCCAAGCCAATGAACTTGACCGGGATCCCGAGCTCTTTCTGGATGGCGACCACCATGCCGCCTTTGCTGGTGCCGTCCAGCTTGGTGACAATGAGTCCGGTCAGGGGCACCGCCTTGTTGAATTCGCGCGCCTGGTTCAGCGCGTTCATACCGGTGGTCGCATCCAGCACCAGCAGAACTTCGTGGGGAGCGCCGGGCGATTGCTTGCCGATGACCCGGTGCAGCTTCTGGAGTTCCTGCATAAGGTTGTGCTTGGTGTGAAGCCGGCCGGCGGTATCGACGAACAGGTAATCGGCGCTTCGCGCCTGGGCGGCAGCGACCGCATCGTGAGCGATCGCAGCCGCATCGGCGCCGTAGGAGCCGGCGACCACCTCAACGTTCAGCCGGTGCCCCCACAGCTTGATCTGTTCGATGGCGGCGGCGCGGAAAGTGTCGCAGGCTGCCAGCAAAGCGGTTTGCCCGCGCACCTGGACCAGGTTCGCCAACTTAGCGGCCGTGGTGGTTTTACCGGTACCGTTGACACCAACGATCGACACCACGGTGGGGCCGTCAGCCGCTTGCCGCAGCCCGCTCTGGGACGACGCCAGGGCGGATTCGACTTCGTTTTGGGCGACAGCAAAAACGTCCCGGCCACTGCCGCCCTGGGTCTCATAGCTCTTCTTTGCGGCCTCGACAATCTGCGCGGTCATGGCCAGGCCAAGATCGGAGGCGATGAGCGCGGCCTCAAGTTCCTCGATGGCCTGCGCATCGAGCCGCGGCGAGCGTGTGACGATGCGTTTGATTTCGTGCGCCAGCCGGGCATGAGTCTTCTGCAAGCCCGCTTTGAATTTCTCGAAGAGACCCATGTTAGAAGTGCGAGGTAAAGAATGCGGCACGCGAAATACAGAGTGACCTTGCGGCCTGTTTCATGGGGTTTCCCGGATGTTGGATTTGAGTTCGGCGGCCCTGGCCTTCAGTCTCTCGACGTGCTGGTAAGGCAGCCTGACGCTGCCCATGACCGGTTTGCCTTTGCTGTATCCATGGCAGTCCGAACCGCCGGTGACCAGGAGATGAAAGCGATCCGCCAGTTCCAGATAGTGCTCGGAGGTCGCGGTAGAGTGCTTGGTATGGAAGCACTCGATCCCGTCCAGGCCGGCCTCCACCATGCTGGGAATCACTTCATCTGTTCGGTTCAATCCCGGGTGAGCCATGACTGCTACCCCGCCGGCCTCATGGATCAGATCGATCGCGTGCGCGGCCGACATCTTGAACTTGGGAACCCAGGCTGGCCGGTTCTTCTTCAGAAACCGGTGGAATGCTTCATCCAGGGAAGAAACCAAGCCGGCATCGACGAGCGCCCGTGCCACATGCGGCCGGCCCGGTGACCGGCAATTGGCCAACTCGAAAACCGCTTCCGCCTCCAGAGGCACATTGAGACGGTTCAATCGCGCTACCATCTCGCGAATCCGGCTCTGTCGCACGTTCTGGAACTTGCCAATCTCGCCCAGTAGCCGGCGATTCTCGACATCGACACAATAGCCGAGAATGTGAATTTCATGGCCGTCCTGCTCCGCCGTCAATTCGGTGCCGCTCAGGAACTCAAGTCCGGCGGCTTCGCAGGCCACCGCGGCCGGCAGACAGCCCTCGACCGTGTCGTGGTCCGTCAGCGCGACCGTGCCAAACCCGAGACGCCGGGCTTGCAGCGCCAGTTGCCTGGGTGTGTAGGTGCCGTCGGAAAAAGCTGTGTGCAGATGGAGGTCGGCGAACATCGTCTGAAAACTCTCATTTGACCGCTCGGGCCGGACGCATCAGTTCCCCTTTGACTTTGTCGAGAATCCCGTTGACGAATTTCCCGCTGTCCTGCGTGGAGAATTTTTTGGCGATATCCACCGCTTCATTGATGCTGACCACCGGCGGAATGTCGTCCCGGTGGAGCATCTCGTAAATGGCCAGACGCAAAATATTTCGGTCCACAGCGGCGATCCGGTGAAGCTCCCAGTTCCGGGCGAACTTCTTGATGATGGCGTCAGCCTCGTCCCGTGTTTGCAGCACGCCCCGGATTAGGGGATCGGCAAACAGCCGCACCGCGGCCTCTTCGGTGGTCGGCGGAGGAAGTTCGACCCGTTGGCCCCAGGTAGCAGCTCCCTTGTCTTCCGCAATGGCGGCGGTCCGTTGTGAATCCCAGAACTGATCGAGCGCCGCCTCCAAATCCTGGGGCGGATTTAGATCCTGCTGGAACAGAAATTGCACCGCGCGTTCCCGCGCCTCGCGTCGCTTGCCCATGGCACCTACAATGCCGCACAAAGGCGCCGCACGAAATCAAAAACTGCGCAAGCTTCCGCGCTCGGGCACGGCCGCTCCCCAGAGCGAACCGCCGGATCCACAACCACGGCAGGGGCACGGACGCCTGAAATCCTACTCGCGAACGAGGCTTTCGGGGAGGGCCTTGAGTTCCGACTGGCTGCCGTCGGGCTGCCAAACAAGGTGGCCGTCCTTCAAGCGTTTCAGAACCCGCCCGTGGGTGGAGCCGCGAAGGGTTTTCACACGGTCTCCGGCACCAAAAGCCGCGGATTGCCAGAGGCTCTCCACTATCGCGACCATGGAGTCGCGATTCAGTACACCCGCAATGTAATGGGCGATGGCAGACATGACCTCACGACGACGGCCAGTTGGCAACTCGGCAAATAGCGCAGCGCCAAGCTGACGGCCAACGTCGGCGAAGGTATTACCGTTGAAAAAGAGAAACGGGGCTCCGCGATGACAGCGACGCAGGAATTCTATCGTTTCCGCGAGCGTGAGGATGAGGCTTTGCTTTTCCGCCCACTCGCGCGCAACCGCCTTTTGAGTTTCGCTATTAAAGCCGTGCTGCGCGTTTCCTCTTGCGCACGCTCCTCGATTGAGGCTGACGACAAGCTCCCAACTCCAGTTCTTGAGAAATTGGGCTCGGGCTTGAAGCGGTGATTGTTCGCCAGAACCTCCGCGAGGATGTCCGCCGCGGTGAGATGCTCCAGCAGATCCAATCTCAGTTTCATCTGGCATAATATGGCCCAATTGCCGTTGGACGGCAAGGGCGGATCAGGCCGCTCCAGCAGTTCTCATTATGGGATTGTGGCGCGGGCGTCTCGCCTGCGGGTTCGGCCGGCGGCCCGCCGATCGAGGCTAAAAAGGGCGGGGACGCCCCAGGAACTCGCGGGCGAGACGCCCGCGCCACGCCAAAGTGAGAATTGCCGGGCCGCTCACTTGCCGCAGCAGTGCTTGTATTTCTTACCGCTGCCGCAGGGGCACGGGTCATTGCGGCCGACCTTGGGGCCAACCCGTACCGGCCGGGCCTTCTCGACGGCCGCCGCCGCTTCGGCGACGATATCGCTGCCTTGCGCGGGTCCGCTGCGCTGGGCCGGAACGCCGGCCGAATCCGCCGCCGGCGCCGCCCCGCCGAAGGCGCTGGTGGACTGGTGCGTCGTGCGCTGGGGCACGTTGCGCAAAAAGTTCTCGAAAGCCATGAGGCTCGACGCGCTGCGGAAGATGTTGTGGCAAATCTCGGTTTTGATGTTGACCATCAACTCGTCAAATATCCTGAAAGCCTCGGCCTTGTACTCGATCAACGGATCCCGCTGACCATAGCCGCGCAAACCGATGCTGTAGCGCAGGCTGTCCATCTCGTAGAGGTGCTCCTGCCAGAGCTTGTCGATGGCGCTGAGAATGGTGTAACGCTCAACCTCCTTGAGGGCCTGGGGATTCTCAAAACTAACTTTCAGCTCGTAGGCTTTGCGCACGCTGTCCGAAATAAAATTGCAGACGGCAAACTGGGCCGGAGACAGGCCGTCGTAAAGCGATCCCGCCACCGGCGTTTCATGTCCGGAATGGGCGGCTTTGGCGACTTCGCTTTCGGGCATCCCAAGCGGAAAATTCAGGTTCACCCAATCGGACAGCGCCCGGATCTTCCATTCGTTGGTGTCGGCTTCGGTGGTGGTAAATTCCAGGACTTTCTGGACGACGACTTCCTCCATGATGTCCATGAGGCGATCGCGCACGTCCTCGGCGTGGATGATTTCGTTGCGGAAACCATAAATGATTTCGCGCTGCTTGTTCATCACATCGTCGTACTCGAGCGTGCGCTTCCGGATCTGGAAGTTATGTTGTTCGACGCGTTTTTGCGCCTGCTCGATGGAGCGGTTCAGCAACGGGTGTTCCAGTTCCTGCCCCTCTTCCAGGCCCATCTTCTCCATGTACTTGACGATGCGGTCCGAGCCGAACAGCCGCATGAGATCGTCCTCGAGGCCGATGAAAAAGTGGGAGGAACCGGGGTCGCCCTGGCGCGCGCAACGGCCGCGCAACTGGCGGTCGATCCGGCGGGCTTCGTGGCGCTCCGTGCCGATGACGTGCAGACCGCCGGCCTCAGGGACACCGGGCCCGAGCTTAATGTCGGTGCCGCGGCCGGCCATGTTGGTCGCAATGGTCACAGAGCCCCGTTGCCCCGCGCGAGCAACAATTTCGGCCTCCTGCTGGTGGTATTTTGCGTTCAGGACGGAATGAATGATCCCCTCGCGCTTGAGCATGCGGGAAAGATGCTCGCTGACCTCCACCGAAATGGTGCCGACCAGGATCGGCCTGCCCTGCCCGTGGATCTGTTTGATCTCGTTCAGAACGGCCGTGTATTTCTCCCGCTTGGTCTTGTAAACCGAGTCGTTGGCGTCTTTTCGGGCGACCGGTTTGTTGGTCGGGATCACCAGCACACCCAGCTTATAGATATCGAAGAATTCGGAGGCTTCCGTCTCCGCGGTGCCAGTCATGCCGGCCAGTTTCTGGTAGAGCCGGAAATAGTTTTGAATGGTGATGGTGGCGAGGGTCTGCGTCTCGCGCTCGATCGTAACCCCTTCCTTGGCCTCAACCGCCTGGTGCAGGCCATCGCTCCAACGGCGGCCAGTCATCAACCGGCCCGTATTCTCATCGACGATGATGACCTTGTTTTCCTGGACGACGTATTGGACGTCCTTTTCATAGAGACAGTAGGCCTTGAGCAACTGCGAGATGGCGTGGATGCGCTGGGCTTTGGCCTCGTATTCCTGCTGGACTTTTGCCTTGGCCTCAAGGCGTTTCCGCGCGTCCGGTTCCGGCCCGGCGTCAATTTCGTGCAGTGCGGTCGTCAGGTCCGGCAGCATGAAAGCGTCGGGGTCCTTCGGACTGAGATGATTTCGCCCTTTTTCCGTCAGGTCGGCTTCGTGGCTCTTCTCGTCGATCGCAAAAAACAGTTCCTCCTTTTCGGCGTAGAGCTCGACTTTCTTCTGGTCGGCGTGCAATTGCAGCTCGGCCTGGTTCATCAATTTCAGGTTCTCGGGATCTTCCAGCAGCTTGAGCAAGCCGGTGGATTTGGGCTGACCGCACTTTACGCGAAAGAGCAGCCGGCCGGCTTCGCGTTCGATGGCCTCGCTGTTCGGCACGTTCGAGCCGTCTTCGGGATGCAATTTGCGCAGGAGTTGTTCGGCTTCGGACAGGAAGCGATTGCACAGGCGTTCCTGGACATGAAAGAGCGCCTCCACCTGCGATTTGAAGTTCCCGTACTGCTCGTCGTAGGTGATAACTGCCGGGCCGCTGATGATGAGCGGCGTCCGGGCTTCATCGATGAGAATGGAGTCCACTTCGTCGACGATGGCGTAGTAGTGCCCCCGCTGGACCTGCTCCTCCTTCCGCGATGCCATGCCGTTGTCGCGGAGGTAATCGAAGCCGAACTCGGCATTGGTCCCGTAGGTGATATCGCAATTGTACTGCTCGCGCCGAACGCCAGGCGGTTGATCGTGGAGAATGCAGCCAACCGTGAGACCCAGGAACTTATAGACCGCGCCCATCCACTCGCTATCGCGCGCGGCGAGGTAATCGTTGACGGTGACAATATGGACCCCCCGGCCGCTCAGCGCATTCAGGTAAACCGGCAGAGTCGCAACGAGAGTTTTGCCCTCACCAGTCGCCATTTCCGCGATTCGCCTCGAATGCAGCGCATACCCGCCAATCAACTGCACGTCGAAGGGTATCATTTCCCAGACCAGCGGATGGTCGCGCACGATGATTTCCTTGCCCCACAGCCGTCGGCAGGCGTTCTTAACGACGGCGAAAGCCTCGGGAAGCAGTTCAGCCAGACGGCCCGCCAATTCACCGTTGTCCGTGATCTTGGACAGTTCCTCTTTCCACGCGGCTGTTTTCTGCCGCAGGACCTCTTCCGGCTGCTTTTGGAGTTCCTCCTCGAACGCGTTAATCCTCGCCACCAACGGGCGCAAACGCTTCACCTCACGGTCATTCTTCGAACCGATCAGCTTCTTAACAATGTAACCAATCATGGTTGATACGAAACCTCAGACGCTACGGGAACGGTGGCGAGGCGTCAAAGACATAACCCGAGTATAGGAGGCGCTCACTCAAAACTCAAACGCGCCCGATTGTCCAGCAGGGGCAATGCCGACTTGCGAATCATAGCCTTAGCCCGGTTGTTCGGTGCGAAAACCGCCGGAGTAACCGCCAGAAGCACAAGTAATAATGAACCGTTCCAAGCAACCGGAAAGACAGAATGGCTGGTTGGACCGGGTTTGAACCCGAGGGACATTTTGGCTCGAATACCGCTGGTACCGCACAACCTGGCTCACGCCTCGCGTAACGTAAGGAAGTCTGAAAAACTTCGTGACAATGGATGTGGGGGAGGCGATAGTTGGGTTTCATCAGAAGGTCTGAGGTCGGAAGACCTCGGAGATCGGGCGGGTCGCCGATGCGTGGTGAGAATACGGGCACTTTCAACACGACATTACCATTGAGGCACCAAAGAAAAGGTACGGGGTTTCACCGAGCTCGCCGTCGGCGAATTACACATCGGCACGACTCGACCCCATCGCCGCCAGACCCTCATTTGTCGGCGGCCAACCCTGAGCAGCTAGAAGCCCTGGCAGCGTCCGCGATGGCCGCGGAGAGTGGTGCAGCTTCGACAGCACTTACGTCGCATTCCCAAGCGGCGGCGCCAGCGGGCGCGACCCCCGATGACACGATTTTGCGGGGAAAGTACCGGCGCTTAATCTGGAAGCACATCGAAGCGCTTCCGGCGCTCTTCAAGAGGTTCACGGGACTTACCGCATACATCGCTTGGGCGCCGAATTCATCCGGCCAGTGGAACGCGCGCGACCTGCCCACCCAGTCCCGATTGTGCCGGCGGTCCGTGGCGGGAAACCGGAAAGACTTGGCTCGTTGCCGAGTCTGCATCGCGCACCACCTGGCAACGGCCCTCGACTCCGGCCACACTGGTCATCGCTTCGCTTGTTTCTTGGGGATCCACAATTTCTGGCTGCCGATCATAATCCGGGGCTGCATCGTCGGCCTTGCGTTCATCCAGGCGCTGGCGCTTCCTGCGGTTGGCACGGAAACCCGGCAAAACCCGTTGAGCCCACGACGAGCACCCGCCTCAACGGCTGCCGCCCGGGCGGGCCGGCAGGCTTGCCGGGGCAGTAAACGCATGGGCCGGGTGGATTTCGGCGAAGCCGCCAACCTGCTGCACCTGGTTTTCGAGCATGTGGAGACTGCGGCCCTTGCGGATTTGCGGAAGTCAGATCTGACGCGCGCGCAGCAGGCACTGCTGGAAATGCAGACGGTGACCACGCGGCTGCGCCGGGAGCTTAACGGCGTAGTTCCTGTATTCAATAAGACCAGTCCCGTACTGGAACGCGCACGTCATACTGAGCAGATGGTCAGGGGAGCGTTGGAGTATATCCATCAGCACTACTCGCACCCCCTCACCTTGCAGCAGTATGCGGACCGACTGCATTTGAACTCGTCTTACTTCTCCGCTCAGTTTTCGCGCGCCGTCGGGATTCCCTTCAAGGCCTATTTGACTGACGTACGCCTCGAGAAGGCCCGTGAGTTGCTGGGTGATCCTTCCGCCACAATCGCGGATGTCGCGTCCGCCGTGGGCTATGCCAGCGAGAACCGTTTTCGGATCGCCTTCAAGACCGCGACAGGTCTCTCGCCCAAGCTGTGGCGCGAAACGCTGAGGATCGAGCCGCGCTGAGCAACCTCCGACTGAACGGCTGACTCGGAGCGGCACCGGACATCGGCGTATCCGCTACACACCATGCGGTTAATTTGAAGCCCGATCATTCACTCAGGATCCCACGGTAAAAACGTCGGGAGTGGCTTGCGGCGCTGGGATCGGTGAAGGTGAACGGTGAAGTGTTGGTAAATAACGACAGCCAGACACCGCCGACCAGATTGGTGTTTGCCTGTATTATGTAGGGGAAACCGGGCGAGCCGGTGAGGCTGAACTGGAACACTCCCTCCGTGAGCCAGACCGGGAAACTCAACACTGGCGCTGCAGGGCGAAACGTCAGCCGGAACAGATAGGCGCTCCCCGCATCCGCCCCGGCCGTCGTGTCGGCGCCCGGTGCTCCGACTAACGCCATGTTCCCGTTTCCGCTGAGGCTAACGGAGTACCCAGATAAGTCGCCGGCTGCCCCATCCTCGGTTGTTGCCCGGGGTTGCTGCGTCCAATTTGTGCCTGTGCGCGTAAACCCGTACACGCGGCCCAGGGCGTCAGCGTGGGAAGCCCCCACCAGCGCCCGAGTTCCGTCCGCGCTCAGGCTGACGGAGTAACCGAACCATTCATCGGCCTGCCCGCCAGTCGCTGCCAGTCGTGCCTGCTGAGTCCAGTTCGCGCCGTCCCGCACGAACACACAAGCGTTCCCCTTGTGCAACTCGGCCGCATACGCTCCCGCCAGCGCCGTGTTCCCATCCGCGCTCAGGCTGACCGAGTTGCCGAGACCGTCATTGGCTGCGGCTTCGACTGCTGCCAATCGCGCCTGCTGAATCCAGTCCGTGCCGCTCCGCACAAACACATAAACACTGCCCGCATTGGCGCCCGCCGGCGTGTCGTCGAACTCAGCCCCGACCAGCGCAGTGTTGCCGTTCCCGCTCAGGCTGACTGAAGAGCCGAAGCGGTCATTCGCCGCGCCGTCGACCGCTTTCAGTTGCACCTGCTGAGTCCAGCTCGTGGCGCTTCTCACAAACACATACGCGCTTCCCGATCCTGTGCCGGCCGGCGTCGTGTCCCAATCAGCTCCGACCAGGGCCGTGTTCCCGTCCTTGCTCAGGCTGACCGAGGAACCAAAATAATCGTAGCCTGCGCCGTCAGCCGCCGTGAGTTTGGCCTGCTGGCTCCAACTGCTGCCGTTGAGCACAAACACATACGCGCTGCCCGCGTCCCATCCCGCCGACGTGTTTGCGCTGTAAGCTCCGACCAGGGCCGTCTTCCCATCTTCGCTCAGGCTGACCGAAGAACCGAAATAGTCATACTCCGCGCCGTCGGCTGCGGTCAACCGCGCTTGCTCAACCCAATTGCTGCCGTTGCGCAGATAGATATACGCGCTCCCCTGGCCGGCATTGCTCGACGCTGTTTGGTTGTGAGTCCCGACCAGCGCAGTGTTGCCATCCGCGCTCAGGCTCACGGAGCCGCCGAAAAAAGCGCCGGTGGCGCCCTCGCTCGCGGCGAGGCGCGCCTGTTGATCCCAATGGTTACCCGCCGCGACCGTGACCACGGCCGGCGAACTGGTTATTGAAGACCAGGAGTTAGTCGCAACCACGTCGTAGATGCCGGAGTCAGCGAGCGTCGTGGTCGCGATGGCATAGGTGGCGTCTGTCGCGCCGGGAACGTTCGTGCCCGTATGACGCCATTGGAACCCGACGCCGCCCAGGCCCGCGACCACGCTGAGGCTGGCAGGGTCGCCCAAGGTCACGACCTGGTTTGTCGGCTGCGGGCCCTGGAGAATGGAGACCCTCCTGGCAAACAGGAATTCCCGGGGTGCGAGGGCGCGGTCGCTGATCCGCACTTCATCGATGAAGCCGCAGGCTCGGTCCGTGTGCGCCCCGGCATACAGGCCGCGGCCCACGGACCAATTTCCAGCCGCCCAATCGCCGCCGCTGCCGAGTCCAGCGATCAGCGCTGTGTTCGGGCTGGCGGATGGCCTCATATCGGTTTGCGCGACTAGGTTGAAACCGGCGCCGGCATCCAGGTAGAGCGACAAAACCGCGCCATCGCTGACCGCAGCCATGTGATACCAGTGCCCGGTCGCCGCATCCGGGTAAGCGAAGCCGGCGACGGCCGCGGGACCCGAAATGGCTTCGTGCCAGTAACCGCTGACATCGCAGAATTTGATGGCCACGGCATCGCCCGGGATGATCTGCAGATAGAGCGCCGCCAGGTTGGGGTCGAAGCTCGTTGCGCCCTGGCTGTCGCGGCCAACCAGCGTCCGGTAGTCTCCCGTTTCAGGTTTGAAGGAAACCTCGATCGTAAAAGCAGATGGAGTCAGGGTCCGCATCGCGTCCGAGCCGGTGAACAGAGCGGGCCACGACCCGCTATTCTGGACGCTGAAACTGTTGGCCGCCCCGGTCTGCGGAATGATCGTCTCGGCCAGGTCAAGGCGGTAGGTGTAGCCGCACAACGCATCGTCCCAAACCGATAATGCATTGCCGTTCCCGCTGCTGTCTGGGACGCCGGGGTAAAATACCCCCGCTGCTTGGCCGCCATGGCTTACCTGGGCGTCTGCCGGCCCTGCTTCAAAGCGCCAATAAGCTACCGTGCCTGCCATCCCGGCCAGGGTGGATAGCAGCAGCGAGCACGCGAGAATCAGCGGATACCTTGCTGAAGAGAATTGCTGAGGCGGTTTCATAGTAGTGTCGGGCACCGAACGTGAGCGGATGGGGTTCGTCCTTCCGAAGCCAAACGCAAAACGGCTTCAGTCCTCGGAAAACTGAACAGGCAGGGAGAGCACTCCGCGGTAAGCGGGTGTGGGCGTGCAGAGTGCAGGCCTTTCTCGAAGCGGGTCGATGATCCTTGTTAATCATGCGACACCGCACTTTTAGCACCCGTTGATCGCCTGAGTCAATTTGCCCGGGAGAATTTTGGTTGTTTTCTGCTAAAAACCTAAAGAAACGTCTAGTTTTCCAAACTTTCGCACTCTAGGCAGGCCTCACCCGAGGAGGTCACTATCATACCAGCTCCTGGTTCTATGAAAACGATCCTGTCTTCAGCCTTCGCGATTCTGGCGACACTTACCCTGGTGACCACACCGCCCCGGGCGACGGCGCAGAGCGTTTGGCATAACGCGCTGTCGTTCGACGGCACGAATGATTTCGTCGTGGTGACCAACTTTGGCAGTGCGGTGCCGACCAATGAAGTTACGGTGGAGTTCTGGCAGCGCGTGCAGCAGGCGAAGGTGCAAGCCACCTTCAGTCTGGAGCCCGATGATCCGGCCAACCGGTTCCTGGCTACGCTCCCGGGGGGACCCGATGGAATGGTCTATTGGGACTTCGGCAACATCAACGCCGACGGCCGGCTTGCTTACCTGCCTCAGGCGCCGGTCATCGGCACCTGGCAACACTACGCGCTAGTCGCCAAGACTGGCGCCACCGGCTACATGAAGATCTATCGCAACGGTCTCTTGGAGGCCAGCAAGGCGGGGGCCGGATCTCCTTGCTTCGCCACCCAGGACCTGAACCTCGGAAAGCTCCCCACCGGCTGTTTCCAGGGAGCACTGGACGAGTTCCGCGTCTGGAACAAGGCGCGCAGCGGCGAAGAAATCGCGAGAGATATGTGGCGGCCCATGACCGGAGCGGAGCCCAACCTGGTCGCCTGTTGGCACTTCGACGAGGCCGGCGGAACCATCGCCCACGACTCGACTGCGAATCACTTTGACGGCGTCCTGGTCGGGGGCCCACTTTGGACCGGGTCCACCATCCCCGCACAGCCGCCGACCCTTGGCCCGGTTCCCAACCAGACCATCACCCAAGGCGCTTCAACCGGCCCGATCCCTCTTCCCATCACCGACGCGGATACGCCCCTCGCCAACCTCCTGATTATCGCCACACCGCAAAATCCGGTGCTGGTGCCGGATTCACCCTCCGCACTGGTCGTGCGCGGAGGCGACCAGCCAACCCTGGAAGTGATTCCCGACCCCGGTTATTCAGGGCAGACGAAGATTGAGGTTCGCATCAGCGACGGGACCTATACCGCCGGCACCAGCTTCGTTTTGACGGTCCAACCGCAGCCGGAGCTCCGCATCACTGAGTTCAGTCGGCCGGCACCGGCTCAGTTCCGCCTGCAGTTCCTGGACACCGGCACGGGATCGACCAATTACGTCATCGAGTCCACTCCGGACCTTGCGTCCCCATCCCAGTGGACCAGCCTCACCAACGTGGCGATCCGCCGGCTAGGGAGCAGCAGTTTCGATGCGGACATACTAAATCCTCCGCCCGGTGGAATTGCGTTTTTCGATATTAGGGGCTTCCCCTCGCCCGTCACGCAGGTCAATTTCAATTCGGCCGGATTCCAGGTTGACGAGGGCGCGGGCACCGTCTCTCTGGTGCTGCTCTTCAACAAGCCCTTCCTCGGCACGGTTCGCTATTCACTGAGCGGGCCGGACACCAACAGCGTGGAAAACCTCACCGGCACGCTGGCGGTCTACGGCTCGACGGCGAGCATCCCGCTGACCGTCCGCGACGATGAGAATATCGGCACCCTGAGGTACCTCATCCTGACTCTGGAAGCCGCCGCAGGCTACTCCGTCGGCGCCTCGGGCTCTTATCGCCTTACAATTCTGGAAGACGACGCGGTGTGGGAAGGCGTCCTCCGGCTCACCAACAACCTGGCGGCAAGCCGCCCCACCCAGATCATCTACACCAATGGCACCACTAAAACGAACCTGACCTACGTGCCCCTGAGCATGGAAAACTCCATTGACTTCGCCCTGCGGATCACGCAGGTCGGCGGCACCTCGAAAGGCACGCTCATCGGCGACGGACTGGGCTTTTTTCCGGCGCAGGAGTGGCCCGCGGCCCTCACCTTCAGTGCCAGTTCGTTCGCGGCCGACGTCGAGAACATTCAGTTTCCATCCGAAACCACTTTGCTGAACACGCCCATCACACTCAGCCTGCGTTTGGTCGCCGGCAACGCCGATACCCGGACCAACGTGGGTCCCAGGCGTGTAGAGGGAAACGCCACGCTGGTCCTTCGCTCAGGACTCCCCCACCTGCAAACCACCAACTTCGGCACGTTCCTGCTGTTGAAACCTCCCGTGAGGCCTTCCACGAACCAGGTCCAACTCACTACGACGGCACCCTAATCACAGAAGGAGCACGACCATGAAAACTCTGAAGCCAAATACCTCCATGAGCTCGCCGGCCCTGGTGATTCTTCTCGGCGTTGCCTGTCTGGGTCTCCCACACGACGCCTGTAGCCAGGGCTCCTTCCCGATGCACAAAATCGAACTGCTGAAGGCGGCTGGCAACCTCACCGCCGGCGACACCGCCACTGGCGATCGCTTCGGCACAGCGGTGGCCTTACACGGCGACACCCTGGTGGTGGGCGCAAGCGGCGATGATGACCGCGGTACTGACTCCGGCACCGCGTACATCTTTGTGCGCGCCGGCACGAACTGGGTCCAACAGGCAAAACTCACCGCTTCAGACGGAGTGGCCGGCGATCAATTCGGTTGTGACGTCGCCGTCAACGGCGACACCGTTGCTGTCGGCGCCTGGTGTCACGCTCAGTATAGGGGCGCCGTGTATGTCTTTGAGCGCGGGGGGACGAACTGGTACCAGATGGCAAAACTCACCGGACCGGCCGGCTCAGGGGGTTTTGGCGATGCGATCGCCCTCAGCAGCGATACGCTCGCCGTCGGCGCCTTAGGATCGGGCAAAGGACCAGTTTGTGTCTATGCCCGCTCAGGAACGTCCTGGACCGGGCCACAAACGCTAGTTCCAGGCGGTAGCCAGTACCAGGGTGACGGATTCGGACACGCACTCGCCCTCGAGAACAATATACTGGTTGTGGGAGCGCCGTTTGATGAGTACATTTGTTCGGGCGCCGCGTATGTCTATGCCCGCAACCCGGCCACGGGTATCTGGGGAAAATTCCAGGAGATTTCAGGGCCTGCCACCGAAAACGGCAATTTTGGCGATTCCATCGCCCTGAGCGGGGGCCAGATCGCGATCGGCAACGGTAATGGCGGGATAGTGATCTTGGCCGCCGGGCTCTGGGGTTTCTACTGGCCCCAGCAGACCCTGACCACCGGCGACGGAAGCAGCTCGTTGGCCATGAACGGAAACATACTCGCCGTCTCGACAACGCGAAACCCGCCCAACACCGACTTCTCCATGAAAGTGTTCGTGTGGACCGGAAGCACCTGGGAGTTGCACCGCGATTTTACCTATCCTCAAGGCGTCAACTCATGGTCAACGGAGCGCGCTGCCGCAAGCGGCGAAGCCATCGCTGGTGGCGCCGATGCTGGCCAATGCGTCTACATCTTCGCACCGCTTTACGACAACGAGGCCGAGGTCGTCAGTTATGTCAGGAGGTACCTTTATATTACCGACGCAGCTGCTTCCCGCTATTTCGATCCCTGGCAAGCGGCCTTTGTCTACAAACAGAAATTATATGGTCCGGGTACCAACTCCGCCGGCGCCGAAGTCATCCGCCAGCAGTTTGAGCACATCACCGATTACTATGGCAACGCTCAAAGACAACGCGCCGCCGAAGCCGAAAGCGAGCTCAGGAAAGGTCTCGCGTTTAATCCCGGCAGCGACATCCTCGGGCACCTCCTGCTTGACATCTACTATGACCGGACCCTGGCTGAAACCGTTCTCGCCCGGGAAACCCTCGAAAAAGCGGAGCGCGCGCGGTTCGGCGGGCCCGGCCTGACCATCGCACCACCTCCGGAACCCGGCAAATTTGTTATCGAGAATGAACTCGCCGCTTACGATGGCGTCCTGCGCACCAACCGCTTTGCCCTCTCGAATTACCTGACCCTCCTGCAAAGTCCCGAGGATAGCGCCATTTTCCGCCGACTCGTTCCCGCGCGCGGCCTGGAAGTCGCCACCTACGCCGTCACCAACGCGGGTGTCGTGACGACCGTCCCTGTCACCACGGGTGATCCCGCCCTCTTCTCCGGCTACAAGGACCTCGTCTTGCTCTATGAACTGCTCGGCGACTACGGCCAAAGCGGCGCCGCGCTCGCCCGCCTCCACCTCGCCAACGGAAATCAAGACGGCGCCACCCGGTTGCTCTCCGCCACCCGGCAATTCCTCTCCGTGCAGAGTTCCCTCCTCCAGGGGCAGTTCCCCGACCTCGCGCCGCCGGCGGACGACCCCTCGGGCCTGGCCCAGGCGGTCGCGGCGGTCAACGACAGTTTGTCCGACCTCGAAGACCTTCGCCAAAACATCCGCGGTAATATTAACCTGCTCGGCTTCGCCGACGACTTCCTGTTGTTAATCAAAAAAGGTGACGACACCGATTCCTTCGACACCCTTAGAAAATACCTGGATCCGGACGCCCCGGGCCTTACCCCTTTGCTGAGCGCCCGCGTCGAGCTCAATTGGCTCCAGGATCACTACGCGACGTACCGCTCCTGCCTGGACGAACTCGCCGAGCAACTTTCAGACTCCAGCATCACCTACAATGACCGCCTCCGCGACATTGTGGGCGTCTTCCCCGACGACCCGCGCTACACGGACGATCCCGGCGCGAACCCCGGCAGCGACCTTTACCAGCAACAAGTCGCGACCGATGCTGCTCGCCTGCGGATTCTCCGGAACAGCACTGAAATCGAGAACCTGCAAAAGCAAGTGCAGATTGAACTCTCCAAGGCGGCGGCCATCTCCAACGTGATGATCCACTACGGGAACCAGCGCGCTAACATCACCGAAGCCATCGGCCATATCAGCGCCGCCCAGGAAGGTGTGAAGGCGATGGCTGAGGCGAAAGATCCGTTCACTCTGCTGTTCAACGGGTTGGTCCAGGCTGGTGGCGAGGAAGCCAAGGGCCAGTTGGAAGCCGAGAAGGAGCGCTGTGCCGCCCTCGAACAAGCCACCATTGTTGGCATCGAAACGGACGCCACCGTCAAGACCCTTCTCCTCAACATGAACATCCTCCTGATCGACTCGCAGGAGGCCGCCCTCACCCTGCGGCAGGAGCTTGGTCGCCTCGAAGGCCTCCTGCGCGAGAAGAAAGACCTTGAACGCAAGCTCGCCCAGCGCGATAGCCGCCTCGCTCGCCGTTACTTCGCCGACCCTGTCCACCGCCTCAGCGTCCAGGCGGGCATGATCCGCGCCAACCTCGCCTTCGAAAGGGCCCGGCAATATCTCTTTTTCATGAGCCGCGCGCTCGAATACAAGTGGAACAAGAAAGCCTGGTCGGCGAAAGACAGCTACAATCGTACACACCAGTCTGCCACTCTCTTCAAGCTGCGCAACGCCCGCGAGTTGGAGGACTTTTACCAGGTGATGTGCTTCTATGACACAAATCCCGACTTCAGCTACAGCCCCACACCCATGACGGATTGGTTCTCTGTACGCGAGGATTTCTTCGGCTTTCAACGCACCAACCGGTTGGGCCAAATCCTCTACTACACCGACCCCGTCTCCGGCGAAAAGCTCACCGCCGTCCAGGCTTTCCGCCGGCAACTCCATCGACTGCACAGCGACGCCGATAAGCTCATCACGCTCGAACTCAGCACGGTCCGCGAAATCCCCGGCGGCACCTTCTTCCGCGGCCCTCGTTTCCTGGCCAACGGCACCATGTGGAGCAAAGGCTATTTCATGGACAAGATCGACTCGGTCATGATCAACCTCCCCGGCTCTCACACCCTTGGCTACTCCAGAGTCACCGGCCAGATCACTTACGGCGGCACCAGCTTCCTCCGTAACTTCTCCCCGGGCCAACTCGACCCCGAACGCCAGGACCGTTTGCGCCACGAAATGACCGCCTACGACACCCGTCACTGGTTCTACGATTTGAACACTGACACCTGGGAATCTACCGAGGCCCAAAGCGTGCCTATCGTCATGCAACTCAGCCCCGATCCTCGTGTCCCCAACGAAGTCCTCAAAAACCGTTCCTTCAAAGAGCGTGGCGTCGCCGCCTCTCGCTGGACTCTCCTCATCCCCACCTGGGAAGGCACCACCCAGTTACTCGATATCGACGAACTGGACGACATCGAACTCCTCTTCGAACACCACGCCATGGAACGTCCCTGATGTTGTCGACGCCACGGGCAAACCCGGGTGGATTGGAAGCGATCCCTCTTTGCGTCCGCATCAACCTTCGGTGCGTGGTTGCTGGCCGGTGGTCCACGGCCTGCAGCCCTGATCAATTCCGAAAAGGTGCCACACGGTTGCTGACAACGCTGCAAGCGGCTCGCGCGAAGGTGTCCGTCGAGACCGAATAGACCATCGGGCAGGAAGCAGTGCCCGGGGATATCCCTCCTGAAGCCTGCAATCCCGGGTGGCAGGAACTGCTCACGCTTTTGGAAAAACTCGTCGAAGCGGATATCCCCGCTTGAGCTTCAACTCGCGCGCCGGAGCAATGCCTTGAGGCGCCGTGCTGGTCTCTTCTTGCTCGACTGAGAACCCGATGTCCCGCGGTACTCTTTGCCGATTATTCGTTCACCTTCGCCTAGCCAATTACTCCATCGCGCATCGAAACAATGCGACCTGGGGTCCCCGGGGCCATCCGGAAGTCTCGGGTCCTTCTTAACGCATTGACATTCCCAAGGGGTGTATGGACACTTTCCGCCAGTGGCAGCCGCAAGGTGTACAAAGGCCTGCGGGCGGAATCTTCAAACAAGCTGAACTGGGTAATTGCAATGAGCATTAGAAACTTCCTTCCTGGCGCTTTGCTGGTTCTCTTGATCGGGCCTGTTCTCTGGCCCCCGCTATCTACGCGAGGGCAGGGCGCTTTGACACCGCCTGGTCCACCGGGACCGACCATGAAAACGCTGGCGCAGATCGAGCCACGCACGCCAGTCGGCGCGGAAACGACTCCTGGTGGTGCGTCCTCGCTGTACTCCATCACCCAGCCCGGGGCCCACTATCTGACCGCTAATGTGCTGGGGGTGACAAACCGGTACGGCATCGCAATAGACGCGGACAACGTGACGCTCGACCTAAACGGGTTCGCGCTGATCGGGGTTACTAACTCACGCGCGGGCATTATTATCATGAATACTTCCAGCAACATTTGCGTGCGGAACGGAGCGATCCAGGGTTGGGGGGGCGCGGGCATGTACATGGGCTCCGGGTACGGGTGTATTTACGAGGGTCTGCGGCTGTCAGGCAATGGAGCAGAAGGTTTGCGCGCGGGGCTCGTCAGCGTGGTCAAGGCCTGCACCGCGATTGGCAACAGCGGCGTCGGGATTAGTGCCAGCATGGGGAGCGTGGTGACCGGTTGCGCCATGCGTAACAACGCCGGGCACGGTCTGCTGGCCAGCAACTCGGGGGTCCTGGTCAGCGAATGCAATAGCCTGGAGAACGGGGGCGACGGGTTTCATGGGGCCACGAGTGTCTCGTACAAGCATTGTTTCGCCCGGGGCAACGACGGCCATGGGTTCTATGCGGATACGGGGAGCAGTTTTCTGGAATGTCAGGCCTCGGTGAACGGAACGAATGGCATTCACGCGCGCGCCAGGAGTTTTGTGCTGCACAACGACTGCAGCAACAACAGCGCGGCCGGCATCGCTGTGGATGCCGACGCCTCCCGCATTGAAGCCAACACTGTGACCGGGAACACGGGTCCCGGCATCAAGGTGAACGGCACAGTGAACCTGATCATACAAAACAGCGCCCGCGGGAACGGCGGCACCGGCAACTACGACATTGTGAGCGGGAACCGCGTCGGGATCATCGTCATTCCGACTGTGAGCGGTGCCATCACGGGAAACGGGCCCGGGTTCGGTTTGGGAACGACCGATCCCTGGGCTAATTTCGCCTTCTGAATCAGGAGGGCTGGCGCTCCATCTATGACAACGAGAAACTTGCTCTGGGCAACTGGCCTTGTGGCCGCCGTAACGCTTTGGCCTTCGGCGGGCATTTTTGGGGCCAGCACGATCGACCCTGCCAACCGCTACGCGTGGGGGGCCAATCTGGGCTGGATAGACTGGCAGGGCGACGGCGCCAATGGCGCGGTCATTGGCGAATACGTCTGCGCGGGCTTCATTTATGCGGCGAACGTGGGATGGATCAGCCTGGGCGCCGGCACCCCGGCGAACCTCATCCAATACCAAAACAACTCCGTTGCCGATTACGGCGTTAACCGGGATCGACTCGGCAATCTCCGAGGTTACGCCTACGGCGCGAACATTGGCTGGATTGCCTTCGAGAACAGCGGTGAGCCGAAAGTCGATTTAGTTTCGGGCAAGTTAACCGGTTACGCATGGAGCGCCAACTGTGGCTGGATCAGCCTCAGCAATGCGGTCGCTTACGTGCAGACTGACTCGCTGGCACCCGGCGTGGACCTTGACGAAGACGGCATTGCTGACGCGTGGGAGCTATCCTACACCAACTCCGTCGCGGCGTTCACCGCCACCAGCGACACGGACGCGGACGGAAGCACGGATCGGGAGGAGTACATCTCAGGGACGGATCCGCTCGACCCGGCAGATAATTTGCGCATTGTCTCGTTCACACGTGAGGGCACCTACAACCTCATCGAGTGGACGAGCAAGCCGGACCGCCTTTACCGGGTGGAACGGCGCCCGGCCCTCGATCCGGTGTCGCCATGGGAGCTGTATCTGAGTTATGACACGCTCAATTGGACCGGCGTCGGCTTTGACAGCACGGCACGACAGTATTTTTACCGCGTCCGGGCCCTCCGGCCGCTGATGCCTTGAAAAGGTGTCAATGATGGTGTGTCATTTTCATTGACACCTTTGCGACGGAACCTGCGACTTTCCACCGAATCCCGGCAGTCGCGGGGTGACTCACCGCGGTATTTTCGAAAAACCCGGCTGAAATGCTGGCTTGACCCAAACCCTGTGGCGATCGCGATTTCTGTAATCGACCGCCGGGTTGTCCGCAGCAGCTCCGTCGCTTTTTCGAGGCGCAATTGCAGCAGGTAACCATGAGGAGTCATCAATTATGAATCTGAGAATAACAAACGTCCTGAAATTCTTAGTGTGCGTTTTGCTTGTTTTTGCGGCGGCACACCTTCAAGCACAATTGCTCAAGAACATCCGGTTCTCGGCCGCGGAAGGGTATGTGACCGGCCCGCTATACGGTCAACCGGCAGGTGCCGGCGGCGAGACCTGGGCTAATGTCAGTCCCATCCATAACAACGGCATGACTCTGTTTACCAATGATGCGATTTGGTACCAGGAAATCGTCACGAATGGGATGATGGCGGTCGTGTCGGACGGACAACTCGGCACCAACAACTCCGGGGTGAGTCCACGGACGGCTGATTCCGTCTGCTATTGGGCCATGCCTTTCCCGGTCCAAAAGAAAGGCCCCATCACCGTCACGTGGGATTGGAAATTTGTCCCAACGAATGCAATCCCTGCCGATTATGACCCGACCAACAACCCGTACGCGACTGGTTGGCCCGCACTGCCCGATGGAACCTTCCTGCAGGAAACGGATTGCGGTTTCACGCTGGCCGATTCGGCCAATCGTAATTTTTCTGGAGGAGCCGATTCCGACGTCGTATTCAACGAACTATCCACCATCACCCGGTTCGGGGGGGATCATTATGCCGACTCCCGTTGGAACTGGCCCGGGGCTTGTGACGGCGGCGGGAATTGGCAAAAAATGGGACCGCGTTACCAGGATGGCAAGTGGATCCACGAGAAAATGGTGGCCTATGTCGGGCTGGAGGGCGCATCCGTGACGTCCAATAATTGTTTCAACGTGTGGGCCCAGCGCGAGGGCGAAGACATTTGGCAAACCGCCTACGCCGAGGCCTTTGATACCTGGCCGGCCTTCGGTATGAGGCGTTGCCCGGGTGACACAGACCCGAACGGCGGGATCGACTGCATTACCATGTGGATGAATGATAGCGGTCCCAAATTTGGCACGATGGTCCTGGTCGACAATATCGTCGTCCTGGGTCCGGTCCCCGTCTTGAGCGTTGAGCGGACGGGCCCAAATGTGATTGTGACCTATAGCGGGACGCTCCAATCCGCAACCGACCCGAAAGGGCCCTTTAGCGACCTGGCAACCGGCCCTTTCATGAAGCCGCTGGCGACCTTGGAAGTTGCTCCCTCCGGCGCGGGCAAGTTCTACCGTTCAGTCTACTACTGAGCCGGGCACAGGCGGGGCCCGCTGGCCGCAGCGAGCCGCGCCTGGTTGTCAACGCTCGAAGTTGAATGCGCTATCATTGCCTTGAGCAACGGCTGCCTGCCAGCCACACCCCACCACCCATTCAGGGTCGCCGGGTTCGGTTCGCACCAGACATGAAAGCTACCCTCTGCGTATCTGCGGTGCTCGCCGTCGGCCTGCTGGCAGGGTCGGGATGCCGGAAAGCAGAGGATCAACCCGGACCCACTCCGGTTTATTACGGCGTCAAAGTGGACCTGCCCAAGTTGGATACGGAATTCACGACCGCCAGCCAAGAGGTCCAGGCCAGCGCGGCACTGGTGAAACAGTATCTGCGATACGCCCAAGTGCGGCAGGCGCTCGCGGAGTTGAGCAAACTGGCCCAGGACTCCACGCTCACCGAAACCCAAAAGAAAGTGGTCAACGACCTCACCGAACAGACCAAACAAGTAATCACTAATTCAAGCCCCTCCCCCGGCCAATAAACGGCCACCCGGTTCCATTCAGCCGGAAAGGTGACAGGCCCAGGGCGGGGGGGTATTAGAGTATAACTGAGTCGACATAATGATCGGTTAACAACCGCTTATGAAAGAGGTGAACCGTTCCATCGTCGCCCGGCGCCTCGAGGCGCGCCGCGCTGCATTTCCATGAACCAGCAGATCCGGTCCTTCAATGAAAACGGCCATTCCGATTTTCCGCGGTGGATGATCTACAAGAAGATGACGGACGTGACGAGAGACCCCAGTCCATCCATGTTGTGGGTGTTCATCGATGAGAATCCGGACAGCATCAACAACGCTGCGTTTGCGGTGAAGATGGACATGTCGGGCACCAGAGCGGCATGGCAGGACGGACCGGCAACCTACCATGGCGGCGCCTGCGGATTCGCGTTTGCGGACGGTCATTCCGAGATCAAAAAGTGGCGGGACGCCCGCACCACCGGCAAATACATGCAAACGACTTACCTGGTCAGCTTCTCTTTCGGCCAGCTTCAACCCGGGAATCCCGACATCCAATGGATGGAGGACCGCACGTGCTGCAAGGGGCCGGGGTACCCATAATCCGGCTTTGTCTTTGTACCTGTTCCCGAACGGTTGAACGCCCCGCCGTTTCTATTCCACTCTCTGCCTGCGGTCACACGTCGCGCGATCCAGCAGGTAGAGACAGTCGATTAGCTTTTCCTTGAACGTCGCCGGTCCGGCCGCCTGCTCCGCCGCCAACTCCGCCGCAATCTCATAGCCACTCAGGGCTCCAGCCGCCGCGCAAACCATATCGGATTCCACCGCCGCGAATGCGCCGATGACCGAAGCCGCCATGCAACCCGTGCCCACCACGCGCGTCATCATGGGGTGCCCGTTCTTGACCAGGCAGGTCTTCCTGCCGTCGGTAACAATGTCTTCCTTGCCGGTGATGACCACGGTGGTGTTGCGCGCGCGGGCCAGTTGACCGGCCAGCACTGCCAGGTCGCCCCCTACCTCCGTGGCATCGACGCCGCGGGTTTTCACACTCGCGCCACCGATGCGGGCTACTTCTGAGGTATTGCCCTTCAGGACACTGATTTGTCCCGTCTCCAGCAGCTCGAAGCATTTCTGATCGCGCAACCTGGTCGCCCCCGCGCCGCATAAATCCAGGACCACGGGGATTTTCTTTTGATTGGCACTCCGAAGGGCGATCTTCATCGCCTCGACGAACTCCACCGTCAGCGTCCCGATATTCAGCACGAGGGCCGAGGCGATGCTTGTCATCTCGGCCACTTCCTCCGGCGCATGCGCCATCACCGGGGACGCGCCCAGTGTTTTAACCACCTGTGCACAGTCGAAAATTGTCACCCAGTTCGTCAAGTGATGCACCACAGGTCTTTGCTGCCGCACTTTTTCGAGCAATTGATAGACCGCTATCGACATACACGCGCAATGTACCCACCGCCTCAGGCAAAGTCAGCCAGGGAGATCCATGCGCCAAACGAAGACCGTCTGCTCGCGATGGGGCGGGGATTGCAGCCGACGAGTCAGGAGTCGATTGGAATGGCCTATGAGACGCCCTGACTGTGAAACGCTTACAACTGGAAAGACGAGCGCGGTTCGTCGCGAGGAGGCCCGGTCGAATAAAGTGTCCGGACTTTGGCGCGAGGCGCTCACTCGCTCGAACTGGGCCTCGGCTTCCGCGCTATCCAGGTCGATGGCGAAAGCTCCACCCCCACGCTTGCCGGCGACGCGCTATCGCCCGCCCCGACCACGACGCTCCAGTGCGTGGTGGTGAACCGGTCCGCGGAACGCGCCCCGGCGCTTCCCGTTAAATCACTTAAACCTATCGCCGCCACCTTCCCCGGGCGACACCGGCAACCCGGCGGGTTTCAGGCCGAGTCGCCACGCACATTAGCCTTGCCGGAACGTTGCATAAGCTGATGTCGGGACAGTAGCCAAAGTCCCAAACGCGCTCAAGCACCGAATCAGCATCAAATCAGCTTGCCGTTGCGATGATTTCGGGCAGAGTATTTCTGCGCCGGTGGAAGGGTGGCTGAGTGGTTAAAGGCACCTGACTCGAAATCAGGCGTAGGGGTAACCCTACCGGAGGTTCGAATCCTCTCCCTTCCGCCATAACCTCTTTCCCGTCCAGTACACCTTGTTCAGGTGCGTCCGCCTGGGCTTTGCACTGGCGGGCTTTCCCTAGGCATGCCGGGTGACCGATAGGTTCGACATATCCTCACCCAGCATTTTTTGTGCTCTCGCAATGGACAACCTCTCCATCAGGATCCGAGCTGCCCGGATTACCTGCCCGTGGCACACCAGCCAAGCCACTTTTTCCGGCCGGTCGCGGAGAATGAAACGCAGCAACTCGTAGAGTCGCCCGATGCGCATCTATTCCTTAACACGCCTGGCCTCAAAATCTCGCTTATGCGTATGGCCGTTCCATTCCGTTTCCGCGGTTCCTCTTATGGTATCGCCGGTAATCTTGCCTTCGTACAAGGTCGTAGAATCCGGGCCTTTTCCAACCGTCGGAGCGTGGGTCTCCGTGAACAAGATCTCGTTGCCTCTCAGTTTTGTGTCTTTGATCGGCCATTCAAACATCTTCACTTTGCCGTTGATCTCGCTTCGACCGTCGATGGAGCCCGTCAACTTCCCGCCCTCCACCTTCAACTTCAGGGTGCGCTCGCGGCTCTTGGCCTTGGTCTCAGAGTTGATCGTCGCGAGTTTCCATGTTCCAGTCGGATTCATCGCCCCTTTATCCGCCGCCACGCTCAGGCCCGAGGACCAGACGAAGGCGGCGATGCTCAATGCTGCGGTTCCTAACCTAATGCGGTTTTGTGATTTCATAGGTATTCAGATGACTGGTTTTGAAATTGGATGGCGCTGAGGTCCCTCCCTCACGACCCAGGCCATTACAAAAGGCCTCGCCATTTGGAAGGGCAATTAACTGCCGTCCACCGCAGCATCCCGAAATCACGCCATTATTATTGGGAACGGATCCGGTAGAAACGGGTCCCGCCGGGGGCGGGGTCGGTTAGGCTCTGGAGACAATTGGTGCCCCGAAGAGGTCCGGCGACGGTTGACCACGAGACCGGAGGGTCGAGAGCGGAGGCGCTCTCGAGATAAAAGCTCCGGCCGGATTCACCGCCAAAAAAAGCGGCGGTCGAAGTCAAATCGCGGCTCAGGCAGGCAATCGCAAAACCGGCCTGCAGGTAAACATCATACCTTTCCGATGCCGAATGGATCGGCTGCCCAGCGAGACCGTTTGTTGAGGTGTCGACCACCCGGAATCCGAGGCTGTAGAGTCCGGGACGGCTGAGTGCAAACTGCCGCCCCGGAATGAAGCCGTAGGGGTCGGCGCCGGGCTCGCCTTGATTCTGGCTGAGGGCGATGCGATTCGTTGCGCTGCTCGCGCCGACCGGCAGACTGAACGCAGGCTGGTCCTGACCAGGCTCCCAGCACTGCAGCGTGCCACCCCGCGGACCCACCAGGGAAACCAGTTGCAGCTCGAGTTTCGAACCCAAACGGGCGTGGTTGACAACCGGTCCGCCGTGGGCAAGCGTCGCTGGCACGACGAGCATTGGCAACGAGCACACATATTGAGATGACCACGGGCCGGCATTGGTTGCGTGGAAGTTCAAGACGGTCATCGTATTGGTGACGAACTGGTCCGCATTGAGGAAGCATAACGGCGCGTCATTGGTTTCGGCGACCGCACCGAAATTGAAGGTCAGGGGGTCCGCGACCGGCGTGGCGGCCCATTCGAGCCGAACGGTGGTGTCGCCGAGGCTGGTGAACCCCTCGCGCGAGCCGGTAATGGCGTCGCCGAAGAAGATATGGTATTCGGCAAAATATCGGTCGGCGCCGGGACGAAAGAAGGCATAAGTATTGTGCACCATGACGCCGCTCCATTTCCAAAGGCGCGGCGAACCGTCAGTGCCGAAGATGGGCGTGTAGCTGCCGAAGCGTCCATATCCCGAATAGGCTGCCAAGCCGGGTGAGCTTGCCGTTCGCTCGATCCAAATCGCCGCGCCAGCCGGGATCGCGTACTGCCCGCCAACGTTCCAGCCGTATTGGGCGTTATACGCGGTACCATTGAGCACGCCGTAAGGTTGCTCCGGGTCGAACGCGCAGTCCAGGGGCAAGGGACGCAGCTCCGGGGTGCCGTAGCTGTCATCCACAGTAGCCTGAAGTTGATTGGCGCCGGCATCGTAATAAATGTCGATGTGCACCATGTCCGCCGCCACCTGCCCCCCGCCCATCATGGGCGTGACGAAAGTCTGCGCCGCCAGCGGCAAGGCCAGAAGGCAAATGCCCAGCAACCGGAGCGCGCCCACCACCGGGCGTAGAACCCTTATATGTGGCACAAAGTACGAAAGTACTCGCGCACTAGATACAGGGAGCTTGCGGGACCCGCCGACGGGCGCACCAGGCAGCGACGGGCGCCGGGGCCTTTTGTGAGTGGCAGGGCCCTGGCCCGGCCGCGCGCACGCAGGGGTTCGTGCGCGCGAAGCACAGCAGCAAGTTAGGATACTGTACATGCTAGGGAGTAGTAGCGCGCAGCCGGAAGAAGGCCGGCGCAGCGCTCGCATTGGGGTCGGTGAGGGATTGCAGACGGCTGGTGCCTGTCAACGGCCCTGCCACCCTTTGCCAGGATATCCCGCTGCCAAGCGCCGAGGCGCGTTCCAGGTAAAAGCTTTTGCCTGGTTCGCCCCCAAAGACCGCGGTCGCCGTCGAGCCCTGGCGTACCAGCGAGTTCACATTCAGGCCGGCTTGCAGGAATACGTGGTAGGTCGGGGAGGGGCTGTGAATCGGGCCGCCGCCGATTCCGTTGGTCGAGGTGTCGACAACCCGGAACGCCAGGCAATACAGCCCGGCCCGATTCACGCTAACCCGACGGCCCTCGACCAGGCCGTACGGATCCGCCTGGGCGGCGCCTTCGTTCTGGCTCAAGAGCACGCGGTTGCTGCCGGGAGGCTGGCCCGGGCACAAGGTGAAACAGGGTGAAGACTGGCCCGCTTCCCAGAAACCGAACGTCGCGTCAGCAGGGCCAGACAAGGCAACGAACTCCAGGGCAAGGCAGGAGCCGAGCGCCGCCGCGTTGGTCGCCGGGCCGCCATTCGCGGCCGTGGCGGGAGCGGCGCGCAACCGCAGGGGACCTTCGAACTGCCCGGCGCAAGCGCCGGAATCGGCATAACGGCAATTGACGACCGCCAAAGAGTTGGTGACGCATCCATCGGCGTTGAGGAAAGAGACGGAGCTATCGGTGGCCGACTGGATCGCACCGAAGTGAAATAGGGGCGGCAACGGCAAGTCAATCGCCCAGGCAAGAGTCATGGTGGCGTCGCCATACTCCATGAAGGCATCGCGCGCGCCGGTGGTTGCATCGCCGAAATAGAGATGATACTGGGCCGAGACCAGGGTGTTGGTGGGGTTGAGAATGGCATAGGAGTTGTGGGCCATTTTCCCGTACCAGGCCCACCTGGTGGAAGAACCGGCGGTGCCGAAAATGGGCGCATAGGTGCGGGGCGGGTCGATCGTTTTGTTACCCGGGCCATCATAGGTTTCGAGGCCGGGCGAGGCGCTGACACACTCGATCCACAGAGAGGCGCCGGCCGGGTTGGTGAAAATGCCGGCGGGATTCCAGGCGTACTGGTAATTATAGGCCTTCCCGTTGAGCACCGCGTAGTTCATGAGCGGATCAAAAACGTAGCCCGCAGGCAGGGGCAGCAGCTTCGGCATTCCCTTCGAGGTGTCGAGTGTTGCCTGCATCTGGTTCGCGGCGTAATCGTAAAAGACGTCGACGTGGATCATTGGCGCATTGGTGTCCAGCCCTCCGCCGCGTGCGGTTTTGACGACAATTACCGGGTCCACAGTCCAGGTCAGGGTCATCGCTGCATCTCCGTAGCTTGTGTAGTTGTCCCTCGAACCGGTTTGGGCATCTCCGAAGTAAATATGGTATTGGGCGGAGACGACCGAGTTGCTCGGGTTAAGCACCGCGTAAGAGTTGTGAGCCATTTTCCCGTACCAGGCCCACTTGGTGGAAGAACCGGCGGTGCCGAAAATGGGCGCGTAGGTGCGGGGCGGGTCGATCGTTTTGTTGCCCGGCCCGTCATAGGTCTCGAGTTCGGGCGAGGCGCTGACGCACTCGATCCAGAGCGCGGCGCCGGCCGGGTTGGTGAAGATGCCGCCGGGATTCCAGGCATACTGGAAGTTGTAAGCCTTGTTGGAGAGCACCGAGTAGCTCATCGCAGGATCAAAGGCGTAACCGGGCGGCAACGGGAGCAGCTTGGGAATGCCCTGGCTGGTATCCAGCGTCGCCTGCATCTGGTTGGCCGCGTAATCGTAGAAAATGTCGACGTGAATCATCGGCGCGTTCGTATCCAGGCCACCGCCGCGAATGGGCTTTGTCAGCACAGTCTGGCCGACTGAGACGTGGGTCCAACCGGCGAGCCCTGCTGCCAGGCAGAGCCATAGGGATCGGGTCTGTAAAGTAGATTTCATCTTCAAATTGCAGTTTTCGGAAGTTAACAGCAAAGGAAGCGGACTCGCCTCATTGGGCGGTGTCCGGCCTCCAATTATCGATTTTATTCGTCAGGCTGAAGGTCAGTTCAAAGGCCTGGCGGGCCGCGTGGCCGTCGCAATAAGCGTAATTAGCCTTGCGTTCGTGCCGGTAGCGGTCGACTTCGGGTTGCCCGCCCTCCAGCCAGAATTGGGCCATGAAATGGTCCGCCATGGAACCGCCGGCTTTTTCGGCATAGAGCACCGTGGCGGCCGGCCGCGGCATCAGCGAAATCCGCGGCCAGGTGGGGCCGCCGGTTTCTTCGGGCGAGAGTTCGGGATAGACGTTCTTGCCATAGCTCCAGTCGGTTTTGGGCCGCAGATCCCTGGGGCAGTGGTAGAGGGTCTTGAACAGGTTTGTCCAGAACGAGTCGGGCTGAGTGAAGCTCTTGGCGGAGACGTAGGGTACGAGCGCGTAGCCCCAGGGCAATTGGCCATGGGCCATCGCGGAGTGGGAACTGCGCGGCAGGTAGCCCTCGTTTTCATCCGCATAAATCCACGTCGCCAACCCGATCTGATGCAACTGGTTGAGGCATTGCGTGGAGCTGGCTTTCGACTTCGCTCGAGCGAGCGCCGGCAACAGCATCGCCGCCAGGATGGCGATGATCGCGATGACTACCAGCAACTCGATCAGAGTGAAGGCGCGGGCAGCCCAGGCCGGCCGCCTCGGCGGCACAGCAGGCGTGAAATGTGATGATCTCATAACTTTCGTTTTCAGCATGGCCGGGCCGCCGCGCTATCGGCTTGTGCATCAGCACGCCCCGTTGCGGCAGGCACTCAGACCAGGTTAATCGTTCGGACGGCGGAAGACGCGCGACAGGTCGCCCAGGCTGTCACGTGACTGACGAGAGGGGCGTGCGGCCGCCTGATGGTCTGGGAAACAGCTCGGGCGCCAGACCCGACGGCGGGCCGGGTTCAGCCGGTTCCCGGGCGGCCGCACTGCCGGTCACGCGCGCGGGGGCGGAAAAGGCGGGGGGACCGAAAAATCAAAGTAGAAATCGGAGGCATAAGCGCCGGGCGTCCAGGTGAGCCGCGGCGCCGGCGGGACCGTCAGGCATCGCACCTCCCAGAGGGCTTCAGGCAGGTTGTCGACCCGAACCAAGGGCGCTTCTTTTTCCGCCTGGTTATCCTCGTGCCACCCTGTTTGGGCTTTCACGCACAGCGGGCAGGGATAAAGGCCGCTGAAGGTCTTCGACAGGGCGGTGCCGAGTGAATCCCGCTGGGCAAAGGTGATCGTCATCCGGACCCAGGCGAACGATTGCAGCGCGAACCATTGGGCCCCGCTCATCATGAGCACCGCCCACAAGCATGCCACCATGCCGGCTATTTTTATGCCCTTGTTCACTCGCGTCACTCTGTCCCAGGCAGTCGTGGTCCGCAGCAGGCCGTGCAGCCACTCTGGTACAGCAATCGAATCTTACGCTGCAGGTCGCGAACGTGCCATAGGAGTCGGCCCGATTCGAGCCTAGGAAAAAACCCTATGCCCAAGTCGTGTTTACCTGAGGTAACGCGGATTATTCGGAACGGAGCTCGTGGAGAGAAACCCGCGCCCGAAGTTGCGTCGGGCACGGAAAGCAGTTCAGATCTTCAATTTCCAGGGCGCCCGCATCGGCTGGTTAATGAGGGCGTTGGCCTTTTCATCGTCGATGAAACGCTGCTTTTTCGAATCGAAACGCAGCACCCTCCCGGTCTGAACGGCGATTTTCGCCAGGTTCACGAGCGTGCAGGAGCGGTGCCCATTGATTTCATTCAAGGCGAACTTCTGGCGAGTCTTAACCGCTTTCACAAAATCGGTGAGCTGCGGCTCAGGCTCCGGCAAGGCCCGGATCTTGGCCTGCAGGTCGGGAAGGTCGGACTCGAAATCTCTGGAGAGCTTCCCCTTAGGACCCGAAATAAAAGCGGCATCCTTTTCCTTGTTCTCTCCGTCGAGGACGATCTCGCAGCCGTCAGCGTACTTCATCGAGACCCGCCTCCAGGGGAGTACCGCGTCGGCGTCTTGCGGGTTGGTGTCAGCCTCAATCTGGATCGGGCTTTCATTGTCCTTGGCCAGCAGGTACTGCACCGGGTCGAGGTAATGCTGCCCCATATCGCCAAGCCCGCCACCGTCATAATCCCAATAGCCCCGGAACGTCGCGTGAACTCGGTGCGGATGATAAGGCTTCTTCGGAGCTGGGCCGAGCCACATGTCGTAGTCGAGTTGAGGGGGCACCGGTTGCGGCGTGAGGTCCGTGCGCCCGCACCATTGGTCCTGTTTCCAGTCAAAGCCGGTCGGTCCACCCAGCGTCACTTTCAAGGGCCAGCCGAACAATCCATTCTGGACAGCTTTTTTGATCAGCCGAACGGGAACACCCATCCCGTAGAAGCCGCCTTCGAATCGGAACCACGTGTTCAGGCGGAAGATCCGTTTGTACTTGGCGACCGCGGCCTTGACGGCCTCGCCTTCACCGATGGTGCGCGTCATCGGCTTCTCGCACCAGATATCCTTGCCGGCTTTGGCGGCAGCGATTGAGATCAGCGCGTGCCAATGCGGCGGTGTGGGGATATGGATGATGTCGATGTCCTTCCGCTCCAGCACCTCCCGGAAATCCCGGTATCCTTTTACGTCGGGCCCGCCCGCCGCCACGGCCGCCTTCAGATGTTCCGCATCCACATCACAAACCGCGAGCAGCTTGCAGGCGGTGTTGATCCCCTTGACATGGCCCATCCCCATGCCGCCTGTGCCGATCACGGCCCGAGTGAGCGTTTCGCTGGGTGGGGTTTGGCCCGGCCCTCCGAGGACACGACGCGGCACAAGGGTGATAGTCGCCAGGGCGACGAATGAGGTTTTGAGAAAGTCCCGGCGGGCAAATTTGGGGGAAGTATTCATACGCTATCATGCGTTTAGCAAAAAGCATCGCCTGAGGCCATCCGAAAAACAGTCGAGGTGGTTCACAATTTACAAGCCTCCGGCTTTGCCGGAGGTGACTGACAGAAACCCCAATACCCCACCCCAAGCCTCCGACCCATGGTCCTGGTCTCCCCGCGCCGGCGGCGAGCTCCCTCCTTATTGAATTCTCACCTCAGCATTGTGTGTTGACATTCCCGATCCGACGTATACACTCAGCTCACGAGCTTACGGCCTCCTTTATTAGAATCCGCTATGAGCACTGCAAAACTACTCGTCGCAACCTCTTTACTTCTTATCCTCGTCGGATGCGCAACCACACCCGAGCAAGAGGCCGCCAACAGAAGCGCCGAAGCCAATAAAATCCAGCGGAAGTACGCCACTTATACCACCCCCCAGCTCCAACTCAAACGTCAGGAGATTGCCGCCACCATCCCAGATTGGTACTGGGGTACCGGGATCGCTGGAGCCATCCAGGCCGGTCAGATAGAGGGGAAAAAGAAGCAAGTTGCAGAAATCGACCGCGAGCTACTCCGCCGCGCTGAGTCTGGCGACACCGCCGGCCAGCAGATGTCGCACTTCCTCGCTGTCTCAACTCCACCTGGCGCCAGAATCGAAGCCGGAGGTAAATTCCTGGGGATCACGCCGATAATGGTATCGTTCACCGGCCACCCGGGCGCACAGCACAATCTCCAGGCAACTCCCGCAACGCTTGATATACCCGTGCTCGGTTACGCTTATGGTTTCAAAGAAACAGATGGCAACCTTGTCCCGGACGACGCCTCAGCCAGCACCATCGGGTTCGTGACCCCTAATACTCCGGCCGCTCAAATGGGCCTGGTAAAGGGCGACAAGATTCTCGCCATGAACGGCATCGTCCTCCCCGAGACCACCGGAAGCAAAGAGTCAGCCCAGGCCTACAAGTCCGCAACACGCGAACAACTCACTAAAACCGGGTTCGCCGCACCCATAACGCTTAAAGTTCTGCGAGACGGCAAAGAAATCGAAGTCAAAGGCACAACCGCCGAC
>DATDCV010000356.1:0-2947 GCA_036524155.1 Verrucomicrobiia bacterium
AGTCGGATTGGTCGGAACTGGCCCCGCTCGTCGCCATTCCCACAACGGCGGGCACCGGCAGCGAAGTGGGCCGCAGCTCGGTGATCACGCTCGCGGCGACGGGCCGGAAAGCGGTGTTGTTCAATCCCGAGCTGCTGGCGCGGCTGGTAATCCTGGATCCGGAATTGACAGTGGCATTGCCGCCGAAGCTTACCGCTGCGACTGGCGCCGACGCGCTCACGCACTGCATCGAGTCCTACACCTGCCCGGTCTTTCACCCGATGTGCGATGGGATTGCTCTGGAGGGCATCCGGCTCATCGTCGAGGCGCTGCCGCGGGCCTTTCGGAACGGCGGGGACCTCGAGGCGCGCGGCGAAATGCTCGTCGCGGCGGCGATGGGCGCGGTGGCTTTTCAAAAAGATCTGGGCGTCGTGCATTCGCTGGCGCATCCCCTCTCCAACGTCTGCGGGCTGCACCATGGACTCGCCAACGCGCTGTGCCTGGTCGCCGGCATGGAGTTTTGCGCGGCTCGAAAACCGGGCATCTATCGGCGCGTGGGAATTGCCTGCGGCTTGAACGTGATGGAGGCACCGGACGCGGAGGCCGATCGCCAGACCGTCGCTTTCATCGCGCGCTTCCTCGCCGGTCTCGGGTTGAACACTCGTTTGCGGGACCATGGCGTCGACGCCGGGCAACTTGAAGCCCTTGTGGCGCAGGCCTTCGACGACCCGTGCCATAAAACCAACGTGGTTCCCGTCACCGCCACCGACCTGCGCAATCTCTATCTCGAAGTATTATGAATACTCCCACCCAGCTATTCATCGACGGCGCGTTCCGGGACGGCGCTTCCGGCAGGCGGACTGCGCTGATCAATCCCGCTAACGAGCAGCCCATCGGCGAGGTCGCCGCCGCTGAGGTTGCGGATGTGAGCGCGGCGGTTGAATCTGCGCGCCGGGCATGGGAATCCGGCTGGCGCGATCTCAGCCCGGGGAAGCGGAGCGACGTGCTCTTCAGCGTTGCGCGCCTCTTGCGCGACAACCTCGAGCACCTCGCGCAGCTTGAAACTCTCAATATCGGCAAGCCAATCAGCGACGCCCGGGACGAAATCGGGCTGGGCGCGCGGGTCTTCGAATTCTATGCCGGGGCGGTGACGAAATTCTGCGGGCAAACAATCCCCGTGGCGCGTGGTGGTTTTGATTTCACGCTGCGCCAACCGATGGGCGTCGTGGCCTGCATTGTGCCTTGGAACTTTCCCTTTCCCATTGCGAGCTGGAAGAGCGCGCCGGCACTGGCGGCAGGCAACTGCGTCGTGCTCAAGCCCGCGTCTCTTTCGCCTCTCACCGCCCTGGCGCTGGGAGAGTTGGCGCACCGCGCGGGTTTGCCGGCAGGGGTGTTGCAGGTCCTTTCCGGACCAGGCAGCGCGATCGGAGAAGCGCTCGCCACCCATCCGCTGATCCGCAAAGTGTCTTTCACCGGGTCAACCGAGGTCGGCCGCCGCATCATGGAACTGGCCGCGCGCGACATTAAACGCGTCTCGCTCGAACTCGGCGGCAAATCCCCCAACATCGTCTTTGCCGATGCCGACTGGCAGCGCGCCGCCGAAACCTCCCCGATGAGCGTCTTTGCCAACACCGGCCAGGACTGCTGCGCGCGCAGCCGCCTGTTCGTCGAACGTTCCGTCTGCGAACCCTTCGTCGAGCGGTTCGTTGCCGCCACCAAACAGCTCATCGTGGGCGATCCCGTAAAAACCGAAACCCAGCTCGGACCCCTGGTTTCCGCCGCTCAGCGCGCCACCGTTGAGCACTACCTGGCGGATGCCCGCGCGCACGGCAGCAAATTCGCGTGCGGCGGCGGCCGGCTCCACGCCAAAGGCTATTACCTCGAGCCGACCGTCCTCCTCGACGTCGGCAAGGCCGATCCCTGCTGGTGTGATGAGATCTTCGGTCCCGTGGCTTGCATCGCTCCCTTCGACGATGAAGCACAGATGATCCGGGATGTGAACTCTTCCCCTTATGGGTTAAGCGGGTCGCTTTGGACCAACGACCTCCGCCGCGCTCTCCGTGTTGCTCGCGCCATCGAGAGCGGCGTCCTCAGCGTCAACTCCCATAGCAGCGTTCACGTCGAGGCACCCTTCGGTGGCTTCAAACAAAGCGGTCTCGGCCGCGATCTGGGCATGGCCGCGATGGAGGGATACACGGAGCTGAAGAACGTGTACGTGGCGGACACCTAAAGCGCAAGGATATGGACTTTGCGTTCTCCTCACCCCGCAACTCCTGCCTGCGTTTCGCGCCATCCGGTCTTCCACCTCACGTCCCACGCACCGTCGCTCCAACCCTCCAACGCTTCAACGGTTTAACGCTTCAACGCCACCACAGCCCTCCCCCGTTCCCATGACCCTCTCTTCTCTCAAGTCCCAAATCCGTTCCGGCGCCATTGACACCGTGCTGCTCGCCCTGCCGGATCCGTTTGGCCGGTTGGTCGGCAAGCGTTTCCGCGGCGAGGTTTTTCTCGACTCCGCTCTCAAGCATGGCACCCATGGCTGCAGTTACCTGCTCACTGTCAACCTGGAGATGGACCCGCTCGACGGCTTCAAGGTCGCGAGCTGGGAGACCGGGTTTGGCGATTTCACTCTGCGGCCGGACCCGGAAACGCTGCGGCTCCTGCCGTGGCAGCCGGGCGCCGCGCTGGTGATGTGTGATCATGTGCGCTCCGATGGCGCGCTGGTGGCCGAAGCGCCCCGCTCGGTGCTGCGCCGGCAACTGGCGGGCCTCGAACAACGAGGGCTGACCTGTTACTGCGCCAGTGAGCTCGAGTTTTATCTCTTCAACCAGACCTATCATTCGGCGTTCGCCAGCGGCTATCGCGACCTCCAGCCTTCGAGTGATTACCGCATCGACTACCACCTGATGCAGCCGACGCGTGACGAACCGCTGATGCGGGCGATTCGCAACGGCATGGTCGCCGCGGA
>DATDCV010000357.1:0-53755 GCA_036524155.1 Verrucomicrobiia bacterium
TACACATACTCAGTTTTTAGCCATGCGACGAATTTTCAAGCGACCTCAGTCGGTGAGGCCCGTTTTTGCGCGAAACTGAATGATGAACTATTTGACTGGATGACGGTGGATGCCAACCGCAATCTGAAGATGCTGACAGCCTATGATTGGAATCACGGGACGGTGATGAATATGAAAGAGGCGCGCCGGCTGAACAGTGGCCTTTATAGGGGGCGGGTGGAGCACAAATACGATTACGCGGCGAACCAGTTCGAGGTCCGTGCCTGGGGGTGGACGAGCACGGCGAAAAGAGTGGGCGTCTGGTTCATCAACCCCGCGGTTGAATATCTGAGCGGTGGGCCGACGAAGTACGAATTGTGCGCGCACCGTGATGCGACGTTCGGCACGAACCTGACCGGGCCGGCGCCGCCGACGTTGCTGAACTACTGGCGCAGCAGCCACTACGGGGGCAGCGTCTGCGCCGTGGGCGAGGGTGAGGTGTGGGCAAAAGTGATCGGGCCGTTCGTCATCTACTGCAATTCCGGGGACAGCGGGGATGGGCTGTGGACGAACGCCTTGGCAAAGGCATCGGTGGAGTCGGGAAAATGGCCTTATGAATGGGTGAGAGGTGTTGATTATCCGCACAAAGCAGAGCGTGGAACGGTGAATGGAAGGTTGGTGCTGCGGGACACGGAGAGTTCGAGGCTGGGCTGGTCCCGCCTGCTCGTGGGTCTGACAGCGCCGGAGAGCGGGGCCGGGGCGGGACGCCCGGTCGAATGGCAGAGGGATGCCAAGGGCTACCAGTTTTGGGTGCGGGGCGATTCGGAAGGGAAGTTCACGATTTCGAATATACGTCCGGGCACTTACTCTCTCCGCGGGATCGCTGAAGGTGTGCTGGGGGAATTCACATTGCCGAACCTGACCGTCGGTGCCGGCCAAACCCTGGAACTTGGCACGTTAGAATGGCGTCCAATCCGTTATGGCAAGCAGGTATGGGAGATTGGGATTCCGAACCGATCCGGCTCAGAGTTTTTCAAAGGAGACGATTATTTTCATTGGGGCTGGTACCTCGAGTACCCAAAGTTGTTTCCGACGGATGTGAATTTCGTGATTGGCAAAAGCGATTTCCGCAAAGATTGGTTTTTCGAACAAGTGCCGCATAATGAGGACGCGGCGAATACGAATGCGGCGGGCCGGGGGCGCGGCACCACCTGGTCGGTCGCGTTCGGCCTGCCGGTCGCCCCGCGCGGCAAAGCGACGTTGCGGCTGGCGATATGCGGAGTGGGCACTCGGTCACTGGCGGGTGAACTTAACGGCCAGCCGATCGGGAATGTGACCGGCCTGGTTTACAATGCAACCGTCATCCGCGACGGGATTAGTGGCACATGGTCCGAACACGACCTGGCGTTCGATGCGAGTTTAATGAGGGCAGGGGAGAATGTACTCAAACTGACGATTCCGGGCGGAGGGCTCGCGAACGGCATTATTTACGATTACCTGCGTCTCGAACTGGACGAATCCAGCCGGGGCCCTTGATTCGATGGCCAATGGGGCAGTCTTAGCGAACGGGGGCGAGCAGCTACTTTGTGGTCTTGCGTGCCCGGACACTCCAGTCAAAGTAAAGGCAGTTGCGAAGGGCAGGGGCCCTGGTGCCATGGACCGGCTCGACAGCCACGTAGTCCATGTAGGTGGCTGAAGTAATGCCAAGGGCCAGCATTAACTGTTTGTCGCAGTCGGTCATGGCCCACGTGTCCGAGGGCTTGAGGATGGCGGAATGCTTCTGGGGCGCGGCGTAAGGAGTGTTCGGCCGGCCGAAGGGGAACTGAAGGACGTTGTCGCCGATGGGCGGGTCGTTGGTGATGAGCGATTGCGAGAAATAACTCACCGGCACGGACAAGGGCGGGACGGGAGTGCGTTTAGGCAAGACCTTGTAGGAGGCCTGGCAAATGGCGACGACGGCGGTTCGCAGATTGGGTGCCGGAGGCGGTGGCTGGATCGCGAGGTACGAAGTCAAGTGGGCTGCCAGCGACCCGTTGTAGCGGTTTGGATCGGACGGGTTGTTGGGAGCCGCATCCTGGTACGTGAAGAACATGCCGGTCCAACACGGCCCCGGCAGGCGGTCGTTGTTGTCCTGGGTGTACATGGAAATTGCGTAAGCGATTTGCTTGAGATTGCTCGTGCAGTGGACCTGCATGGCTTTGCCCTTGGCCTTCGCCAGCGCGGGGAGCAACATCGCCGCCAGGATGGCGATAATCGCGATCACCACGAGCAGCTCAATCAGCGTAAAAGCCGACCGGGTGCCTCCAGTTTTCCATATGTGTCCTGTCATAAGCCAATTCGCGCTGGAGGTTGGATGCTTCCGGACGCAGGGTCAATCGGGATTCACCCGGCGGCGCGTCACATGTTTATGTGGGGAAAACAGCAGGTGACATCACGCACCGCGAATCTCTTAGTCCGCCAGAGGTTTGGACGGCAGCAGACGGCGAGCGGCAACTCGTCAGGATGGTTGTGACGACAACCGGTAGCTGGCGACCACCCAGTCGCTGAGCACCTTGTCCGGCGCCTCGACGGCATCGCGATCGAGGAGAAACTCTTTTTGCCCCGAGTTCTGCGTGATCAGCCTCAACCCGAACTGAAAGTCCTTGAATTTGGCGGCGCACAAATCGCGGACGGATTGTGATCGTTCCAATGCTTCGGTCACCAGAAGATCGGCGGCGGCGGGGGTGAAGGAGATTTTCATGGCGTAGTTCTCGCGAAAGCGGCGGGCGAACTCGTCCACCAGCTGGCGGGCAACCAGACGTTCCTCCTGACGCGGGTCGGCAAGAATCTTCTGGAGTTCGATTGTCGGCAACTCCACAAGCTGCCGTGTTACGACGAACCGTTTGACGGGAGACGAGGGCAGCTCGAATTTGATGTCACGAAACACGCGCTCGCAGACCGTCATCAGGCCCCGCGCCCCGGTTTGCTCGTCTCCCGCCAGCTCCGCGATCCGGCGGAGACCGTCGTCGGAGAAAAGTACTTCTATGCCGTAGGCCGCAAAGTCCTGTTCGTATTGGCGGATGATGCTCCCCTCGGAGTTTTTGAGGATTAGAAACAAGTCATCGACCCCCAGGGAGTGGCACACGACACGAACCGGCAACCGGCCGATGAACTCAGGTTCGAAGCCGAATTCGATAAAATCGCGTGTCTGACCGTGGGCGAGGACTTCCGCGGCCGTATCGAATGGGCGTTCCTTGGCGCCGAAACCAATGACGGCTTCCCGGAGTCGCCGGCGAATGATTTGCTCGAGCCCGCCAAAAGCGCCGCTGACGATGAACAGGATGTGCTTGGTGTTGATGGTAGAGGGCGCTTTCCGGCCACGCTGGGTGAATTCCATCATGGCCTGAATCTGGCCGGCAATGTCGTTGGGGGAGCGCGCGGGAACGTCTGTTTCCTCCATTAACTTCAGCAGGTTCGTCTGCACACCACGGCCGCTAACATCACGCCCCGTGGTATTGGAAGCGGCGGCAATCTTGTCGATTTCATCGATGTAGATAATTCCGTACTGCGCGCGGGTGACGTCGCCGCCGGCCAGGCGCAAGAGGTCGCGGACCATGTCCTCGACATCGCCGCCGACATAGCCGGTTTCGGAGAACTTCGTCGCGTCGGCTTTAACGAAAGGCACACCGATGAGGTCGGCGGCATTGCGAATAAGGAAGGTCTTGCCGACCCCGGTGGGGCCAACCAGGATAATATTCTGCTTCGCGTAATTGGGAGACTCCTTGCCTTCCAGCGCGAGGCGGACATGGTGGTAGTGGTCACACAGGGCGACGCTCAGGACCTTCTTGGCCTCGTCTTGCTTGATCACGAACCGGTCAAGGTGCGCCTTTACCTCGCGGGGTTTGAATTTGAACTCGAAATCTTCGGCCTTCGGTTTTTCTCCGGACCTGTCGGAGACTCCGGAATCATCAGCCTGCGTCAGGCCGGGCGCGTGGCTGCCTCCGGGGAGGTGCTGCCGCATCAACTCGGAGAGCTGCCGCTGTAAGTCTTCAGGCGACGGCGGGCCGCCGGACATCGAACTGGTCATAATAAACAATGGAGCGGCGTGTGGGCCGCACTTGCCACCATAGCGCACATTTGCGATAAGACCAAGCAATGGAACTCCGGCCTGAGAACCAAGAGAGATTTGAGGCCGCTCTCCGGCGTTTTGACGAAGAGAACGCCCGCGACCCAAACCGGGAGACAGGGCAGGGGAGGGCAGGCCCCCGTGAACTGCTTTATGCGCAACGGCTGACGGAGTGGGTGCTGCGGCTGGATCCTGGAGCCTCGGAGGCGCTTCGGTTGGCGGCACGCTGCCAGCACTTGTGCCGGTGGATGATTCCGCGAGGTTCGTATCCGATGACGCGGGCCGGGTATCTTCGCTGGCGGGAGGACCTGAAACGGTTTCATGCCGAGAAAGCGGGGGAGATACTGCGCGAGGTCGGCTACACGACAGAAGCAGTCGAGCGGGTGCAGGCGCTCAACCTCAAGAAAGATTTTCCGCAGGATCCCGAGAGCCGGGTGCTCGAGGATAGTTTATGCCTGTTATTTCTGGAGCGCCAGTTTCGCGATTTGGCCGCAAGCGCCAGCGAAGAAAAAGTGCTGAACGCATTGCGAAAGGCCTGGGCGAAAATGACGCCCGCCGCGCAAACGCTCGCGAAACAATTGCGCTACACCAAACGTGAGGAGGATCTCCTGCGGAGAGCTTTGCGGCCGAGCCGCGACGAGCAACGCGGATAGGGGAGCTCCACCGGCGGAGGTAGAGGCGCCAGGGGCTGATCGGATCAGGGGGAAGGCACCGGAGGTGGTGCTGAAAGGCGCGACAAAATCAGCTCAATCAGCGCCAGATCCTCAGGACGAGTGACTTTTGGATTGGGATCGGTACTGGGAACGAGCTGGACCGGGTGTCCCACCAATTCACACGCGGCGGTGTCATCGGTCACGATCAGGCCGCGGCGGCGCACCTCAGCTAGCGCATGGCGTATGACCGCGAGGCGGAAGCATTGTGGCGTTTGGACTGTCCACAAGCGGCTGCGGTCCAAGGTCCGAAGCGCCAGCCTCCCGTCCTCCGATTCTTTGACAGTGTCAGTAATGGGTTGGGCAGCGACAGCCGCGCCGGTGCGGCTCGCAGCTTCAAGGGCCGCGCTGATGGTCCCCTCCGAGGTGCAGGGGCGAGCGGCATCATGGATAGCCACCAGCAAAGTGTCCTCTGAAACCGCCGTGAGACCATTCCACACCGAATCCTGCCGCTCCTTTCCTCCTTCGGCGAAGTGGCAAGGTTTTCGCAATCCGAGCCGCCTGCCCAACTCGGAGAACACAGCTTCGGTTCCCGGCCTGACGACCAGGACGATTTCATCGATACAGGGTGCCGAATCAAATCGACGCCAAGCGTGGCCGACTACGGGGCAGCCGTGAAGCTCAAGGAACAATTTGTCCACGTTGAGGCCCATACGAGTGCCTTTGCCCGCCGCGACGAGGATTGCGGAAGTCATCGCGGGCAGTCTAAGGGGCCAAGAGTCAACTCTGAAGCCAAAACTCGGGGACGTAACTCGTGTGCGGAGCGTGGAGGAAGACACGGAAATGGCGCGTTTTATTGAGCCGCAGCCTCAACCCCCGGCAGCTCGGGTATTGCCAGTTCACCCGGGCAAAGCTCAAGCGGCTTCGAGCGTCATGATCGGTGCGGAGCGAGCGCTCACGACTTCTTTCTGCGGCGGCAATTCATCGGCGAAGGCGAGCAACAGGAAGGCAAAAATGGAGAGAACCGGCAGGAGCAGAAAAACACCGATCACTGCGGATTTGTTGCGGGCATCAGCAATCTTGAAGGACCAGATGACCTGGGCCACGAGGTTAAGTCCGGGCACCAAATAGGCGAGAAACCACCACCGCGACATGCGCGCAGCCTGGAGCAACGGAAGAAGTTGAAGCACGGGGATCCAAACCCACACGCCGGGCTGACGGCCGGCTTTCCGGCAGATGAGCATGCAGCAGAAACAATAAAAGAGATACAGAGCCAGTAACGCTGCCGTGATGGCCACGATCAGGTTCGTGGTGAACTGAGGCAAAGCGAATGGGAGTTTCTGTTCGATAACTTTCAGGTCGAACTGTTGCCTTACTTTCTGTTCCACTTGTTTGATTTGTTCGACTGGAAGCTTTTTGATCGTCTGGCGGGCCCAAACTGCCGCCGCGTTGGTTTGGACTTTGGGCGCTGCCGGGTCCACGTACCCCAATTGAGTCAGAAGGTCGCCGGGCAATTCATTGAGTTTGAAGCTGGCGAGGCCATCGGAGTGGAGCAGAAAGATGTAGGATTTCCGTTTGGTGGTGACCGTCACGTTTTTGTACGTGTTTGTCCCGATTTGGAGCACCTCAAAAGTCTCCTCGGCCGCTACGGCACTCCCGGGGTGTGCCACCGTGCCTGCGACAAGAACGGCAACCAATCCTATGCTCCGATTGCAAAAGGTTTTTGTCATAAAACGTTCCGGCCCGGGATGCGGGACCGATCGAATTACCAGAAGCCGGTGCACGAACCGTGCCACGTGCAATACCGAGAAAAGGAGAGGGTTGCGCTACGGCGCCAGGCTCAGGAGGGGGCGTCGTGTGCAGCAACTGGTGGCCCGCTCAGAGTGTCAAGCCAGTGCCGGAGACTCAGGATCGGGTGTTCCCACAACATTCGGGGGCCGGCAAACCGCATGATGGCTCGGATTTGGTCACGACGGTCACGCTGGTAACAATGGACGGGGCATTTGGCGCATGTAGGTTTTTGAGCGCCAAAGCGACATCGCTCCAGGCGCGCCGCGGCGTATTCGAGCAAGCTGAGACAATCGGCACAAAACAGGGGCGAGTGGGTATGGTGATGCTTGCAGTACAAATGGACCATCGCGTGGATGGTTTTCCATTCGCGCGCGAGGCGGCCCACGGAAAGACGCTCGGCGCCTTTCGGGGTGTCACTGCGCCCTCGCTGCGCCGAACTCTGGTCGGTGATTACGGCAGCCATTCTCACGGTTGAGCTTGGCCCAGATATAAACCCACCGCCTTGACTTTAATCAAGTCCTAAGGGATTGGGATGGCTAACCACGATTTAGTTTTACGTTCCCCGCGAAATCGAGCAGAGAGTGCCCGTCGATGGGATGGAGCGTATCGCCTCAGTCTTGGGTCGGAGCGCCGATTTCTAATCGGCTTAAGCCAGCCGACGACCTCCTGTAAGCCGAGTACAACTCGGCGCTCCGACCCAACACTGAGGGGGCGTACGATGGAGCAGCAAAATTGCTTTTCTTCCCCAGAGAATCTCGTATGTTTGTGACGGGGTTTCGCTCCTGAGGACGTGCTGGAGTCAAACGCGACGTTCCCTGTGGACAGCCGTCGGCCGAGATGGTGTAAGTGGCTGATTGGGGAGGGCAGGATCGTTTTTTGCAGTTTTTTTGTCCCTGGGGCCAACGCTTTGGACATTAGACGATGGATGTAGCGCATATTAGAAATTTCAGCATTATCGCCCATATAGACCATGGGAAGACGACGCTTTCGGACCGATTGCTCCACCGGACGGGTACGATTTCCACTCGCGAGATGGAGGACCAACTGCTCGACTCGATGGACTTGGAGAAAGAGCGGGGGATTACGATCAAGGCGCATCCGGTGACGATGCTTTACAAGGCTCGGAACGGCGAGAGCTACGAGTTGAATCTTATCGACACCCCTGGCCATGTTGATTTTTCGTATGAGGTTTCCCGGAGCCTGAGCGCGTGTGAGGGGGCGCTGCTGATTGTGGACGCGGCGCAGGGCGTCGAGGCGCAAACGGTGGCAAACGTGCATCTGGCGATGAAGCAAAACCTGGCGATCATTCCGGTCATCAACAAGATCGATTTGCCGCATGCGAATATCCCCCAAACCAGGCAGCAGTTGGAGGACATCCTCGCCATCGCTGGGGACTCAGCCATTCCCGCCAGCGCCAAGGAGGGAGTCGGGATCGACGAGATCCTGGAGGCAATTGTGGAACGGGTGCCGCCGCCAAAACCTACTGGCCAGAGCTCAGTACAGGCCCTCGTGTTCGACTCTTACTTCGACACCTACAAGGGCGTGGTGATTCACGTCCGGGTATTCAACGGCGAACTGAAGCCAGGCATGCACGTGAAACTGCTGCATTCCGGGAAATCGGTGGAAGTCAAAGAAGTCGGCAGCTTCAACCCCAAGCCGTACATGCGGGAGAAGCTGGAGGTGGGCGAGACCGGTTACATCACAGCCAATATCAAGAGTCCCCAGGAGGTGAAAATGGGTGACACAATCACGGACAACCGGCAGCCGTCGCCCGTGTTGCCCGGGTTTAAGGAGATTCACCCGATGGTCTTCAGCGGTATCTACCCAATAAACACCGGCGACTACGAGCACCTGAAAGCGAACCTCGCCAAATTGCAACTGAACGACTCGGCGTTCGTGTATCAGCCGGAGACTTCGGTGGCGCTGGGGTTTGGTTTTCGGTGTGGTTTTCTGGGCCTGCTCCACCTCGAGATTGTGCAGGAGCGGCTGCGGCGGGAATACGGGATGGACATCATCGCGACGTACCCGAGTGTGATCTACCGGGTCAAGCTCACCGACGGCACGCTGAAGGACATTGATAATCCCGCGTTTCTCCCGGAGGTCACATACATTGCGGAAATCGAGGAGCCAATGGTGAAGGCCTTCGTCATCTGCCCGAATGAATACATCGGCGACATGATGGCGCTGATCTCGGAGAAGCGGGGATCTGTGGATCACACGGAGACGCTCGACACGCGACGGGTGATGCTCACCAGCCTTTTACCGTTGAACGAAATTCTGATCGATTTTCACGACCGCATCAAGAGTCTCACCCGGGGCTATGGATCCATGGACTACGCCTATGCGCCCTACCAGGCGTCGGATATGGTCAAGCTGGACATGCTGGTCAACGGCGAGTCCGTTGACGCTTTCTCGTGCATCGTGCATCGCGACAAGGCGGAGGGCAGGGGGCGGGCTCTTGCGGCAAAGTTGAAGGAAGTTATCCCCCGTCAGCAATATGCGGTCGCGATCCAGGCGGCGATCGGAGGCAAGATTATTGCCCGCGAAACCGTCGGCGCGTTGCGCAAGGATGTTACCGCGAAATGCTACGGCGGCGATATCACGCGCAAACGGAAGCTGCTCGAGAAGCAGAAGGAAGGGAAAAAACGGATGAAAGCGTTCGGCTCGGTGAACATACCTCAGGAAGCATTTATCGAGGTACTGAAAACCTAATCAATATGTCCAAGACCAAGAATCGCAATGCCGACCGGCCAGTCAAGGAACCACCGCCGCCGGCTGCCGCCGCCCCGACCACAGCTTCCGCTGGGACCGAGGCGGCTTCAACTCCCGTTTTGGTTCGTTGGTTTTTGTCACGCACGGTCCGGCAGGCTGTGGCGATGGGCAAACACGTCCAGAAGCTGGTCCATCATCAGCGGGACATTCTCGCCCCCCAGGCTATTCAAAGCATTGAAGGACCGATCCGGGAATTGCGCCGGGCGGTGCAGAGCGGCGTTGATAAGCCGGCGCTGGAAAAGCTGATGGAAAAACTTGAGGCGGCGGCCAACAAATGGCTCAAGCCTTACCCGCATGCGGCCTGGCGTGAGAACGTGGAAGTGCTGCTGGTAGCGCTGGCGGTGGCGATGGGAATCAGGACATTTTTCTTACAGCCGTTCAAGATTCCGACAGGCTCGATGCAGCCCAGCTTATTCGGAGTCACTTCGGTTCCGGATTACTCGCAACTTTACGATCCGGCAACAGTTCAACCAGGCAGCGCTGAGTTCAAAATCCCCACCGGCTGGGAGCGAGTCAGGGATTGGTTTGCCGGGGTATCCTATCTGGACGTTCGCGCCCAGGCAGACGGACGGCTGGAACGGGTGGACCTGCCGTTCAAGATCCTCATCTTTAACATTTACCAGACCCTCCAAATCGGAGGTGTGACCCATTGGATTTGGTTCCCGCCGGATTATGGCGCCTCGACGCTGGATCGCCGTGTCGGTCTCCAGCTCCGCGATCGTGACAAAGTCTATCACAAGGGCGAAGAAGTTATCCGCATGAAGACCGTCAGCGGTGACCATCTGTTCGTTGATCGGATCACCTACAATTTCCGCGCACCGAGACGGGGCGAGGTCATCGTTTTCGAGACCAAAGGGATCACGGCCTTGCCGCAGGACCAATTCTACATCAAACGGATGGTGGCGATGGGCAACGAGAAGGTGCAGATCGGCGACGACCGCCACCTGGTGATTGACGGCAAACGGTTGGATGCATCAACGCCGCACTTCGAAAAGGTCTACAGCTTCGATCCCAAGCAACCCCCCAGTGAAAACCATTACTCAGGGCACGTGAACGAAAAGGTGGTCCGCCAGTATTATCCGCGATTTCCAGGGGAACTCGCCCGGTGGTTTCCCGATGGTTCGGCGGTTTTCCAAGTCCACCCGGAGCATTACATGGTGATGGGCGATAACACCATGAACAGCTACGACTCCCGTTCCTGGGGTGATTTTCCGGCCAAGAATGTGATCGGCAAGTCCTTCTTCGTATATTGGCCAATCACAGACCGCTTTGGGGTCGGGTACCATCGGTGATGTGAGACGGACCGCGGTTGAGCGTGCTGTGCGACTGAAGCTATATATTTCGCACAATGTTTGTTATATTTATTATATGTTAAACAGGCAACACCCGGTTTCGTTGCAGTCGACACCCTCACCTCCCTCGCAGTTTGAGTTTGTGTTATCTCAGCCTCCGGTCGCTTTCCTGTAAAGCGTCACAAACCGAGTGGCGGTTCGCTCCCAGGAAAAATCGGCAGCCATGCCATTCTGGCGGAACTGCTCGAGCAGCTCGGGGATTTCGTAAAGCGCGATAGCCTTCTGCATCGCTTTGGCCAGAGCGCGGCTGGAATGCTCATGGAACTTGATGCCGTTGGCCTTGGCTGGGTTTTCGCGCAAGTCAACCACGGTGTCGTCGAGACCGCCGGTGGCGCGGACGATGGGAACGGTGCCGTAGCGCAAGCTGTACATTTGGTTGAGGCCGCACGGCTCAAACCTCGAAGGCATAAGGAAGAAATCGCAACCAGCCTCGATCCGGTGCGAAAGGCCTTCGTCGAAGCCGATGCGGACGGAAGCTTTGGGCGGGAAACGGCGGGCGAGGTCCTGGTAGGCGCGTTGAAAGGCGGGTGCGCCGCTGCCAATCTGGACGAACTGCACGTTGCCCGGCAGCATTTCGTGCAAGGCGCCGAGCATGATGTCCACACCTTTTTGCTCGACCAGCCGGCCGATGTTGCCAAACAGAGGGATGGCGGGGTCGGCCGGCAAACCGAATTCGGATTGGAGCGCGAGCTTGTTGAGGGCTTTGGCGGCAAGATTAGCGGCCGCAAACTTGCTTTCAATATAAGGATCGCTAATTGGATTCCATTCTTCGTAATCGACGCCGTTCAGGATCCCGAACAAAGATGACAGGCGGTATCGCAGCAGGCCGTCGAGCCCACAGCCGAATTCCTCGGTGGTAATCTCGCGGGCGTAGCGCGGGCTGACGGTGGTAATCAGGTCGGCATAGGCGAGGCCGGCTTTGAGGCAGTTAACCTGCCCATAAAACTCGGCGCCAGCGGGAACAAAATAGTCCCACGGCAGATTGGTCAGGGCAAATTGGGAGGCCGGGAAAACGCCCTGGTAAGCGAGGTTGTGGATAGTCATGCAGACGCGCGGCGCATCCGCCCATCCCGGCAGGTGGCGTTGATGACGCAGGAAAAGGGCGGCCAGCGCAGTCTGCCAATCATTGGCATGGAGTAACTGCGGCTTCCAGGGCAGTTGCAGCGCCAGATGCGCGATGGCCTTCGAGAAAAAGACAAACCTTTCGGCATTGTCCGGGTAATCGACTCCGTCCTTTTGGTACAAGCCGGAACGCTGGAAGAACTCGGGTTGGTCGACAAAATAGATGGTGAGGCCGGCAACGGTGTCGAGTGCCCAGATTTCGCCGCGAATGCGGCGCACGCCGAGTGGGAAATCCAGGGGCAAGTTAACGAGTTTGAGCGCGGGATAGCGTTCGCGGATGCCCAGGTAAAGCGGTGTGATGATCCCCACGCGGTGACCGCCGCGAGCCAGGGCCTTACCGAGGGCGCCGACCATGTCCGCCAGCCCGCCCGTTTTCGAGAAAGGATGGACTTCGCTGCTGGCCAGGAGGATGTTCATGAAGAACGCATCAGCCAGCAATCCTTTCGGTCTTGAGGTAGGGGCGGAGCGCCGGCGGAAGGACTATCGAGCCATCTTCCTGTTGATAGGTTTCGACCAGCGCCACGAACAGGCGAGCCAGGGCGGTGCCGCTGCCGTTCAGGAGGTGAGGGAATCTGTTTTCCCCGGTGTCGGCTTTGAATCTCAGGCTCATGCGGCGGGCCTGAAAGTCTTCGCAGTTGGAGACGCTGGACACCTCCAGGTAGCTCCCCTGCCCTGGCGCCCAGACTTCGATATCATAGGTTTTCGCGCTGGCGAAGCCCATGTCGCCGGTGCACAGCAGCACGACGCGGTAATGCAGCCCCAGCAATTGCAGCACGCGCTCGGCGTTCGCGAGCATTTTCTCATGCTCCTCGTAGCCCGTTTCCGGCACGGCAATCTTGATCAACTCGACTTTATCGAACTGGTGCACGCGGATGATGCCGCGCGTCCCGACACCCGCCGCTCCCGCCTCGCCGCGGAAGCAGGGCGTGTAAGCGCAATAATAAACCGGAAGCTGCCTTTGCGGGAGAATCTCTTCCCGGTGAATATTGGCGACCGGGGTTTCCGCCGTGGGGATCAGATAAAGTTTCCCGAGAGTGCCAGTGTCCAGGCCTTCTTGTACCGCATAGTACTGATCCACAAACTTCGGGAACTGGCCGACGCCTTCAAGACACTGAGGCCCCACCATGAACGGCGGCGAGATCTCCGTGTAACCGTGCTCGCCGGTGTGCAAATCGAGCATGAACTGGATGAGCGAGCGTTCCAGCTTCGCGCCCCAGTTGGTGTAGAGCACAAAACCGCTGCCCGAGAGTTTGGTCGCGCGATCGAAGTCCACCAGCCTTAGACGTTCGCAAATCTCCACATGCGACTTCGGCTTGAACGTGAAGGCTGGCTGTTGACCATGAACCCGGACGACTGGGTTATCCTGGGCAGTCTTCCCGACCGGGACGGATTCATGAGGAAGGTTAGGCAATCGCAGCATCAACTTGTCGCGGGCTGCTCCCGCCTCGGCCGCTTGTTTATCCAAATGGGCGATGCGGTCGCCCAGGTCGCGGGTCTCCTTTTTCTTCGCGTCGGCCTCCTGAATTTTCTTCTGGCCCATCAGCGCGCCGATTTCTTTCGAGGCCCGATTGCGCTGGGCTTTCAGTGACTCGACGTCGGTGAGCAATTTGCGCCGCTGCTCGTCGAGCTTGAGCACCTCGTCAACCCGCAATTCGTCCCCTGCCCCGCGTGTGGCCAGGCGTTGGCAGACGAAATCCGTGCGTTCACGCAGGAGTTTGATGTCAAGCATCGGCGCACTATAAATAACCGAGCGCGATATACAAAATACAATTTTCGTTGAATTCATTCCGGCTGGGATTACCGGGATGCGATCAATCACAGCATCCAGGCGCTTGCGTTGGTGCGGTTGGGGGCTTTACTTTGGCGTGTATGGATGCAGCAATTTCGCAAGGGATCGTCGGTTGCGTTGCCTCGCTCCACTTGCACCCGGTCGAACCCGGGACGCCGTTGTTCCGCGTCGAGTTCATGGAGCTGGTCGAGGGCAAAGGGATTGTTGGGGACAACAGATATTTCGGCAAACTGAGCCGGGATACCGGAGCGCCGAGCCGCCGGCAGGTAAGCCTGATCGAGCGCGAGCAACTTGCGGAGCACGCGACCGGCCTGGGAATGGCAATTCCAATCGCGCCAGGAGCGGTGCGGTCGAACATCGAAACCAGCGGCGTCAGCCTGATACAGCTTCTGGACAAAGAGATTGAGTTGGGCACCGCGGTGCTGTACCTGCATTCGCAGCGCGATCCGTGTGCCAAAATGGATGCGCTCTGCCAGGGTCTGCGCGAGCGGATGATGAACGGCCGACAGGGCGTGCTGGCCGAGGTCCGGCGGTCCGGCAAAGTCCGCGTCGGCGATCCCATTCGAGTCCGACCATAGGTTTGCCCGATGACCGGCCGCACATCCTATCTGAAGAGCCTTGACTACTCGGTGGTGCAGCAGTGCATGCACTGCGGTCTTTGCTTGCCGACCTGCCCCACTTACACAGCTACCAAAATCGAAAGGCACAGCCCGCGCGGCCGGATTTCGCTCATGCGGGCCATCGCGGATGACCGTCTGGAACTGACCAGAACTTTCGCGGAGGAAATGTATTTCTGCCTCGGCTGCCTGGCGTGCATGACGGCGTGTCCGGCGGGGGTTAACTACGCCGAAATGTTCGAGCACGCCCGCGCGGAGGCTGAGGCAAGCGGGATTCTGAACTCACCCAAAAGGAATATTATCCGGGGTTTTGCCGTCCGATGGCTGTTCATGGACCTGCGTCGTTTGCGCGCGTTGGGTCGGGCGCTGCGGCTATATCAACAACTTGGCCTGCAAGCACTCATCCGGCGGAGCGGCATGCTGAAGCTCTTTCCGAAGCGGTTGCGCGAACTGGAGTCGATGACTCCGGTCATTCAGCCGAAATTCTCGGCGGAGTTGATTCCCGCGGTGACCCCAGCGAGCAGCGTGAGAAAATACCGGGTCGCGATGCTGATTGGCTGCGCGCAGGATCTGATCTTCAGCGACATCAATCGCGATACGGTGGAGGTGCTCGCCTGGAACGGATGCGAAGTGGTCACTCCGCCCCGGCAGCTTTGTTGCGGCTCTCTGCATGCTCACAATGGCGAATGGAAGCTGGCCCAGGAACTTGCGCGGAAACAAATCGACCAGTTCCCGCCGGAGGAGTTCGATGCGATTATCACCAACGCGGGCGGCTGCGGCTCGCATTTGAAGCACTACCGGAAGCTGTTGGCGGAAGACGCGAGCTACCGCGAGCGCGCGGCGCTCTGGGATCAGAAGGTCCAGGACATCCACGAATGGCTGATGACGATAGGCCTCGAATCACCTGCCAACCACGCCCCGGCCCAGGTGATCACATACCATGAGTCGTGCCACCTGGCGCATGGACAAAAGATCACCGCGCAGCCCCGACAATTGCTCCAGTCCATTCCGAACCTTAAACTGGTGGAGCTGCCTGAGAGTTCGTGGTGTTGTGGCAGCGCCGGCATCTACAACATCATCCAGCCTGAAATGGCGAACCAACTGCTCGAGCGAAAACTCCAGCACATCAGATCGACGGGCGCGACCATTGTGGCGACGGGTAATCCGGGCTGCCTGCTGCAACTCGTCAATGGCGCCAAACAGCGGGGCATGCAACTACGGGTGGTTCACCCGGTCACGCTGTTGGCCGAGGCGTATCGACGCGGACGCTAAATCAGGCGGAAAGTTGCGGGTGTCAGGTTAAGGGTTGATACAACGCGGGGAGAAGAGCGCGGAGCAGAGACAGGCGAGACGCCCTTCCGGCGCACTCCCACCCCATGTCCCACCGATCGAGTTCTGCGGTTCACACTCCCGGAGCCGTTCGATAAGGCCCTCCTCTCCGCCGACCCTCTCCTCCCGAGGAGGAGAGGGAGATACAAAGCAGGCTCTGTGACACCTGACGGACGGGTTGCGTCCCCCTCTCCGCCTCTGGGGGAGAGGGGAAAGGGGAGAGGTGGCACTTGGTTTGCAGAAGGTCCATGATTCCGATGCGTGTGCGAATGCGAAAGGAGGCTTTCCATGAGCCTGCGCTGGATATTCCACCGCACCCCAGCCCTCTCCTCGAGCAGCGGGGGATCCCCCGGCCGGTCCTTAACTATGTCGTGGGTTCGAGGTACGGGCGCGAACTTTCAGTTCGCAGAACTTTCTCCCCGCAGTTCTTTGAGGAGGAAGGTGTACCCCAGGGCCGCCATGTAAGCCGACTGCTTGTTATTGGCTGCGCCGCCGTGGCCGCCTTCGATGTTTTCGTAGTAAAGGACATCGTGGCCCTGCTCTTCCATCCGCGCCACCATTTTACGCGCGTGTCCCGGGTGGACACGGTCGTCGCGGGTTGAGGTGGTGAATAACACACGAGGGTACTTTTTCTCTTTGGCAACATTCTGGTACGGGGAATACTTGCGGATATAAGCCCACTCTTCGGGTTTATCCGGGTCGCCGTATTCGGCCATCCAACTTGCGCCGGCGAGCAGTTTATTAAACCGGCGCATGTCGAGGAGCGGCACCTGGCAGACGACCGCTTTGAACAAGTCCGGCCGTTCCGTGAACATAACCCCCATTAGCAGACCGCCGTTCGAGCCGCCCTGGATTCCGAGGTGCTTTGGCGAGGTCACCTTCCGCGCACTGAGGTGTTCGGCGACGGCAATGAAATCGTCATAGGCCCGTTGGCGGTTGGCTTTGCGCGCCGCCTCGTGCCATTTGGGGCCAAACTCACCGCCGCCGCGGATGTTTGCCAGCACATAGACCCCGCCCCGCTCGAGCCAGGCGGAGCCGATGCCCGCGCTGTAGCTCGGCAGCATCGAGATCTCGAAACCACCATAGCCGTACAAGAGGGTTGGGTTGTTCCCGTCGAGTTTCAGGCCTTGGAGCCCCACCTGAAAATAGGGCACCTTCGTGCCGTCTTTCGAAGTCGCTTCGTGCTGGGTGATCTCGAGTCCCCGCGCGTTGAAAAAGACCGGCAGGCTCTTCAACTTCTCGCGATTCTCCCGCTCTAGTGTACCGTAGAACAGGCTCGTCGGAGTGAGAAAATCCGTCACCGTCAGGAAATAATCATCTGATTCATCGGCGTCGATGCCATTGACGCTAACGGAGCCGATGGTGGGCGCGTCGAACGGGGTGCGGGTCCAGCGGCCATCCTTATGCTGGAGTGAATAGATCTTGTTCCGAACGTTATCCAACTCGGTAATGAGGAGGTAATTCTTTGTGTCGGTGATTGAGGCCAGGCAAGTGCGGTCACTCGGCGCGAATAAGACTTCGAACCTGCGATTCCCGCCCAGGTAGCCGTCGAAGTCACTCGCCAACAACGAACCCGCCAAGTACGTCTTTCCGTCGATGGTCCAGTCCGAGCGCAACCGCAGCAGCAACTGGTCCTCGAAGGTTTGCACAATCGCGTCGTCCGGTTTTTCGATCTTCACCCACTTCCCGCCGCGGCGGACGAAGGTCTCGCTGGTGAAAAAGGTGACACCGCGGTGAATGAACTCGTAGGTGTGTCCGTGGTCGTGAATGACACTGGCGTCCACGCTCACGTCGGCGGGCTTGCCTTCGAACACCAGGGCTGCCGAAGCGAGCGGCGTGCCGCGTTTCCATTCCTTGACGATGCGCGGGTAGCCCGAATCGGTCAGCGTGCCCGAGCCGAAATCCGTGCCGACATAAAGAGAGTCGCGGTCCCGCCAATCGACGCGGCTTTTGGCCTCCGCCAGCTCAAAGCCGTTCTTCACGAAGGTCCTCGTGCCTACGTCGAACTCCCTGATAACGGCCGCATCCGCTCCGCCGCGCGACAAGGAGATTAGGCAACGATCATAAGTGGGATAGAGCATCTCAGAGCCTTTCCAGACCCAGTTCTCGCTCTCTTTCGCAGCCAGGTCGTCCACGTCCAGCACCGTCTCCCACTGCGGGTTGGGCTTTTTGAACTCGGCGAGGGTGGTCCGGCGCCAAACTCCGCGCACATGCTGGTCGTCCCGCCAAAAATTGTAGTAGAACGGGCCGTACTTGCTGACATACGGGATTTTGTCCTTGGAATCCAGGATCGACAGGATTCGCTTTTCGATGATGCGGAAATCAGGAAGCGCTTCGAGTTCTTTTGTCGAAACGGCGTTCTGCTGGCGGGCCCAGTTCAGCGCGCGCTCGCCCGTGACGTCTTCAAGCCAGAGATACGGATCCCCCGCGTCGGGGCCCGACTCCCCTGCCCTCTTTGCAGGCTCGACAGACTTTTCCGCCGCGAGCGACTGGCCCAGAGGCCCCAGGAAACATATCGCGCACAGCACCAAGCCAAGCATCCCTCGGCTTACGTATTTAGAAAAATAAATCATATTCGTGCGATGCAGACTACCGTCGCGCTCCTCTGGCATCAAGTGGCCAATCCCTCCGCCCCACTTTGTGTCGGAACCAGTCAGAATTGGCCAGATTTAGTCAGGTTTACTCAGATGTGGTCAGAGGCGGCATGCGCGCGGAAGGCGGGAGCGCCGGAAGCTCGCCTGCGTGGGAAGGGCCGGCAAGGACGCCAGCGCCCACATTATCATTGACTGACACGTTTTCGGGTGGACTAATTTTCCTATACGATTTTATCGGGGACGATTGAAGTGAACGCTGGGATTCCAAGAACCCTTCTTGTGGGGTGTCTGCTCTTCCTCGGGAGTGTCGCTGGCGCGGCCACGCGCTACGTAAACGTGAATAATCTCACTCCCGCCTTGCCCTACGCGAGCTGGGCAGCCGCCGCCACGAGCATCCAGGACGCGGTGGATGCGGCGCAACTGGGAGATGAAATCGTCGTGACCAACGGCGTGTATCAGACCGGGGCCCAGGCGGTGTACGGGATGCGCAACCGAGTGGCGGTGACGAAGCCAGTAACGCTGCGGAGCGTTAACGGGCCGGCCGTGACCCAAATCGTCGGGTCCGGGCAGAGTAGCTTGGTGCCGATCCGCTGTGTGTATCTGGCTAATGGGGCAAGCCTCACGGGCTTTACACTCACGAACGGATTGACGGACTACCTGGGCGATGATCACACGAACAAAGCCGGAGGCGGCGTCTGGTGCGAGGGAGTGAGTGCGGTCGTATCCAACTGTGTGCTCTCGGGCAATTTCTGCTGGGGCTATGGCGGCGGGGCCTACTCTGGGACGCTGAACGACTGCACTTTTTCGGGCAATTTTGCGGGCTCCGGCGGCGGCGCTTCATCTAGCATGCTGGACAACTGCACGCTGACGAACAATTCTGCCGTCTGGGGCGGCGGGGCCTACTCCGGAACGCTGAATAACTGTCTGCTCACGAGCAACTCCGCAATCCGGGCGGACTTTGCCTCCGGCGGCGGAGCCTACCAGGCCACTTTGAACAACTGCGCGCTTACAGGCAACTCTGCGTCCTCCCAGGGCGGCGGCGCCTTCTCTAGCACGCTAAACGACTGCACGGTCACGGGCAATTCAGCTCCTTACGGTGGAGGGACAGGCTCTGGCACTCTGAACAACTGCATCGTCTATTACAACAGCGCCCAGAACCGCGGGGCCAACTACGATGCAGGCACCTTAAACTACTGCTGCACCACGCCACTGCCGGCAGGCCCCGGCAACCTGGTCGAAGAGCCGCTACTGGCTAACGCGTGGCGCCTCAGTGCCGACTCCCCGTGCCGAGGCCGGGGTAGCGCAGCTTATGCAAGCGGTGTAGATATTGATGGCGAGCCGTGGGCCAATCCCCCCTCCATCGGCTGCGATGAGTATTGGAGCGGGTCGTTAACGGGTGCCGTCAGCGTGGCAATCGTCGCAAATTACACGAGCCTGTCGGCGGGACATGCGGTGGACTTCAAGGGGTTGATAGAAGGCCGTGTGAGCGCGTCGCGATGGGACTTTGGAGACGGAAGCACCGTAAGCAACCGGCCTTGGGCTTCGCACACCTGGGTGACAGCGGGGGATTACGTGGTGGAGTTGCGGGCCTATAACGAGAGCTATCAGGCCGGTGTGGCGGTCACCGTTACCGTGCATGTGCTCCCACCGGTTCACTACGTGGCGATGACCGGCTCCTCTCAGCCGCCTTACAGCTCCTGGGCCACGGCGGCCCAGAACATCCAGAGCGCAGTGGATGTCGCGTGGACGGGAGATGAGATCGTCGTGAGCAACGGCGTGTATCGGACGGGAGCGCGGGCCGTGTATGGGATGAGCAACCGAGTGGTGGTGACCAAACCCGTCATAGTGCGAAGCGTCAACGGGCCAGCCGTGACCCAAATCGTGGGCTATCAGGTGCCGGGAACAACTAATGGCCCAGAGGCGGTGCGGTGTGTTTATCTGACCAATGGGGCGGTGCTGGTGGGATTTACGCTCACGAATGGCGCAACGCAAATCCTCCCTCAAGATGACAGAAATGGAGATGGCGGCGGGGTCTATTGCGAGGGCGAAAGCGAGGTGGTGTCCAACTGCGTGCTCACGGGGAATTCTGCCACTGGCTACGGCGGCGGGGCCTGCAGGGGCACTTTGAGGCGCTGCACGTTGACGCGCAATCTCGCGCTCGCTAGCGGCGGCGGGTGCTTCGCTGGCACTCTGAACGACTGCACGCTCGCGGATAATTCAGCCTTCTTTGGCCCAGGCGGGGCCGTCAACGCCACATTGAACAACTGCACGCTCACAGGCAATTCAGGGAGGGACAGTGGCGGTGCTTGGGGCTGTATTTTGAACAACTGCGTGCTCACGGGCAACTCAGCCTACAACGGCTACGGCGGCGCTGCCTCCGTCTCCACCCTGAACAACTGCGTACTAACGGGTAATTCAGCCTACGGAGGCGGCGGTGCCTCCTGGTGCACATTGAACAACTGCACTCTAACAGGCAATTCGGCTTTCGCCTCCGGCGGCGGGACCTACCGAGGTACGCTGAACGACTGCATAGTGTACTACAACAACGCGCAAGTCAATGGCGCGAATTACGATGGTGACATATTCCATTATTGTTGCACCACGCCGGCGCCCACAGGCACCGGCAACCTGATCGAGGAGCCTCAACTGGCAACCATTTGGCGTCTCAGCATCGGCTCACCGTGCCGAGGCCGTGGCAACGCCGACTACGTCAGCGGAGTGGACATTGATGGCGAACCGTGGGCCAATCCTCCTTCCATCGGTTGCGACGAGTATTGGAGCGGGTCGGTGACGGGCGCTGTCAGCGCGGAGATCGTGGCAGCTATTACGAACGTAGCAGTAGGATTTGGACTGGACTTTCAGGCAGTGATTGGGGGACGGGTTAGCGCGTCGCGTTGGGACTCTGGTGATGGGAATGTGGTAAGCAACCGGCCTTGGGCCACGCACGCGTGGACGGCAGCGGGGGATTACGTAGTAGAATTGCGGGCCTATAACGAGAGCTACCCGGCGGGCGTGGCGGCGACGGTCACAGTTCATGTGGTCCTGGAGGAACATTATGTGGCTCTCAACAGCACCAATCCGGTGCCGCCCTACACTTCGTGGGCCACCGCGGCGAACAATATCCAAGATGCTGTCGATGCGGCGACACAGCTCGGAGCGCTGGTTTGGGTGGCCGATGGGGTGTATCAGACCGGGGAACGAGCAGCGTATGGGATGAACAACCGGGTGGTGGTACCGAGGCCGTTGACGGTGCGAAGCGTCAACGGGCCGGCTGTGACCCGCATCGTCGGGTCCGGGCCGAATGGGCTGGCTGCGGTGCGTTGCGTGTATTTGTCCAGTGGGGCTATGCTCGCTGGATTTACGCTAACCAATGGCGCAACGCAAGCCTCCGGCGACTACAGAACTCAATGCGGTGGCGGCGTCTTTTGCCAGGGGCTGACCCCGGTAGTGTCCAACTGTATGCTTACCGGCAACTCTGCTTTCTGGGATGGTGGCGCGGCTTACTTCGGCACGCTGAACAACTGCGTGCTCGCGCGCAATTCAGCCAGTCGCGTGGGCGGCGGGGCCTCAGGTAGCACGCTGAACAACTGCATTCTCACGAGCAATTCAGCCTTGGATGGTGGAGGTGCCAATTCTGGGATCTTGAACAACTGCGTGCTCACGGCGAATTCAGCAGATTATTACGGCGGCGGGGCACGCGGCCGGGTTCTCGGCGGTACGGGTGGTACGCTGAACAACTGCACGCTGGCGGGCAATTTCGCAGCTTATGGTGGCGGGGCTTCCGGTTGCGAGCTGAACAACTGCATTGCCTATTACAACACCGCCCAAACCAGCGGGCCCAATTACGAAGGGGGCGTATTGAACTATTGCGACACCACGCCCCTGCCCACCAATGGAGTCGGAAATATCGCTCTCGACCCATTGTTTGTGAACGCTTATGGCTGGGCCGACCTGCGTCTGCAATCGAGCTCACCCTGCATTAACAGGGGCTACAACGCCTACGTCACTACAACGACTGATCTCGACGGCAATCCGCGCATTAGCGGACCCGTCGTGGACATCGGCGCTTACGAATTCCAGTGGCAGCCGACGATTCTCCTTGCGGACGGCAATTTCGGCGTTCGCTCGAACGCCTTTGGATTCAGCGTCAGCGCCGCGTCGGGCAGCGTGGTCGTGATCGAAGGCTCAACCAATCTGCGGAGTTGGGTTCGTGTTCAGACCAACACCGCCGCCGCCGCCCCATTCTATTTTGTCGATCTCGGTTGGACCAATCTCCCGACACGTTTTTATCGGGCACGGTTGCAGTAAAGGCTCGAACTCCACCAACTACGCTGAAGAGCTGGCAGACACACGGCGATATACTCAGCCCCTCTCGGCGCTGGCGCGCCGCAGCGAACCCACTCGCCGCGGTCGGCTATGATTGCCTGGTGAACCTGGATCCGAGTGGGTCCTTCGATAATTCGTGGCATAGGAACAAAGCGCGACGCCGTGGCCTAACACGGCAAAGTTTCCGACAAAAGACAAAGTTTCGAGGTCACCCAGCTCATGAGATCATTACAGCGTTAGCTCTTGGTCGGATGCCCACCTTCGGATTCACAGTTCCCTTCTGTTTTTGTTCGTTACGCTCGTTTCCGGAGGTAATCGAGCGTCCAGGCGGCGAGATCCAGCGGGTTGCGGTCCTCAGGTTCGTCCTCCCAGGAGTACCAGCCGGGGTATCCAATTTTCCGGAGGGCGTTCAGGACGCCGGGGATGTTGACGACGCCCTGGCCGAGGCGGCAGGTTTGGTGGCCGCCGGCGCGTTGCACGTCTTTGATGTGGGTATGGCGCACCAAACCGGCGAGGGTCTCAATCGTTTTCGGCGCATCGACACCCTGAGTACCGAGCCAGCCGGTATCGACGCACACCCCCAGCGACTCGTTGCCGCCAGCGATCGGTTTCAGGATTTCCTCAACCGATTTTTCGGGGTGGTTTTCGAGATTGAATGAAACGCCGGACTCGCGGCACAGGACTGTGGCCTGGGCGGGAGTTTGTCCGCGGAGACCGCCGTTAATCCGCGGAATGCCCAGCCACTGGCAGACCCGGATCGTTTCCGGGCGGAAACTGCCGCCGTACCCAATGGCTTGCAGCTTGTGGTTTTCGAGGATGCGACGCCAGGTCGCGGCCTTGGCGGAGTCGAGGCTTTCGGGCGCGGCGTGGGCTTCCCAAATTTCAACGGCGCGGTAGCCCGCGGCGGCGATGTCGCCGCAGATCGAATCCCATGCCTGTTCGTCTGTCGCCGCGATGGTTTTCTGGTGCTGCTCGCCCCAGTGGGACAATTCATACCGATACCCTGACACACGCCCGACGAGATTTGCGGTGTTAAAAGCGATTCGCTGGCGGTTCGGCTTGCCAGCGGAACCCCCACTGGTTCTACACGAACTGCACGAGAAACCGGCGACGGCGGCGAGCGATGTGGCAACCAGGAACTCTCTTCGGTTCATATTGGACAAGATGGGGCGGAGGGGAGCAAAAATTCAAGAAAGTTCCGGAACGAGGGTCGACGTGGGTGGGGGATGTGAGGCGGTACCACCTGAGTTATTTTTGGAACGTGGCCGCTGCGGCGTGGTCGGCGCGCGGGCTTCAGTCCGCACGCCGGTTGCTCGGCCCACCCGCAACTGAGCCACCACGTGAGGCGCGGAGCCGAAGGCGCTTGAAGCTGTGCATGGATCCTCCTGGTCGGCTGTTGACGGAGATGAGCCCCGACGGACTGCAGTGGTCTTTCCGCGAGCTTGGCATTTATTGGCACAGGGTCATCCTGTCGCTGTGACGATGAGTTTTTTTCTTTTTTTCCTCGTTTTATGACTTGCGGGATTCCACCCCTTCTGGACGCGATATCTTGTGGGGGCAATTCCTGTAGCGAAAAAGTAGAGCGTGGATCTGATATAATGGGTGGCCCCTGCTGAGGACTGGCTCGTCCGCTGTTGACCCGACGGCGTATCCGTACTCCCGCAAGTTGCTGTTTGCGGGTCGCGCGGGTCAGCATTGGGCATGGAGTCGATCGGGGTCTGGAAGACTTGGGCTGGCTTGGATTGCGTGGCGTCACTCGTATCTGCTTGCGGTACACTCCGCGCCGGAATTGAGACGACGAGGAAGTCCGCAAGAGCATTACACCTGTGCTTTGCTGCGGGTGTCGTGGGATTCTGTTTTGCGACAGCAAACGCAACCACCGTCATTCCGCCCACCTTCGAGGAGATGACGGATCGGGCCGAACTCATCTTCGTAGGCAAGGTCGTTAGCTCGCATGCAGAATGGCGGAGCGTGGGGACCAATCGGGTCATTTTCACGCTGGTCGAGTTTGAGAGGCAGCAAGTCCTCAAAGGGGAGGCGGGTGTGTCAGTCACCCTGCAATTTCTTGGCGGAACTGTTGGCGACGTGACGCTGGAAATCGCTGGCGTTCCAAAGTTCAATGCCGGGGATCGCGAGTTCCTTTTCGTCGAGGGGAATGGAGTTCAGTTCTGCCCGCTTGTTGGCGTGTTCCACGGAAAGTTTGGAGTGCGAAAGGATGAGAAATCGGATCGCGACCTCCTGGTGATGTACAATGGCAAAAAGCTTCGTGACGTTGCGGAGATTGGGGCTGGCGTCGGGGCGGAGTTCGGACCGAAGCGGGCCAGGCTTTTTGTCCCAGCGAACGCACAGCCGCTGTCAGTAGATGACTTCATATCAAAGATCCAAGACCGACTCGCCAACCGCGCCCGTCAGAGATGAAGGAGGAGGATTCCGACGATGACACGATTGGACTTGGCGAAACGGGGATGGGGAAAGGGCCTGCGTTATGCCCCCAAGACGCCGGATCATCGCCTTCTGGGCTTGGTGCGGCTCGTCGCTTGCGCCTCGCTTCTTTGCTGCGAGCTATCGACCCGCGTGGAGGCCTACGTTTTTTATCCTGACACTTCGCCGCCGACAGTCTGGCCGAATGGTACGATTCCGATGGATCTGCAATTGGGAGGAACGCTTGCCACTCCACTGATGGACGGAAGCACGTCCTGGAGATCCGTTGCTACGAACGCCCTCGCTGCATGGAATCTACACATCACCACAGTCAAATTCACCGAGTACACGCAAATCCCCAAAGCGCCTGCGATTGGGGATGGAATCAATCAAGTGTTTTTTGATTCCACCCTCTATGGGCAGTCGTTTGGCGTCGGAGTTCTGGCGGTGGAAATAGGTAGGTGGGTTGGAACCACACGTACTGAGAGCGATATCGTTTTCAATAACACGCTGCGGTGGGACTCCTATCGAGGCAACCTGCTTCCAGCCAACGGCGGCATGCTGTGGGATTTTCAACGCGTTGCGCTGCATGAGTTTGGGCACACCCTCGGATTGGGCCATCCCGACCAAGCCGGACAAACCGTCGTCGCATTGATGAACAGTCGAATTTCGGACCTGGATCACCTGACGACGGACGACACGGATGGAGCTTTCGTGCTCTACAAGGGAGCGCCGTCAATTGTGACTCAGCCCCAAAGCCAGACGGTTACTGCTGGTGCTGGCGCTACCTTCAGCGTGAAAGCAAGGGGCATGACGCCCTTGAATTACCAGTGGTTCTTCAATGGCCAACCTATCAGCACCGCTACGGGTTCCAGCTACTCCATCGCGAGGGTTCAGTCGGGCCAAGCTGGCATGTACACCGTGGTGGTCAGCAACTCTTACGGCTCGGTGCTGAGCGCCCCAGCAACCCTGGCCATCTCTGCAGCCACCGCTTTTGGCGTGGTCGGAGCGCCGTTCAGTTACCAGATTGTTGCGAACAACAACCCCACTTGGTATTCAGCATCGGGTCTGCCCTCCGGCTTAAGCTGCGACGGCACCTCGGGCTTAATCTCGGGTACCCCCACTCAAACGGGGATTTTCTCGGTCCATGTGGAAGCGAGGAACTTCTTCGGGTCCGCCTCGGCCACCATCCCCTTCACCATTGCTGACGGCGCCATTGTTAGTGCCACCAGCGCTCAGGGTGTAATCGGGGCGCCGTTCAGTTACCAGATTGTCGCGGACAACAGCCCCACTTGGTATTCGGCATCGGGTCTGCCCTCCGGCTTAAGCTGCGACGGCACCTCGGGCTTAATCTCGGGCACCCCCACTCTAACCGGGACGTTTTCGGCCCATGTGGAAGCGAGAAACTTCTTCGGGTCCGCCTCGGCCACCATCTCCCTGACCGTTGCTAACGGCGCGATCATTAGTGCGGCCAGTGCTCAGGGCATAATCGGCGCGCCGTTCAGTTACCAGATCGTCGCGGACAACAATCCCACTTGGTATTCGGCATCGGGCCTGGCCTCCGGCCTAAGCTGCGACGGCACCTCGGGCTTAATCTCGGGCATCCCCACTCAAACCGGGGCGTTTTCGGTCCATGTGGAAGCGAGAAACTTCTTCGGGTCCGCCTCAGCCACCATCTCCCTGGCCGTTACTAACGGCGCGATCATTAGTGCGGCCAGTGCTCAAGGCATAATCGGGGCGCCGTTCAGTTACCAGATTGTCGCGGACAACAACCCCACTTGGTATTCGGCATCGGGCCTGCCCTCCGGCTTAAGCTGCGACGGTACCTCGGGCTTAATCTCGGGCACCCCCACTCAAACCGGGACGTTCTCGGCTCATGTGGAAGCGAGAAATTTCTTCGGGTCCGCCTCAGCCACCATCTCCCTGACCATTAATGGCGGGGCCATTACAGGACCATCGCTAACCATCTCCCGGACCGGCGATAGCGTTCTCCTCACCTGGTCCGTAAATTCTACTGGGTTTATACTAGAAGAGATTCAGGTGCAGCAAAACACTTGGACGAATTCCTCGACCCAAGTTGTCGTCCAAGGGGATGAAAACGTGGTCCTTATTCCGATCCAGAGCACTGCAAGATTCTATCGCCTGCGAAAGTGAAATCCAGGCGCCCGGGTAATGGCCGATTTCGTCCCAGTTCGCTGTTTCTTTTCGTGATGCGCCCGGTATGCTGCCGCCATGAACATTTCGCTCCACAACAGCTTGAAGCTCATTCTCGGTTTCTCCATTTGCCTCCTGTTTGGTCCGGCTCTGAAGGCGGCGGACTCGGAATTCAGAAAGCCCATCATCGATCTGGGCATGGTGGTCAAAAATGCCGACGCGACCGCGAAGTTCCTGACCAACGCGATCGGCTTTAAGGAAGTTCGGGGATTTCCCGTCTCCAGCGAGCTGGGCCGCAAAATTGGTCTGATCGACGGACTCGCCACTGAGGTTCGTGTGTTCGTCCTGGACGAAATCGATCAAGCCACGAGGATTAAGGTGCTTTCGTTCCCTGAAGCGGGCGCCAAACAGGCCGATCAGAAATTCATCCATTCAACTTTGGGCTTCAGATACCTGACCCTTTATGTCTCCGACATGAACCGCACGCTGGATCGCCTCAAGAAAGCCAATGTGGCGTTGCTGGGAGAAACACCCGTTGACCTTGGCGGTGGCAATTGGCTGGTCGCCTGCAAGGACCCGGACGGCAATTTTGTCGAGCTTATTGGTCCCAAAAAATGAGCGGCGGTTTGAGTGACAATCTAATGAGTCCAAAACTGAAAGTCGGGGCAACGGTTGCGGTACTGCTTGGTTTTGCAGCGGTTCTCGGAGTGCAGCAACTGAAGAATAAGCATCTGCTGGCCGAAAACGCCGACCTACGGAGTCAACTTGTCCAGATGAGCTCGTTGCAGGCTCGCAACGAGGGGCTGGCCCAGCAGTTGAAGGACACCATTGCGGCGTCCCGGACCAATCAGATTGAGTTGCTCCGGTTGCGAGGTCAGGGATCGAGCCTGCGGCAGCTTGAACAGGAGAATGCTCAACTAAAATCTGAGCGTCAGCGATTAGCCCTCCAAATACCACATTCCCAAGCAGCAGTGTCTTCCCCTGAACAGGGGCAGGTAACGGGGATATCGGAAGTAGCAAAAGCAACTCCCGACAGCCCTCTCCGCGACACGACAGACTTGGGTTCGCTTGAGCTTCAGACCGGTATTGCGGTCCATTTTGACCTTGGCGGCGGAACAAACTGCACAGTAACTCCTACCGCCCTGTCCGATGGGAACAACCTGATGGAGATAAAGGTTGGTGTCACCAATGCCGGTGGGGCATTCTCTGAACTGGGGACATCACGACTCACGGCTCGGCCCGGCCCGGCCAACATTGCTCCATTTCGGTGGGGGACAGGATGATCGCATTAGCGGTTACGCTGAAGCCCTAATCGAAGCCGATGGCGCTTGGGCCTGTGCATGGACCCTCCTGGTCGGCTGCTGACGGAGATGCGCCCCGGCGGACTCCAGTGGTTGTGCCGCGAGCTTGGCATTCATTGGCACAGGGCTATCCTGAGCCCGTGGCCATGAGTCTTTGTCTTTTTTCCCTCGCTCGATGACATCCGGAATTCCACCCCTTCTAAACGCGGTACTTCCTCGAATACCCGCAAGCGTTCCTCCAATTATTCGGCCCAAGCCGCGGGTACTATTGGCCAATCGGCTGTGGTGCGCGTTCATAGGTTGCCTTCACCTGGCAGTGCTGATTTGGGCAGCCCTCGAGCTGAGCGGCGTGGTGGGACCCTCGACGAGCCTGATCGAGGAGCTCGTGACGCCGAAAACAGGGCCTGCCAGGGAAGCGCTTCTGGCCGAAAAAAGTCAGGAGTTCCGGGAGATCGCACCACTGCTGATGACCGGGGCGGTGATAGGAGCAGGCTTTTACGGCTTTGCCTGTTTTGCGCCGCGCAAAAGATGGGGCTGGACGGTTGGACTCATTGCGATCATCGCGTCCATTTTCCCGTTTTGTGCGACCTGGGTCGGGATGCTGCCGCTGCTGATCCTGTGGTGCAAGCCGGAGGTTAAAAGGTATTTTGCCGACGCGGGATGAACGGAACCTTTCGGCCGTCGCTGCGTGCGGACGTTGCAGCGCCCGGAGGCGGGGCATGGCCCGGCCGCAAAAAATGACCTGCAGCGGGGGCTGGAAATCTCTTTGTTTTTCGGCCGTGGGCTTCTTAAATTCCGGCGAATGAGTTTGCCAAAATACCGGATTCGCCGGGCGACGTTGGACGACTTGGGACAGTTGACGACGCTTTGGCAGGCGATGAATTTCCCCGTGGACGACCTCGCGAAGCGGATTACTGAGTTCCAGGTGGCGGAGAGCGCGGAGGGGGTGGTGGTCGGCGCGACGGGCTTGCAGATCGCCCAGCGGCAGGGGCTGATTCACAGTGAGGCTTTCGGCGACTTTAGCGTGAGCGACCAGGTGCGGCCATTGATTTGGGATCGACTTCAGGCGATCGCCACGAACCACGGGTTGCTGCGGTTATGGACATGCGAACAGGCGCCGTTTTGGAGCCATTGCGGGCTACAGAAGCCGGATGCCGACGCGGAGCAGCAACTACCAAGTCAATGGCAGAAAGCCGCCGCCGCCTGGTTGACACTAAAGTTGAAGGAGGATGTGGACGAGGTCATTTCCGCCGAGAAAGAATTTGCGATGTTCATGGAGGCGGAGAAGCAGCGGAGCCAGCGGGCGATCCAGCAGGCGAAGGCGCTTAAGTTTGTGGCGACGCTGCTTGCGTTTGGGTTGTTAATCCTCGTAGCGGTGGGCGCGTTTCTAATCTTTCGGAAGAATCCCGCCCTGCTCCATCACTGATCCCGTGCCGGCGTGAAACTCGTCGGCGTGGTAAGAACTGCGGACCATGGGCCCACTGGCGACATGAACAAACCCCAGTTGCCGTGCGCGCGCGCCGTAGTCGTCGAACTTGCGCGGCGGCACATATTCGGTGACGGGCAGATGCTTGAGGGTGGGCTGCAAGTACTGGCCGAGAGTGAGGACATCACAACGCACGCGGCGCAGGTCGGCCAAAGCTTCCATCACTTCCGATTCGGCCTCGCCGAGTCCCAGCATCAGGCCTGACTTCGTGAAGAGGCCCGAACCCCCGCGCTGCTTTGCCTTCGCCAGCACGCTCAGGGAGCGGTCGTAAGTGGCGCGGGAACGAACCATCGGCGTGAGGCGGCGGACGGTCTCGAGGTTGTGGTTGAAGATATGCGGACGCGCAGCGAGCACCGCGTCGATGGCGGCGTCGCGGTCGTTAAAATCCGGCGTCAGGACTTCGATGATGGTGTGTGGATTTAGCGTTCGCACGGATTCGACCGTCTGACGAAAATGGTTCGCGCCGCCGTCGGGCAAATCGTCGCGGGCGACGGCGGTGATGACGACGTGTTTGAGGCGCATGCGGCGGGTGGCTTCGGCGACGCGTGCCGGTTCGTCGGCTTCGAGCGGGAGGGGCTTCGCGGTGTTGACGGCGCAAAAGCCGCAGGCGCGGGTGCAACGGTCGCCGCCGATCATGAAGGTGGCGGTGCCTTTGCTCCAGCACTCCCAATGGTTGGGGCACATCGCGCTTTGGCAAACGGTGTGCAGGTTTAGCTCCTGGAGCAGAGCGCGGGTGTGGGCGAAACCGTCCGTCGTAGGCAGCCGGATGCGGAGCCATTCGGGCAGGCGCGGACGCGCGGGCAGTTCAGCGGTATTCAGGCCGGGCATTTTTTCGTTCCAGTTTGCGCCAAAAACCCGCGAGCTGCTCGGGCCCAAAGTCAGCCAGGATTTCGCCATCAACATCGATGACTGGCGCGAGTTCCTGACCGGAAAGGCGAATCATCTCGTCAAAGGCGGCTTCGTCGGCGATGACGTCCACCTTCTGATAATCCACCTGGTGCTCGTCCAGCCAGTGCATCGCTTTGAGGCACCAGCCGCAGTAAGGCTTGACGAAGAGTCGAATCCTTTTGTGTTTCACAGGATACAGTTATAGCGGAATGCCAATTTTTCAACCGCAGAAAGGAAAGTGAAAATGGCCTTCTCCCCACGAACCACCTAAGTAAAGAAATAAAGGGCCTCCTCTCCCCTTGCCCTCTCCTCCAAGGGAGGAGAGGGAGACTGACTTGGCCGGTTCGGGGGTTCAAAGCGCAAGTCGGCGCCTACAATCAATGCCGGGTTCATACGGCCTATAGAACATCCAGGTCAGGGCGAGACGCCGGTCAGGCAGCGCCGATTTGGGCCAGGTATTGGTCCGGGCTCAGCAGGCCGTTCAGTTCGGCTGGGTTTGAGAGTTTCACTTTGAACAGCCAGCCGCCGCCGTAGGCGTCGCTGTTGACTAAGGCAGGATTATCCGTGACCGCTTTGTTCACCGCGGTGATTTCCCCGCTGACGGGTGTGTAAATGTCGCTGGCGGTTTTGACGGATTCGACGACGGCGCACGCTTCACCCGCCTTGAAGGTCTTGCCGGGTTCAGGGAGTTCGACGAACACCACATCGGTCAGCTCATGCTGCGCATGGTCGGTGATCCCGATAGTTGCTTCGCCGCCCGCGGCGCGGGCCCACTCGTGAGATTTGGCGTATTTCAGGTCGGATGGAACGTTGGCCATATAAGCTAGGGGAGATTAGTTGTGAGGTTTCCGGTAAATGGGTTTAGGCACGGTGACGGCAGGAGCTAATTTGCCGCGGATCTCGATTTGAATGGGTGTTTGCGGTTTGGCGAGCGCCGCCGGCAGGTAACCCAGCCCGATGCCGATACCCAAGGATGGGCTTTGAGTGCCGCTGACCACCTCCCCTGCCCTGACGCTATCCGCGCCGCTGTTCCAAATCGCGTAGTGCGGCCGCGGTGGCGCCGAGCGCTCGGTCATCTTGAACGCAACCAGTTTCCGGTTCGTTCCCTCGGCTTTTTGCCGGGCAAGGACCGCCTGGCCGTTGAAGTCGCCTTTGTCAAACGAGACGAAGAACACCAGGCCGGCCTCGATCGGAGTGGTATTCTCATCAAGTTCGTGCCCGTAGAGGGGATAGCAGACTTCCGTGCGCAGAGTGTCGCGCGCGCCCAGGCCGGCCGGCTTCAGTCCATGCGGGCGCCCAGCCTCGAAGAACTTCTTCCACACCGCGCCGATCACGCCTGCCGGGGCGGCAACCTCGAAGCCGTCCTCCCCGGTGTAGCCGGTGCGAGAGACCCAAACCTCCGTGCCGCCGAAAGTCCATTTGCCGATGCGGTTCTTCTCAAGTTGGCTGGCGGCAGCAACGCGGGTCCCGCCAATCGAAGGGCCTCCGAAACACTCGTCGATGAATAGCGCCACCTGCGGGCCTTGGACGGCCACCGCTCCGGTCTGGTCTGAGACGTTTCGCAGAGCCACCCTGCCCAAGCCCGCCGTTCGGCCCAACTGCCGCTCGAGCCACGAAAAATCGGGTGCGATCCGAGACGCGTTGACAATGAGGAGGTATTCCGTTTCGCTGAGCCGGTAGGCGTAGAGGTCGTCGATCACGCCTCCGTGGTCGTTGCACATGAGAGTGTACTGCCCCTGGCCGACGGCCAGTTTCCTTACGTCATTGGTCAGGCAGCGATTGAGAAAGCCTTCCGCCCCGGGCCCGCTGATAAGGAACTCGCCCATGTGGGAAATGTCGAAGATCCCCGCGGCACTGCGGACCGAGAGGTGCTCATCCACTATGCTGGTGTACTGCACGGGCATTTCCCAGCCGCCGAATTCAATCAGTTTGCCCCCGAGTTCCTGATGGGCCGAGTATAACGGCGTTCGTTTCAGTTCTGCAGAATTCACGTGACCAACGAATCAACCTACCGCGTGACTCCGGTTCGGAAATACGCGCCAGAGTGCGAGTTCGGCCTCGAAACATAGTACGAACCCGGGGCGGTGTAAAGCGTGGTTGCGAGGGCAAGGGTATCCGCTCAGAAGGTGTGAAAAAATTGGCGGAGCGCGAGTAAACGCTCAACACCCACGTTGAGGGCCAACCATTTGCGATTGCCAGTTTCGGCCGTTTTCAATTTTTTCACAGCTTCTCAGTCTTGGGTCGGAGCGCCGAGTTGCACTCGGCTTACAGGCGCGTGTTGGCGCGCTTAAGCCGATTAGAAATCGGCGCTCCGACCCAAGACTGAGCGGATACGGGCAAGAACGGATCAGGGGTGGCGTCGCACGTTCCTTGATTTGCGGGGCCTCCTTTCCATAAATCTCACGCCGATAGTAATCAGTCCTCCTCTCCCCCTGCCCTCTCCTCCAGAGGAGGAGAGGGAGTAGACCGAGCGTCTGGTGCCCCTCTCCGCCTTTGGGGGAGAGGGGAAAGGGGAGAGGTGGCCGCAGTGGTCGGAAGGGATGATGGTCCCGCTGCACGTTAGTTTGATAATAGGGATAATTATGCTACCTATTAGACGACACGAAATCATGTCCGCACCGACGCGTTGATCCCCGCCATGAACACTCTGATCGAAAAGGTCGCACGGCCCCCACAAGGGAGTATTTACTCGCGCAAGAACCCGTTTTGGGCGGAGTTGATACGTCATGACCGGCTGACGAAGCCGGGCTCGTTGAAGGACACGAGGCATTTTGTGCTGAGCCTGGCCGGCAGTGGGCTGCGTTACGCACCGGGCGATTCCTTGGGCGCCTTTGGCCGGAACTCTCCGCAACTGGTAGATGAACTGCTGGAGTTGCTGGATTTCGATCCCGAGACCCCGGTGAACGATCCCAAAGGCCAGCCCACGAAGCTGCGGACGACGCTGCTGCTGGACTACACGTTGAATCGGGCCAACCGGAAGGTGATGAGCGGCCTGGCGGAGCGAGTCCCCCAGGGCGAGCAGCGCAATCGGCTGATGGAGATCCTCGACAACAGCGATGTGCTTTCGGAGTACCTGAACACTCGGGATTATGTGGACGTTTTGAAGGAGTTCAGCGAAGCGCGATTCGCCACCGCGGAGGGTTTCCTGGCGCATCTCAGCCCGGTAAACCCGCGGCTCTATTCGATCGCATCCTCACCCCAAGCACATCCGGGGGAAGTGCACCTTTGCGTCGCGATCGTGCGGTATGACACTCATGGCCGTCCTAAGAAAGGCCTGGCGTCGGGTTTCCTCGCCGATCACGCGGATATGTTCGTGAAGGATATTCCGGTGTATGTGCAGGAATCCCGGACCTTCCGGCTGCCGGCGGATGACGCGGCGGACATCATCATGGCAGGCCCCGGGGCCGGCATAGCGCCGTTCCGGGCATTTATCGAGCAACGGATCGTCGAGGGAGCCCGTGGCCGGAACTGGCTGTTTTTTGGCGAGCAGCACCCGGCGACTGATTTTCTGTACGAGGAGGAACTGCTGGCGTGGCAAAGGCACGGCAAGCTGCACCGGTTGGACCTGGCATTTTCGCGCGACCAGGAGCACAAGATCTACGTGCAGCACCGGATGATGGAACAAGCCAAAGAACTGTGGGACTGGCTGCAAAACGGAGCGTATTTTTACGTTTGCGGCGACGCCAAGCATATGGCCAAAGACGTTCACCAAGCGCTGATCGAGATCTGCCGGGCGCAGGGCGGGCTGTCCGCCGAGGCGGCCGCCGAACACGTTAACACCACGCTGATGAAAACCGAAAAGCGGTACCTGCGGGATATTTACTAAGTGTTCCGGTGAGGCGAGGAGCGCGCCGGACGGTTCGGCGAATTTTCACTGATCAATGCGGGCGAGAAACTCCTGGGCGAGCAATTCGTAGGCGGCGGCGCCGGTGCTGTATTTGTCGTAGTGAATGATGGGTTTGCCAAAGCTGGGCGCCTCGGCGAGCCGGGTGCTGCGCGGGATCAAAGTCTCAAACACTTTTTCGGCGAAATGTTCGCGCACCTCGCCGACGACCTGCTGCGAGAGTTTGGTGCGGCCGTCATACATCGTCATGACCACACCGGTTAGCTCGAGGCGCGAGTTGACGCCGGAGTCATGGAGTTGGGCCAGGATCCGGTTGAGCATGGAGATACCCTCCAAAGCGTAGTACTCGCATTGGAGCGGGACCAGCACGCCGTTGGCGGCGGCGAAGGCGTTCAGTGTGAGCACTCCGAGCGAAGGCGGGCAGTCGACGAGGATGACGTGGTATTGTTGGGCGTCGACGATCGGTTGGAGCGCGCGCACGAGGCGCAGGAGATGGTTTTCGGCGCGGGCCAACTCGAAATCCGCACCGCACAAATCGACTTCGCTCGGGATTACGTCGAGGTGTTCGAAACTGGTCTTTTGGATCTTGGCGGCCAAATCGCCATCGCCGAGCAAGACGCGATAGGCGCTGGCGCCGTCGATTTTCTCGAGGCCGACTCCGCTGGTGGCATTGGCCTGGGGGTCAAGGTCCAGCAACAGGACGGGGCGGCCCAGGGCCGCAACGCACGCGGCCAGGTTCACCGCCGTCGTTGTCTTTCCGACACCGCCTTTCTGGTTGGCGACGGCAATGACTTTCGTAGGCACGGCGGCAGATGTAATGAAAAGTGGCGGGTGATTCAAGCCTTGCGCGTACTTTCGCTGGATTTTATCGAAACCCGGCCTCATGATAGGACCATGAACTTGATCCTTTCGACGCATAATTTACGCCTGTCCAAGGCCATCGAAGATCACCTTATGGACCGCATCGAGAAACTGGAGCACCTGGACCGGTTCGCGACAGCCGCGCGTGTGACGCTGGAGCACGACAAGACTAAAGCGGCGGAGCGGCAGTTCTCCTGCTCCATGAGGATCTCCCTGCCCGGGCCCGACCTTTTTGCCGAGGACGTCGAAAGCGACCTGTACACGGCGATCGACATGGTCGCGAAGAAAATCGAACAACAAATCCGCAAGCGCCATAATAAGTTCAAGGCGCGGAACGTAAAGGTGGCTTCTCGCGGGAAACGCAATCGGCAGGAGGCGGGCTCGTAGGCGGCGGGCACTTTGGTGATCTAGCGGGGTTCTCAGGGCGCGCGGAAAGGGCCCCGAAGGTCCCCGGATTTGCATGATCCTAAGAGCTCAGGTCGTGTTGCCGATTACCGGGCCTCCCATCCGCGATGGCGTCGTCCGCGTAACCGGGAGGAGGATCCGGGGCGTGACGCGATGGCGTGAACTGCCGGCGGCCCAGAAACGGAGGGCTGTGGACCTGGGCGATGCGATCCTGCTGCCCGGCCTGGTTAACGTCCATTGTCACCTGGATTACACGCACATGGCCGGGCAGATACCCCCTCCGAAGCTGTTTACCGACTGGCTGAAGGTAATGGTCGCGACCAAGGCCGGCTGGAGCCTTGAGGATTACGCGGCATCCTGGGAAGAGGGTGCACAAATGCTCTTGCGCTCGGGCACGACCACCGTTGCGGATGTGGAAGCCGTCCCTGAATTGCTGCCCCGGCTGTGGCATACAACGGCGCTGCGGGTGATCTCGTTTCTGGAGATGATCACCATCGGCAACCGCCGGTCGCCGCCGGTTGTGCTGCGCGACACTCTAGCGAAAGCACGCTCGCTGGAGGGCGGACGCGACCGCGTTGCTCTCTCCCCCCATGCGCCCTATACCGCTCTGCCCGAGTTGCTCCGCCTCAGCGCGCGAGTGGCGCAAAAGCACAGCATGCTGCTCATGACCCACGTGGGGGAATCGGCGACAGAGTACGCCATGTTCATGGAAGGCGCAGGCGAAATGTACGACTGGCTTGCGCGTAGCGGACGGGACATGTCGGATTGCGGCGGTCGCTCCCCGGTGCAGCACCTCAGCAGGTCGGGGATGCTAAGGCCTAATCTTATCGCGGCGCACGTTAATTACTTAGCTAAAGGGGATGCCGGGCTGCTCGGGAGGGGAGGCGTCAGCGTAGTTCATTGCCCGCGGAGCCATTTCTATTTTCAACACGCCGCTTTTCCGCTGCGGCGCCTCGTCCGCGCCGGGGTGAACGTATGCCTCGGGACCGACAGCCTGGCGACGGTTTACCGAAAACGCCAGGAAAAGGTCGAGCTGGATATGTTCGCCGAGATGCGGGCGTTGAGCGCGCGCGAGCCGGGCCTTTCCGCCAGGAGCATTGTCGAGTTGGCGACGGTCAACGGCGCGCGCGCGTTGCATTTGGAGGGCAGCGTTGGCGAACTGACTCCCGGCGCGCTGGCGGATATGATCGCGATTGCGCCGGGCACGGAGGTTCCGGACGCATATGAGGCCGTCCTGCAACACCGAGGGCCTGTATTGGCCAGCATGATCAGCGGCCGGTGGGCCAAAGCTCCAGCGAGGTGATGAGCCCCTTTGACCAGGAACTGCAGTTGCGGCTGGCCTCGCTCCGTCAGCAAGGGCTTTATCGCGAACTGCGCTGCATCGACACGCCCCAGACGCCCAGGATCCGGAGTGGCGGCAAAATGTTGCTGAACTTCTCCTCGAACGACTATCTGGGCCTGGCGAATGAGCCCGCGCTGAAACTGGCCGCACGGACGGCAGTCGAGCGCTACGGGGCCGGCACAGGGGCTTCCCGCCTGATTTGCGGGTCCCTCGCGCCGCATCATGAGTTGGACGACACGATTGCCAGGTTCAAAGGCGTGCACTCGGCGCTGAGTTTCGCCACCGGCTATGCGGCGGCCCTGGGCACTATCACCGCGCTGGTTGGCAAGGGCGATGTCGTTGTGATCGACAAACTGGTCCATGCCAGCATCGTGGATGCAGCGCGGCTCTCGGGGGCTAGACTGCGGGTTTTCGCGCACAACGATCTCGGAGTTTTGGAAGAGATTTTGAGATGGGCGGACAAAAGCGCCAGGTCCGCAGCATCGATTGGCCCGAGGAGCAGGATCCTGGTTGTGACAGAGTCGGTCTTCAGCATGGACGGGGATCACGCGCCCTTGCAGGAGATGGTTGCGCTGAAAGAAAGGTACGGCGCGTGGCTGATGGTGGACGAGGCCCATGCGACGGGGTTGTATGGGGCCAACGGGCGCGGCCTATGCGAAGAGCTTGGCGTGAGCCAGAATATCGAAGTGCAGATGGGCACGCTCGGAAAAGCTCTGGGCGCTTCAGGCGGTTACATCTGCGGCTCGCGAGCATTGATCGAATTCCTCATCAACAAGGCTCGGTCCTTCATTTTCTCGACGGCTCCCGTTCCTGCGGCCGCAGCCGCCGCGGCGGAAGGCCTTCGTCTCGTCATGTCGAACCTGGGGGAACAGCGGCGTTCCTCACTGTGGCAGCGGGTTGCTGCCCTGAACTCCGGCCTGGGCCCCCAGGCTTCCCGGTGGAAGAGCGCCATCCTGCCTCTAATCATCGGGAACGAGTCCAAGGCGATCGAGGCCGCCACGGCTCTCAGGGACGCGGGGGTATTCATTCCGGCGATCCGGTATCCGACGGTGGCCCGAGGTGCTGCCAGGCTGCGTGTCACGGTAAGCGCCAGCCACACCCGCGACGACATTGGGCAGCTTCTCGGGGCGCTGGCGGCGTTGAATCTCGAGTCCCTCGACATTACCGCCGATGAATAAGCTGGCCAAGTTGGATCGGAATTACGTCTGGCATCCCTTCACGCAGATGCGGGATTGGCTCAGGCGAGAACCGATTGTTATTGTAGCAGGCAAAGGTCCCGTCCTGCGCGACGTCGCCGGCAGGGAGTATCTGGATGCCAACTCATCCATTTGGACGAATCTGCACGGCCACAATCACCCCCGGATCAACGCGGCAATTCGAGGCCAGTTGCGCAAGATCGCACACAGCTCCGCACTCGGTCTGGCCAACGAACCCGCCAGCCTTTTGGCGGAGCAACTCATCAAGAGCGTATCACGGAGTCTCAATGGGGCGGCGGATCACCCAACTGCACTAAGACGCCCGCCGCGTGTGGAAGATCCGGGCCGGCTTACGTCGGCTGCCACGCCGCTTGTCGGGGAGTCGCGGCAGCCGCGGTTGAACAAAGTGTTCTTCTCGGATGACGGTTCCACCGCGGTCGAGGTCGCGCTCAAACTAGCCTATGAGTTTGCCCGTCGAAGCGGGATGAGCCAGAGCCCGCGCTTCTTGTCAGTCCAGGGCGCATACCACGGCGATACCGTCGGCGCGGTTTCGCTCGGGCACATCGACCTGTTTCACAAAGCCTACAGAGGGCTCTTGTTTCCGACGGACAAAGTCCCTGCGCCATATTGTTACCGTTGTCCTTATAACCGCGCGAAACCCGAACGCGCCGACGCCCGGGATTACCGGCAGTGCCGCTGGGAGTGCCTGGGGGTCCTGGAGCGTAAATTCGCGAGACAGAAGAAGAAGGGAAATCCCTACGCGGCATTTGTTGTCGAACCGTTAATTCAAGGAGCCGCCGGCATGATTCCTCAGCCACCCGGCTGGTTATCTCGCGCCAGTGCGGTGGCGAGAGATTACGGTGCGCTGCTCGTCGCGGACGAAGTCATGACGGCGTTTGGCCGCACGGGGGTGAATCCAGGGGGGCGCACCGATGTTCGTCCCCCGCTGTTTGCATGTCAACGGGAGGATGTGGTTCCGGATTTCATGGCGCTAGCCAAAGGGCTGACGGGCGGATATTTGGCCATGGCGGCAACGCTGACCACTGAGAGGGTGTTCGAGGCGTTTCTCGGGGAATATCACGAATTCAAAACCTTCTTCCACGGTCATAGCTACACCGGAAACCAGCTTGGAGCGGCTGCGGCGCTGGCCAGTTTGGAGCTACTCAGTAGTCCGGCGAGCATTCGGGCGCGCGAGCGCCTGGAGGGAGCACTCGAGGACGAGTTAACCAGTCTGTGGGTAAATCCCCACGTGGGCGACATCCGACGGGTCGGGTTGATTGCGGGCATCGAGTTGGTTCAAGACTGGCGAACTCGCGAACCGTTCGACCTCCGCCGGCGCGTAGGAATTCGCGTTTGCGAAGCGCTGGCGAGACGGGGTGTCCTGACGCGGCCCATCGGCAACGTCATCGTCCTGATGCCGCCCTATTGCACGACGCCCCTCCAGGTGCGATGCATCGTCAAGGCGCTCGAGGCGGCAATCCCCGAAGTTCTGAGCGCTCGGAGAAATCGGTGAGCGAGCCAGCGGTTAGGGCCCTGCTCCCAGGATCGTAGCGATCTCGGCATAGCCGCTGACGACGAAATCCGCTTCTCGCAATTCTGCGGCAGGGTGAGTGTTGGTGACTGCGATTACGCGCATGCCAGCGGACTTGCCTGCGGCAATGCCCGGCTTGGAATCCTCGATAACCCAGCAGTCGGCTGGCGCAACCGCGAGCAACTCCGCCGCCCTAAGGAAGATGTCGGGGGCGGGTTTGCCTCGCTTGATTTCGGAGGCGCTGACGGTCACCGGGAAGAAACGTCGCAGGTCCCCCAGGTTCAGGACCTCATCCACAACGGCGCGCTCGGAACCTGAGGCCAGCGCAAGTGCATGCCGGGGCGCGATAGCCTGTAAGAGCTCGAGCAGCCCCTCAAAGAGCGGTCGCTCGCGGCGAATGATTTCGACCACGCGCTGGCGCTTCATCGCGAGGAGTTCCTCCAGCTTGCAGGACGGTTTGTGCTTGGCGACAAAATCCACCCACAACTCGTGATCGGAACGGCCAACGTAATCGGCGAACTTGATTCCATGAGTCTGGCCATAGCCAATCTCGCTGACAACGTCCAGGAACGCGCGTTCGTGACGTGGTTCGCTGTCGACGATCACGCCGTCCATGTCGAAGATGACCGCGCGAGTTTCCTTCATGCGTCCCGGGTTCGGCCCAATTCGAGAAGGCGCTCGAATTCTGCTTTGGCCAGCGGTATGACCGAGAGGCGGGGCTGCCTGACCAGCAGGATGCATTTCAGCAGCGGCTCCGCCCTGATCACGGCGAGAGTCACGGGCTGCTTGAACGCTTTGAGAGGAGCCAGATCCACGCAAACCCAATCTCCCTCGGCGGCGGTGGGGTCCGGGTATGCAGCCCTCGCTACGCGGGCGATGCCGACGACTTGCTTCTCATCGCCGCTGTGGTAGTACAGGATCCGGTCACCTTTCTTCGTGGCCCGAAGATTATTTCTCGCCTGAAAATTCCTCACCCCGGACCAGGCTGTGCGCCGGTCTTTGACCAAGGCAGTCCACGGGTAATCCTCAGGTTCCTGTTTTACCAGCCAGTAATTCATCGAAGGCATTTTGAGAGGTCTTCCACAAAAGTCACGTGTGATATGCGGCACCTTTGCACTACAAGTCCTTCTACTGACTGATGGCGCACGCCGAACCGGTCAGTCTTGGGCCGGAGCGCCGAGTTGCACTCGGCTTACAAGCGGCTGTCGGCTCGCTTAAGCCGATTAGAACTCGGCGCTCCGGACCAAGACTGAGCAGATACGCCCCCGCACATTCGCTATTGTCTAGGTTCGGGGGCCTGACATATATTGCCGTTGAATCCGGACGACAGACGAAAATGACTTGGCCTGCGCCCCATACCTCAACAATGTCATGAACAGGAAGCAAATTATGAAAGATTCTTTCACACGGCGTGGTTTCATTCGGACGGCGGCGGTGGGATCCGTCGCACTGGGTTGGCTCGGAGGTCGGCGGGCGCCGACGGTTTATGCGGCCGAGGCGGGCAAGCCGGCACTGATTGGCGGCACACCGGTTCACAAAGGCGGCTGGGCCAGGTGGCCGCAATGGCGGGAGGCATGGGAACCCGAAGTGCTGAAGGTGTTTCGCAGCGGCCGGTGGTACCGCGCTTCGGCCGAGCATGTATCCGATTTCGAGAAAGGATATGGCCAGCTTCTGGGCGCGAAAGCGTGCCTGGCGACGGCGAGCGGCACAACAGCGCTCATGGTCAGCCTGCATGTCATGGAGGTCGACGCCGGAGACGAGGTGATTGTCTCGCCGTATACCTTCATTGCCAGCTATAATGCAATTTTGAGCGCGAAGGCCCTCCCCGTGTTCGCGGACACGGACCCTGCGACGCTGACCATCGACCCCGCCTCGATCGAGAGCCGCATCACGGAACGCACGCGCGCAATAATGCCGGTGCATATTTTCGGCATGCCGTGCGACATGGATCCCATCAACGAGGTAGCCCGCAAGCACAAACTGGGAGTCGTCGAGGACGCCTGCCAGGCCTGGCTGGCGGAGTACAAGGGCCGCAAGTGCGGAACCATCGGCGACCTGGGCGGCTTTAGTTTCCAGGAGTCCAAACATATTCCCTCCGGCGAAGGCGGGGCGATTACGAGCATGAGCCAGGAGTTGATCGACAAGTGCAATTCGTACCACAACTGCGGCCGGGCCTGTGGAACCAACACGGGAAACGGGTGTTTCACCCGTGGCAATAACTACCGCATGACCCAGGCCCAGGCCGTCATTCTATCGCAACAGTTCGACAAACTCGTCAAGGAAACGGCCATCCGCCGGGCCAATGCGGATTACCTGACCGCCAATCTCGGAAAGATACCGGGCATTACCCCGGTGCGGCTTCCTGAAAACAGCCGGGCGGTCTGGCATCTGTATCCGTTCCGGTACGATTCGGCGCAGTTCCATGGCTTAAGCCGCGACAAATTCGCCAGCGCCATGGGAGCGGAAGGCGTGCCTTGCGGGGGCATCTACCATGAGCAGTACTACGACGGCCTGTTGGATGAAGCCATTGCGTCGCGCGGTTATAAGCGACTGTGGAGCCCGGCACGACTTCAGGCATACCGTGACAGCTTCAAAGAACTCAGAGGCAACAAGCAGGTTTGCGAGACCACCGTTGCGATGACCCAAAACATGCTCCTGGGCGAGCGCCGCGACATGGACGACATCCTCGAGGCCATCAGGAAGATCCAGGCCAACAGCGCGGCTCTCGTTTAGCGTGAACGGCATGTGCCGAACCGGTCCGAGGGTGTGGATGGCAGAGCCTGCCCATGGACGGAGGCAGCAAAACCGAGAAGGCGTCCTCTCCCCTGCTCTCTCCTCCAAAGGAGGAGAGGGGGTGGCCTCCGCGCAGCTCCCCGGCTTCGTGCCGCCGTTTGCCGAGGCTGAACTCTCGCAGCGAGAGGCCGATCTCCGGGTAACGCTCGGAGCACAATTCTGAGTTAGCGCGATCGGCACTTTCGGTCACCCTCAGGATTTCGCGGCTCGATCCGCTTCGGCGAGCTGCCACGCCAAGACATGAGATTAATCTTACAGGTCCGCTTTCATACCCGGCCCGGCCAGTCGCTGTGGGTCACCGGCGAGCACGAGTTTTTTGGCGCGGGTGATTTCTCGAACGCCATCCCTCTGCAGTACTGGGACGAGCAATCCTGGGGAACCACGATTTACGTTCCGCGAGCCGCGGCGCCGGCGGAGGACCTTGGTTACAGGTATGTTCTGCGTGAGCCGGATGGGTCGGTTACCGAGGACCGGGAAAATGGCCGAAGCGTCAATCTGGCCAAACATGAGGTAGACGTGCTTCAGGTGATCGACTCGTGGAACCATCCGGGGTTTTACGAGAACGCGTTTTGCACCGCGCCGTTCAGGCGGGTTTTGCTCGCGCCAAGCGAGACCGAGGTTGGGACAAACGGTGCCGCGTCAAGGACACACTCAGTTCGGGTCAGAGCGCCTCTGGTTACAAAAGGCCAAACGCTATGCCTGATCGGTGACACGCCTGGCTTAGGCAATTGGGTAACAACCAACCCGCTTTTGCTGAGGCGAATGCCGGGGCAGGGAGCTTTCACGGCGGATTTGGACCTGCGGGGCAGCATTTTCCCAATCGCCTACAAGTACGGCGTCTACGACACGGAGCAACGCCAGTTCATTCGCTACGAGGATGGGAGCAACCGAATTCTGCATGACACCTTGGCTCCTGACAAACTGACCATCGTGAATGACGGGTTCGCGGTGCTGCCGGCTGACACGTGGAAAGGGGCCGGCATCTCGATCCCGGTTTTCAGCTTGCGCACGAACCGCAGTTTTGGCGTGGGTGAGTTCAGCGATTTGAAACTTTTGGCGGACTGGTGCCAGCAAACAGGGTTGAAACTCATCCAGGTCCTCCCCGTAAACGACACCACAGCGACGCATACCTGGACGGATTCCTACCCGTATGCCGCGATTTCGGCGTTCGCGCTGCATCCGATTTACATCAGCCTGACGGAGGTGGCCGAGCGCGTGAATCACGGGATCGTTTCAGAGTTGGAGGAGGAACGAAAACGCCTCAACAACCTGCAGGCGATCGATTACGAAGCAGTCGCCGCGGCCAAGACCCGATGCCTGGAGCGGCTTTACCCGCTGCAGAAAGAACGCACATTCAAGAGCAGAGGCTTTCGGCAGTTCTTTCAGCAGAACAAAAAGTGGCTCGTGCCGTACGCTGTTTTCAGCCATTTGCGAGATCAGTATGGCACCGCTGATTTCACGAAGTGGCCGGCTCATCGTGAGTGTGCGGAAAGCGACGTCACAAAGCTGGCTTCGGAGGATTCTGAAACCTGCGATTCGGTCCGGTTTCATTTCTTTGTCCAATACCATTTGCACCGGCAGTTGGCCGATGCCGTGCGGTATGCGCACCAGCGCGGCGTCATTCTGAAGGGGGATATTCCGATCGGTGTGCACCGGACAGGTTCCGATGCGTGGCAGCGGCCCGACCTGTACCACATGGATATGCAAGCCGGCGCGCCGCCCGATGCTTTCGCCGCCAAGGGGCAAAACTGGGGATTTCCCACTTACAATTGGCCGAAAATGAAGGCGACCGGATATGCCTGGTGGAAACAACGCTTCGAGCAACTCGGCCGCTATTTCGATGCGTTCCGCATCGATCACATCCTGGGTTTCTTCCGGATATGGAGCGTGCCCGTCCACGCCGTCGAAGGTATCATGGGGCACTTTGTGCCCGCCCTGCCGGTGTTCCGCGACGAGTTGGCCGCCCGGGGCATCGTGTTCGATTACCAGAGATACGCACGACCGTTCATTACCGACGCGTTGTTGGCCGAAATGTTCGGCCCGGGCTCGGACAGCGTGAAGTCGCAATTCCTGGACCGCCGCTTCAACGGCGATTATTCGCTCAAGCCCGGTTTCGAGACGCAACAACAGGTGGCGCGGCATTTCGAGTCAGCAACCGGGGAGGAAAGCGCCCGCATCCGGCAAGGCCTGTTCGACTTGATCAGCAATGTCATTCTTTTCGACGCCGAGGGCTCATCTGGCCAGGCCTTTCACATTCGGTTTGCCGTCGAAAGCACCTCGTCGTTTCGAAACCTCGACCTGGAGGCTCAGCGCATAATCAAGGAGCTTTATACGGATTACTTTTTTCGCCGGCAGGAGGAGTTCTGGCGGGAGCGGGCCCTGGAGAAACTGCCGCCGCTGACGCGGGCGACGGACCTGCTGATTTGCGGCGAGGATCTTGGCCTCGTCCCAGCCTGCGTTCCGGAGGTGATGCGGCGGCTCGGATTACTCAGCCTGGAAGTTCAACGCATGCCGAAGGAGATGGCTCGCGAGTTTTCACGACCGGCGGAGGCGCCCTACCTGAGCGTCGTCACGCCTTCCACGCACGATATGAGCACGATCCGGGGATGGTGGACCGAGGATCGAAAGATCACGGAAAGATTCTACAGTCTCGAACTTGGAAAAGCGGGAGCCGCGCCGGCCAGTTGCGAGCCCTGGATTGTCGAGGAGGTGATTCGCCAGCACCTGGCCTCACCGGCAATGTGGAGCATTTTCCAGGTTCAGGACGTGCTGGGCATAGACGCCGAGTTGCGCCACCCGGATCCTGCCTCCGAGCGAATCAATGTGCCCGCCAATCCAAGAAACTACTGGAGTTACCGAATGCACCTGCCGCTGGAGAGCCTGATCTACGCGATCAAATTCAACCGCCGGCTCCGGCAGTTGATTTCAGAGTCTGGGAGATGAGGTGAGGGCATGGTTGCCACAACTCCGCTCGTGGAGCGCCCGGGATATCCGCTCGAAAGCTCTCGCCGGAGGTATCACTTCCTGGCGGCGTCGTAATACGTGGCGGCTTGTTGCCAATTCAAGACGTTCCAGAAGGCCTTGAGATACTCAGCCCGGCGGTTCTGATATTTCAAATAATAAGCGTGTTCCCAGACATCGCAGCCAAACACCGGCACGCCTTCCGCCCCGCTGATGGCCTTTCCCATTAGCGGCGTGTCTTGATTGGCCGTGGAGCAGATCTCCAATTTGCCACGGTTGAGCACCAGCCATACCCATCCGCTGCCAAACCGCCCCAAGCCGGCGGCCTCGAACTTTTCCTTGAACGAATCGACACTGCCGAACGTGCTCTTGATGTCGTCCGACAGCCTGCCCGTCGGCGCGCCTCCCGCGGCCGGCGCGAGGAGCTTCCAAAACATGGAATGGTTGGCGTGTCCGCCGCCATTATTGCGAACGGCGGTACGGATATCGGGTGCGACGGCATCAAGATTACCAATCAGATCTTCGACGGATTTCCTCTCCAGGTCAGTCTTGGCCGCAATCGCCTTATTCAGGTTGGTAACGTAGGCGCCATGATGTTTGTCATGGTGGATCTCCATCGTCATCGCGTCGATATAGGGCTCGAGAGCCTCTTTCGGATAAGGGAGCGGCGGTAGTTCGTATGCCATAATTGTCGTAATGATAATAATTACCCTAACAGTGATGCCCTGTTCATTTCCGGGGCCTAAGCAACAGGACAAGATAGCACGTCTGTACCGGAGTCAAGTTAACCGGCCGCCGAGCCCCCACTTAGGGCAACGAAATTCGCGAGCAGCTTAAGCCCAACGGCCTGGCTTTTCTCCGGGTGAAACTGCGTCGCGAAAACATTCCTCCACCAAACCGAAGAAGCAAACGTTTCCCCATACTCTGTTTCTGTCGCGATGATCGAGGCGTCGCCGGGCCTGGGAAAGAAACTGTGCACGAAATAAACGTAACTGCCATCGGGAATACCCTGGTAAAGGGGACACTCGGGGCGCACGATTCGAAGCTGATTCCAGCCGATTTGCGGGATCTTGAGTCCGGATTTCTCCGAAAACCGAACGACCTTTCCGTCAAAAAGGCTCAGGCCCGCGGCTCGGCTATTGAACTCTTCACTGCGGTCGAACAGGGCCTGGTAGCCAACGCAAATCCCAAGGAAGGGCCGGCCCGACTTGATGAAACGTCGTGTCGCCTCCAGCAACCCCTGCTCCGCCAGCGCGTGAAGGCAATCATCAAACGCACCGACGCCAGGCAGCACGGCGGCGTCAGCCGGCGCCATTTCGTCCGGCTGCCGCGCCAGCCTGACCTCGGCGCCGACCCGCAGCAGCGCCTTATGCACGCTTCGCAAATTGCCCGAACCATAATCCAGCAACGCAATCACCTCCAAACTCTAGGATGCCGGAGCGCTTCTGGCAATGCATCCACAGCCAAGGCAAATCGCCACCCCCCCCGGTTTCCGCTGCAATCCGGCTGACTTGCCCGGGGATCTTCTGGTAACCTCGCGTCATGAAAGCCTTCGCCCGTGACGTGCTCGAAGGACCGAAACACCTGTCCCCGGCGGCAGTGGTGACGCTCGCGACGGCCTGCGCCACGCTGCTTGGTTTCCTGGAATTCCTGCTGCCAGCGCCCGTGAGCCTTACGCTGCTGTACTTGCTTGTGGTCGTATTTGTCGCTTGGGGAACCGGCCCAAGGACCGCGGCGGTCATTGCTCTTTTGTGCGCCTTCCTGATGGCTCTCCGGGAGTGGGATTCAATAGGGCATGACTCCGGGTTGTCGTTCAGCCTGTTCTGGAACGGGATCAGCCGGCTGACGATCTTTTGCGCCATCGGCTGGCTGGTCTCCAGGCTACTCGATTCGACCAGGCGCCTCAACGGTCTCCTTGAAGCGAGCTCGGGAAAACACGACGTGATGCTCACGACTCTCATGGATGGCTTCGCCAGCATCGATCGCGGCAATCGATTCAGCGAGGTGAACGACACGTTCTGCCGCATGCTCGGCTATGCGCGCGAGGAGTTGCTTGGTCGCGAACTCGGCAGCATTGAGGAAATGGAAACACCGCCGGAAATGGAACGTCACCTGGCGCGGATTCGCACCACGGGGGGCGACCGCTTCGAGACACGCCTGCGTCGCAAAGACGGGACAGGCCTGGACGTTGAGGTGAGCGTTTCAGTGCTGCCCGGCGCTACAGGCGAGCTCATCTCTTTTACCCATGAAATTAGTGAACGCAAATTGAGCGAGGTGCGCCTCCGAGAAAGCGAAGAACGGTATCGGACTCTGGCAGAATCCTCGCCGGACGCCATCTTTGTTGTCAACGGGGAGCTTAGAATTGAGTACGCCAACTCTGCCGCCGCAGGATTATTGGGGCGAACGGCCCAGTCTCTGGTCGGGGTGTCCCAGGCGGAACTTTTCGGCAAGGAAGTGGTCGAACGCCATCTCACGGCCGCCCGACGTGTTTTCGAGACGGGTCAGGGGCTGCGCATGGACGAGCGCCTCACCTTGCCCGCGGGTGAACGCTGGATAGAAGCCCGGGTTCTGCCGGTGCGCGGCTCGGCAGGGGAGGTGCGTTCTTTGGTAGTGATCGGGGTAGACATCGGCGAACGGAAACGCACGGAGTCCCTCCTAAAGGGGCAGCGGGACCTGGCGCTTCGTCTCGGGTCGACGAGCGACCTGCCGACCGCCCTGAACGCTTTGCTCGAGGTGGCCATCGGTCTCGAAGGTGTCGATTCCGGGGGAGTGTATCTTTGCGACCCGGAAACCGGCGACCTGGACTTAGCGGCATGCAAAGGACCGCTGAGCTCAGAGTTTTTGTGTGAGGCAGCCCACTATGCCGCCAACACGGATCGGGCGAAGCTGGTGAGAAAGGGGCAGCCCTTATACCGAGTGTATTCCGAACTGCCGGTTGAGCGCCTGGGAGCTGCGGAACCGCTTCGAGCCGTGGCGGTCCTGCCGTTGTGTCGCGAAGAGCTTGTGGTCGGGTCACTCAATCTGGCTTCCCACACCTGTGACACCATCCCGCCTCAGAGCCGGATCGTCATGGAGGCACTCGCAGCGCAGGCGACCGGGGCCATCGCTCGCATCCGCGCGGAAACAGATCGACATCGATTGGAACAGCAGATCCTGGAGATTACGGACCGAGAGCAGGCACGCATTGGCCAGGAACTCCATGACGGTCTTTGCCAACAGTTAGTCAGCCTGGCTTTCGACGCGAATTCACTGCGGGCTGAACTCGCCGGCACGGACGCCACCGGAACCGCTCTGGCATCCAGACTGGCGGAATACCTGGATAAGGCCATCACCGAGGCCCGCCAGTTGTCCCGTGGGCTGTTCCCGGTGCGCCTCGAGGCCGAGGGGTTGCCCTCGGCCCTCGAAGAGCTGGCGAGGACCACGCAAGCGCGGTCCGGAGTCGATTGCAGGGTTGACTGTAGTGGATTGCAGTTGGTCAGGAACGGCGTCATGGCTGTCCATCTGTATCGGATCGCCCAGGAAGCGATCACCAACGCCGTGAAGCATAGCCGCGCCAAGGCGATTTCGATCCGCTTGGGTGCCTCTGGAGACGATCTCGAGCTTGAAATCCGCGACGACGGGATTGGGTGTGGCGCCCGGGCCACCGCGAACAAAAGCGGGATGGGCCTCCATATCATGGATTATCGGGCCAGGAGTATCGGCGGCAGCCTAAGAATCAGTTCCGGGGTTCACGGGGGCACCACCGTTTCCTGTTGCGCCCCAAACCGTCGACCTGAAAAATTGCCCGTGTGAGCCGGCCGTCACCCAAACCACTTCTAAAATCCGGGCAGACCGGGGTTTTGCTCGTGGACGACCATCCCCTCATCCGGGAAAGGCTGGCCGAGATTCTTAATCGCGAGCCGGACCTGAGAGTGATCGCCGAGGCTGAAGACCGGGGAGGCGCGCTCGAAGCGATCAGGAGAAATGCTCCCGAGTTGGTAATCGTGGACCTCGCGCTGAAGGGCTCTGATGGCTTGGAACTAATCAAGGACATCCATGTGTCCTGGCCCGGGTTGAACGTGCTCGTGGTCTCGATGCACGACGAATCGCTCTACGCCGAGCGGGTTATTCGGGCGGGCGCCCGAGGGTATATCACCAAGCAGGAAGCCACCCGCAATATCCTCCTCGCCATCCGCCGCATACTCGATGGCGGGGTTTACCTGAACGAAAAAGCGGCTTCCAGCCTGCTCAGCCGCCTGGCCGGCGACCGCAATGTGGGCTCATCAGGTCCAGTCGAATCGCTGGCTGATCGCGAGTTGCAGGTTTTTGAATTGATTGGCTACGGCCTGAGCAGCCACCAGATTGCCCAACGCCTTCACATCAGCTCAAAAACCGTCGAAACTTACCGCGCGCGAATACGCGAGAAGCTCGACCTCAAGGACTCGAGTGAATTGCTGCAGTTGGCGATTTCATGGGCACATCAGCGGTAGGAAGGCGTGTGGCGGCTGGCGACAAGGATGGACCTTACCCTCACCTGGAAGCTCAGAAGAGCAATACAGGCGTTAGTGCGGCTGTTCCCAAGGTTCAGCCTCCACCCAGCCGGCTTCGAGCGCCTGTCTGAGGTGCTTCTCCGCCGGCGCCAACAACGGGGAGAGCATCCCCCCCGTTGTTGGCACGCACACTTAGTCTAACGTCATTTCCCTTGGCTCTTCGGCACCGTGACGGTCACGACTTTGGTGGCCGAGACATTGCCGGCGGCGTCTTTGGCCTGCAGGACGATGCTATAGACGCGGCCATCGCTCGGACCCGACCGCTCCGCCCTGAGCTTGAGCGTATGGTCGCCGGTGATCATCCAGTCTGGGTCGGTGTGGCCGTCGCCGTGTCCATCGACAGGCTCATTGCTCCTCACGCGGATTATCTTCCAGGTGGTGGCACTGCAGGCATCCTCGACTCGTGCGCGCACCGTTACCGCCACCATTTTATGGTTGGGCGGCCAAAGAGTCGCCGGTTGCGCGCTGGACGCGACGATAACGGGCGGCGTGGTGTCCACAACGACGATCAGGCTGGAGCAGGAGGCGGTGTTGCCGGCGATGTCAGTGACCGCAACCCCCAAGACGTTAGTGCCCAGAGGCAGGCGCTGGGTTAGCGTGTCCATCGCGGGGAGGCCTGCCCCCCGAGCTGGCAACGAGTTGGTTTGAACCGCAACACCGTTGACCGACCATACCACCGAGAGCGGATCCCCCTCCGGGTCCGTAAACAACGCAAACAAGGTCGCAGGCTCGCCGCATTCGAGCTCGGCCGGCCCAGGGCAAACGACCGCGGGAGCCTCGTTCACGGGAATCAACTGACCACGGATTTCGCCGCCCGGGTAGGCGACGGTATGAATATTGAAGTAGGTGTGCCCAGCGAGCAAATCCGCGGTGCGATCGGTGGGCCAGGCAACTCTGCCTACGACAACACCTCCCGTCGCGGGATTAACGGCCGGAAAATTGAATGGCACCAGGCTCACCAGGACGGCCGCGTTCACGTTCGTCGTGGCCGGCCCGTGAATATGCATTGCAGTCGCTGCACCGGTCAAATCCGTGAACCCGGCGGCTGAGCCATAGCCAACCGCGACTTCCAGCATGGAGGTGCCGGTGTCAAAAACGATGCCTCCCGAAATCTCCCCGCCCGAACCCGTGCTGTTGATGGGCGTGGCGGACACCTCATTGCGAGGGCTGACTCCCACCGCCACATCTGTGCCCGGCGGTGAAAGTTGAAATCGGATCAACGCCGCGTGCGCCGAGACTCCAACCGCCAAACCGAACGCTAAGACGCTTAATGCTTTCATTGTTTTTCCTTTCTTTTTTGCCGACTGCGTACAGATCTCGCCCCCCTCGAGCAGACAAGGCGAAGACAAGTACTAATTGAACACGTCGGGGAGTGGCGGCCAATGGGGTATACACCCTACGGCGAGGGGAGATGAACAAGTGCGGCAGTCAGGGTGAATCAGATAGAAGTCAACTTCACAAGGACCACGCCGTGCCGAGGCACCTGGGTTTGGAACTGCGCTGTGAAACTGCCAACGTCCTGCTGACGCCAGAGATCGCGGACGGTTTGTTTGCCTTTCAAGCCAACGTCAGCCCAGTCCAGGGTAGCGGGCGACTGCTCTTCGCCAAGGTTGAATAAACCGACGACCTTCGAGCCATCCTCCATGTCTTTGGCCCAGATCTCGATTTCGCCCCGTTTAGCCACCCGGCCCGCCTGGCGGCCGAGCGGATCCTGGTTGACCTCGAGAACTTCGTCGTTGGTCAGCAGGTTGAGGGTGAACTCATCAAGCCTGGTCATGTCGCAGCCGATGAGCAGAGGCGAGCAGAGCAGGCACCAGAGGCTGATGTGGGTGTATTGCTCGTTGGGCGTCAACTTGGTCGGACGGACCCTCGCGCTCCAACCGACATAACCGACGACCAGCATGTCCGGATCATTCCAGCGTCCTGGGCCGGCGAACTTTTCATGGCCGGCCTGGCCGAAGCCGATGCCCGCCATGCTGTTCCACGTATCAGTGATGTCTCCGGTTGTGCGCCAGCAATTGCCGCCGACCTCCGCGCCCCATTCCCAGACGTTGCCCATGCCGTATTGGCAGAGGCTGAAAACGATGTCGCGCGGCACGGCGTCCAACGCGGCGCGCATCACCTGGTAGGGCTTGACCAGCGCCGCATGGTCGGGATTCGGAGCGATTTCGCCATAACTGCACCAATCGTATTTGAGGTAGTCGAAACCCCATTCCCCGTAGCTTTGGGCGTCTTGCTGCTCGTGCTTGTAGCTGCCGGTGTGTTGCGCGCACGTCCGAGGCCCGGGAGAAGAATAAAGGCCGATCTTCAGCCCTTTCGCGTGCACGTAATCCGTCAACGCCTTCATGTTCGGGAATTTCTGGTTCGACAGGATCTGGCCCACGGAATCGCGCGCGGCTTCCCAGCAATCATCGATGTTAATATAGGTCCAGCCGTGCTGGATGAGGCCGCTGGCGACCATGGCATCGGCGGCGGCGCGCACGTTCGCCTCGTTGACGTCACAGCCGAAGCAATTCCAACTGTTCCAACCCATCGGCGGCGTCAGCGCGATCGTGTCGCCGCAAACGATCTTCAACGGGCGTTCGAATGAGCCAGCCGCGTTCCTCGCCTCGAGCGTCACCCTGAATGTTCCCTTCTCGCCAAGCGTTCCCGTAATCAGGCCACTTTGCGGATCGAGAGCCAAGCCTGCGGGCATATTGGCCGCCGAAAAAGTCATCGGCCGCTGTCCACTCGCCGCCACCGTGAACAGGAACGGCGAGCCGGGGCGCACACCGAAAACTTTGGCGCCGTTAATGCGCGGTTTCGGCGAGGTTTTACGGGTCAGCACGACCGCCGGTTCGCGCGGAGGCATGACGGCTTCGGGCTTACCCTCAAGCATGGCGATCTTTGCGTCACCCCAGTCGGCATGGTCATAGTTCATGCCATCGCCAGCATCGCTTACTCTGAGGATCAATGTCTTAATGCCGGCCAATTCGACCGAGACCTCTTTTGCGGGATCGCCCCCGCGCAAAACGCCGCTCTGCCAAAGCGTTTTGCCATCGCCGACGATCGAGAAGACCACACTGCCGCGTTTTCCGATCTCGTCGTCCACTCCCACATTCGCGGTGAAGTGCTCGCCTTTTCCGTTGAGAGCGATTCGGAAACTGCCTGCGGCATGGGTGCCCAGTCCATGTTCGAACTTCTTTCCGCCGATAGAGAGCGTGTGGTTGTCCACTGATTTATTCGCTTGTGGCGAGCCCCAGCCCTGCTCCACGTAGCCCAAATCGAGCGTTTCGATGCCAAAGGTCGCGGCTCCGGCGGTGATCGGCAAGGCAACAGCCAGCACGGCCGCAGTTGCCAAACCTGTAGGATTAAGTTTCATGCTTGCTGGAAGTTGGATTCACTCCACGGTTTGCACCCTGTAGCCGCCGGATTTTTCATCCGCCTCGAGCTTCAAGAGGCCCCGTTTTTCTGCTTCCCGAAGCAGGTCATTGAACGAGCGAAAGCCAAAAGCGCGCTCGTTGAACCCCGGATTGCGCCGTTTAATCGCCTCCTTGATCATCGAACCCCAGATCGCCTCGTCCGGTTCGCGTTCCTGGGCAATGGCCTCGAGCGTTTCAAGGAGCTCATCAAATGCC
>DATDCV010000358.1:0-10596 GCA_036524155.1 Verrucomicrobiia bacterium
AAGCGCTGGCTTGGCGGCGCGCCCAAGATACCATTCAACCCCGAGCACTACTTCAGTTGGCACAAGTATTACGCCTATAATTCCGGCATCATCGGCAACCTGTTGCCGCACCGGTTCCAGCCGCTGATGATCGCCACCGGCACGCCGGACTTCCCGCGTCGCGTGGTCGCCACCGGCACGCGCAAAGTGTCGACTGACCGCGAGATCACCGACACCACGCACTTGCTCGTCGAGTTCCCGAACGGCCTGACGCTGGTGGTCGCCGGCACCACCGTCAACGAACAGGGTCTGCCCGAGATCATGCGCGGCCGCAAAGCCACGCTCTATTTCTCCTCGAGCCAAAATAAGGTCGAACTGCGGCCCGAAGCCATTTTCACTGAGGAATTGGAAACCGAAACCTTCACCGATGGCCGGCCCACGGAACGCATCGAAGTGCTCGAGAAGAACTTCTTCGACTGTATCCGCAGCGGCCAAATGCCGGTCGCCAACGTCGAACTCGCGATCCGCGCCCAGACCGTCTTGTGCCTCGCCGAGATGTCCGAACGCCTCGGACTCGCCCTGTTCTTCGACCCGGCCACGCGAACCATCAAGACGGGTGATGACCGCGTGATCCCCCCGTTAACTTATGAAACTTCGGCGGCGCTCGTCGCCAAGTCCTCAATCTGAGAGCGAGCGTCCGCTCTCCGCCGACGAGCAAGAGGGTGATTGAGCCAACAAGAGCGGATCAGCCGAAAACTGACTCCGACAGGGTGGTTTCAGGACGATGTCAGTCCTGGTGGCGTCGCGAACATTCCCCGAAACTGGAGGCGGTTACCTCCCCGGCGCTCGGCCTGAGAAGCCGCCGATGTGATTCGCCGGTTCGGAAACAGTCCGAAATTTTGTCGGAATATGGGCGGTCTTGGACATATTCTAATAAAGAACCTGTAATCGAGGGCATCCAGGCGTGGCCCGTTGAACTGAACTCATGGGCTTGGGCGTGAATGCCCGGTTGGGAAAGCAGAGTCCATGAAAACTGAACGGCCGGCTCGCTGGTTGACCTTGCACCCTCTTGTCGTATGCGCTGCGCTGCTTGGCGGTCCGCCACATGCGTTTGGCCAGTCCATTTACCGGACGGTGAAGTACTTCGGTCAGGCTGAGTTTTCCCTGAACTCACCAACCGGAGGACTCGTGGAGGGCACCAATGGGGCGCTCTACGGGATGACCTTTTTCGGCGGAGCGACGGGGAACGGGACCGTTTTCAAGTTAAACCGGGATGGGAGTGGCGTTCTTGTGGTGAAGGGGTTCAGTACTGGCACAGACGCCCGATTGCCCGTCGGGACCTTGCTTTTAGCCAACAACGGGATGCTCTATGGCGCTTGCTCGAGCGGTGGCGTCAGCAACCTCGGCGCGATTTTCCGCTTGAACCAGGATGGTTCCAGTTACTCCATCCTGAAGAGTTTCACCGGCGACAACGGTGACGGCGCAACACCCGTTGCTGGCCTGGTTCAGACAACAAACGGCGCATTTTACGGCACCACTTACGCCGGTGGCACGAGTAATCTCGGAACGGTTTTCACGATTAGCCGGGATGGCCTCGATTACTCGGTGCTCCGGAGTTTCACCGGGGGCGCAACGGATGGTGCCAACCCGAGAGCCTCTTTGATTCAAGGGATTGATGGCGTGCTCTATGGGACCACGATGAGAGGAGGCAGCCAAAACCAGGGCACTATTTTCAAACTCAACTCCGATGGCAGCGGCTATCAGGTGATCAAGAGCTTTGGCGGCGGGGCGAACGATGGCGCGCAACCGTATGCCGCCCTCATTCAACCTGGCGACGGCATGGGGGACGTTCTCTTCGGCACAACCTATGCCGGCGGCGCGAGCTCAAAAGGCACGCTCTATCGGATCCTGCCGGACGGCAGCGGCTTTCAGGTGCTCAAGAGTTTTGGCGGCACCAGTGGCGCAAGTCTCGTGACTCCTGTGATTTTCGGGACCAATGGCGCACTGTACGGTACCACGTCCGCGGGCGGCACGTCCACCAACGGCACCATGTTCGAGATCGGCCCGGACGGTACAGGATTTCGCGTTCTTCAGAGTTACTCCGCCGACGGCGCCCAGGGGGTTCAGCCGAACGGACCACTCCTGCAAGCCAGTGACGGTATGCTCTATGGCACGACCGCACGCGGCGGCAGGTTCGGCCAGGGCACGGCCTTCGATGTGAATCCGGAAACCGGCGCCTACTCCGTCCTGCAGGATTTCACTGAAACAGGCGGCGACGGCGTAAATCCTTATGGGGATCTGATTGAGGGCCTCGACGGTGCGCTTTACGGGGTTACTCAGTATGGAGGTGCTTCGGATCAGGGTACCGTCTACAAGGTGAACAAGGACGGCAGCGGGTCGATGGTGCTCAAGAGCTTTACGGGAACCAGCGCCGACGGGTGCAGGCCTTCGGCTGGATTGGCGCAGGGCGCCGACGGCCTCCTCTATGGAACAGCCATGTATGACTCCACATACCAATCGGGTTCCAGCACTCTTGTGCGAGGTTATGGTCACGTCTTCAAGCTTCAATCGGACGGCAACGGTTACCAGATGCTCAGACAATTCAGCGGCGCCCCTGATGGCGCAAACCCTTATGGTATGCTGCTGTTGGCGAACAACGGTGCCATTTACGGTACCACCATGGGCGGAGGCTCCAAATCGGTCGGGACCGTGTTCAGGCTAAATCCGGACGGTGCCTCCTATAGCGTAGTTAAGAGTTTTCAAGATACTGGCGCCACCGATGGGGCCCGTCCCTACGCCGGTTTGATTCAGGGGACCAATGGTGTGCTTTACGGAACAACTTCGATTGGCGGGAGTGGATCAAAGGGGGCGGTTTTCAAACTTAACCTCGACGGCACCGGCTATGGCCTTCTTAAAAGCTTCGCCGGTTCGGACGGCGCAACACCGTGGGCACCGCTTTTGGAGGGCCAAGACGGGGCGCTCTATGGTACCACCGCCGCTGGCGGGGCGAACAACAAGGGCACGATTTTCAAACTGAACGCTGACGGTACCGGCTTCACGGTCCTGAAAAGTTTTAATGGATTAGATGGTGCCGGTCCCATGGCGGGTCTCACCCAAGCTCCGAATGGCGTGCTGTTCGGAACCACAACTTCCGGCGGCGCTGTCGATCTGATGCAGAGCGTGGGCACGGTCTTCCAATTGAACCCGGACGGCAGCGGGTTCCGGGTGTTGAAAACGTTTCCGCAAAACGGGGATGGCATCCTACCGAAATCCGGTGTCCTCCTTGGCGGTGACGGCACCCTTTACGGAGCCACCTTCAACGGTGGAAGAGGTGGGAATCTCTACGGCACGGTTTTCAGCCTGGTTCCGGCTCCCGTTGTGCTGGCACAGGTGCTGGAGACCGGAGGTTGCCAGCTTCGCGTGGTTGCGCTCTCCGGCCGTAGTTACATGGTCGAGCGCGCTTCCTCCATCGCTGGCCCGTGGACGAGTCTCGGCACGGTAAATGTGGGCAGCACGGGAATCGGCCAGTTCTCGGATCCCACCCCTCCGTCGAACTCCGCCTTCTACCGCACAAGCTATCCTTGAATTGACGCGCAATTCGAGTTGCATTCTGTGGTATTCTGGCGTCGTATCTTCCACAGGAGCCGTTCGGAGCTAACGGGCGCCGGGTATGAGCGATTTTGATCTCCTCCACGAATACGTGTCACGGAGTTCGGACCAGGCTTTCGGAGCGCTGGTCGAGCGTTATACGAACCTCGTCTACTCGGCCGCACTGCGCCAAACCCGCAACGCGCACAAGGCCGAGGAAATCACTCAGGTCGTATTTGTCATTCTGGCCCGCAAAGCTGGAACTATGGGCAAAAATGTCATCCTGCCGGGTTGGCTGCTCCGTACCACCCGGTTTGTGGCGCTGAATGCCTTCCGGCGCGACCAGCGCCGACGCCGCACCGAGGAGCAAGCGGCGGGGCTTCTTGAAACCAATTGCGACGATGCCTGGAAACAGATCGCGCCCGCCCTCGATGACGCGCTCTATAACTTAAAGGAAAAGGACCGAAATGCGGTCGCCCTCCGCTTCTTTGAACAAAAGAGTTACAAAGAAATCGCTCACCTTTTGGGTACTTCAGAAGATGGCGCCCAGAAAAGAGTTACTCGCGCCCTCGAGAAGCTAAGAGCCAGCTTTGTCAGAAACGGCGTGGTGTTGCCAACCACCGTCGTCGCTGTTGCCCTCACGGCAAGAGCCGTGCAAGCCGCTCCTTCTGGGCTGCCGGCGGCTATCGTCACGGCTGTGTTCTCCCCGGCTGCTGCTCCCTCGCTTGTGAGCTTCGCCATGGCTGCTCTCGAGCGTGCGCGTGTTAAAGAACTGACCTTGAAGCTTGGCGGTATCGGTCTGCTCTGCCTCCTGGCGTTGGTGGCCCTCCGAGGATTTGCGCCTGAAAGGGCTGCGTCGCCGGGCCCAGGCAATAATGCTCCAGGCCTAACGTTGGGTGGCAATCCGTCGCCACGCCTGCCTGCCGCTGACACGTCCGCGGCGCTGAACCCCGGGCAGCTTGTTCTGCGCGTTCTGGATGCCGGAAGCGATGCTCCTCTACGTAATGCCAAGCTGAAGGTGATCTGGGATACTGGTTTTCCAAATATCGCGACGAATCTGCTCAGCACCGACAGGCAAGGGGAGTCATCCATCTCGTTTCCTGCCGCTTCTGATGAGGTTTGGAATCTGCGCATTGAGATTATCAAGGAAGGCTATGTCCCCAGGTTCGTTAGCTGGGCCGCAGGCCGTGGCGATCTGCTCGGACAAATCCCCTCCCAATACACGACCAGGCTTGATCCCGGCACTGTCGTCGCCGGGTTTGTCCTCAACGAAAGTGGCGAACCCATCCCTGATGTTCAGATTGGCGTGCGCGGTCCCGGGCCGGCGACCGGGCCTGAACCGCCTCCGGAACGCGAGGGCCTTGCTCTTTCTCATACGGAAACCACGGACGCTCAGGGTCGTTGGTTCTGCGACCATTTACCCCCGCAGCTCCAGCCCGTGATCTTTTCCCTTTCGCACCCGGAATACGTCGCCGCCAGTTTCAGATCCGCGAAAATCCGCGGCTCATCCCAGCCTGGACCTATTCCTCTTTCCGAGGAAGACCTCCGCGACGGGACTGCTGTTGTGGTGCTTAAGAGAGGCCGGGTCGCAACGGGCATCGTCATGGACGAACAAGGCCAACCCATTAGTGGCGCACAGGTGACCCGCGATCGGCTCTATTCGGATCCCACAGCTATGACACTCACCGCTGCGGACGGCGTATTCAAGTTCTCGAATATTACTGGCGGAGAGCAATTGGTGGTGACCGCGCAGGCTGACGGTTTCCTGCCAGCGGACGTTACCTTGCCTCGAACTCTCCCCTCCGAGGCATTGCGAATAGTCCTGCACAAGGCTGCTGTTCTCCGCGGACGGGTCCTGGACTCCGAGGCACACCCCGTCGGTCGAGCGACTGTGCTTCCTGTCAGCGGCGACTACGCTTCCGATCGTTTCCACTGGAGCACAATAACCGACGCGCAGGGCCGCTTCGCATGGCTCTCCGCCCCTGCGTTGCCCTTGCGATATGGAATCTGGGGTTCTGGCTATGACTACCTTCAGGTGGACCTGCCTGCCGATGGAGCGGAACACATCGTTACGTTGCGGAAAACCGTCCGCCTGCCCCCGGTTCGAATTTCCGGACGTGTTGCCGATTTGCACAGTGGCCAACTCATTCCAGAGTTTCAGGTCTGGACGGCCGTGACCTTACGCCGAGGGAGTCCTTCCGGCTTTGCGACCTATGCCGGGTTGGCCCGCAAGCTCACTACTACAGGCGAGAACGGATGCTTCGCGTTCCTCGCCCCAACATATTACGCAGACCCCATTGAGAAACTGGACCTGGAGGTTCGGGCTTCCGGCTATTCGCCAGCCCGGCAAACTCTGGCCGGCCCGCTCACTAATGCTTCGCTGATCGGTTTCGAACTCGCGCCTCTCGGCGGTCTCGCGGGTGTGGTTCAACTCCCCGATGGCGAACCGGCTCCCGGCGCAGTCGTTGTTGCCTGCGCTTTAGACGATGGATTTTCTGGATCACGCCAACCATCGCCGCGCGTCTATATCACCCTGCCCGGCGAGTTCGATTTGCGATTCTCCTCGGCGAATCGCTCTGAAACCGACTCCAACGGCGCGTTCACGCTGAAAACCAAACCGCTCACTGGCATGCTCTTCGTCGCCCACAGGCTCGGCTATGCCGAAGTCCCGTTGGATCGCCTTCCCCCATCCTCCGTGATAAAGCTTGGCCCGTGGGGGTCTGTCTCCGGCACGCTTAGAGTGGGCAAATCACTTGGCACCAACCGCACAGTTTTCCTGTGCAATCGCCCCGCAGATCGAACACAGTTTGTCTCCTTGGCGCTGACGGCAACGACGGATGAGGCAGCACACTTCAGTATTGAGGGCGTGCCGCCGGGCGATTGGAGATTGCTGCCCCACGGCATCGGCATAAGGGTCACATCTGGCGAAAGGACTGATGTCACGGTGGGTGGAGGCGGGTTACGCATCGTAGGAAAGACCAGCCCAGCCGCCGCCGTAAGCGGAGCTCCGGATGAGCAACTTTACAGGCTAAGCTTGCGATCCAGGGTGTTCCCTGAAGCCGCACCAGGTCCGGTGCAATTCCCATCTCCCAATGAACTGATCGCTGCCCGGGCGGCGTGGTTCAAACGGAAGCTCGCATTTCTTCAAACTGAGGCTGGCCGCGACGCCTTCCGGACTTCTCGCGACTACACACCGGTCGTAGCGCCGGACGGGACTTTCCTCATCGACGAGGTGCTGCCCGGCGTTTACGACCTGACGCTAGAACCAAACCGACTGAGGTCCGGTTTGCCCATGTGTCTTCTGGATGATGTCGTTCAAGAAGTGGTGGTGCCGAAACCGACCGAGGTGACAGGTGACACTCTCGATGTTGGAACGGTGGACCTGGAGTTGGCAGCATCGGGAGGCACGCGCCCGTAGGGCGGCCATTCGTCATTCTCTATCAACCGACGCTGTTTGATCCCACCCGTGCGCCCGCGGGCAAGCAGATCGCCTGGGCTTATTGCCACGTTCCGAACGGCTCGGCCGTGGACATGCGGGCTTTGAAGGATTGCTTTCGTTGACTCAGCTAAAGGCCGGCCACTTAATGTTTGAAGCTGGCGACCAACTCCACCGGGCTGACCGTCGCTGTGCCGATTTTGCCGACCACGACGCCCGCGGCGTGATTAGATAAGATGGCGGCTTCAAGAGGCGACGCGCCGGCAGCGATGGCCAGTGTGAAACAGGCGATCACCGTGTCGCCGGCGCCGGACACGTCAAAGACTTCCTGTGCGACCGTCGGGATGTGGATGGGGTCTTGTCCGCGCTGGCACAGTATCATGCCTTGTTCGCCCAGCGTGATGAGCAGCAGGGCGGGGCGGAGCTGCGCTAACAATTTCTCGGCGGCCTGCATCAGGTTCGTGTCCTTCAAGGGATCCGGGTTGCGCGTTTCGTCGTGCAGGTTCGCCAGCTCGAAGGCTTCCTTCCGGTTGGGGGTGATGAGCGAGAGCCCGGCCAGGCCAAGACGGTGGACCGGTTTGGGATCCAGGCTGAGCCAAAGGCCATGTTCGCGGCACAGCCGTTTGAGTTGGTCGAGCAGAGGTTGAGTGACGACCCCTTTTCCGTAATCGCCAACCACAACCCCGGCACTTTCGCCGAGCAACGACTCCACCTTGCCCAGTAGGCGGTTGGTCAATGCGGCGTCCAACCCATCGCGGGATTCGCGATCGATGCGGACGACCTGCTGTTGCTGGGCAACGATGCGGGTTTTGACGCTGGTGTGTCGTTCCGGGATCGCGATGATGCCGCCGCAGCCGATCTCCTGTGCCCGGAGCAGCGCCAGCACCTGAGTGGCGGCGTCGTCCCGGCCGAGCACCCCAAATAACTCAGTCGGAACACGCAGCGCCGTGAGGTTTCGGGCGACGTTTGCCGCACCACCGGGCATGAAGCTCTCGCGCTCGAAATCGACGACCGGCACCGGAGCTTCCGGAGAGATTCTGGCGACGCTTCCCCAGATGAACTGGTCGAGCATCACGTCGCCGATCACCAGGATCCGGGTGTGGGCGGCGGCCGCAAGAAGGTTTTCGACTCGTTGGGTTGTGAGAGATTTCGGGTTCATGGACTTTCACTCGAGAAATGCGGTCAATGGGCTCGTGGCACTGGCGGCTTCCTGTTCCGCGCCGAGGCCGCACTCGAACGCGGCGCGGCCGGCTTCGACGGCCAGCTTGAACGCGATGGCCATGCGGTTCGGATCGCTGCTGACGGCAATAGCGGTATTAACCAGCACGGCGTCTGCCCCCATCTCCATTGCTTCGGCCGCGTGGCTTGGCGCTCCGAGGCCCGCATCCACCACCACGGGCACCGTGGCCTGCTCGATGATGATGGCAAGCTGATCTCGCGTCCGCAGCCCGCGATTCGAGCCGATCGGCGAACCCAACGGCATCACGGTGGCGGTCCCGATGTCCTGCAAGCGTTTGGCCAATACAGGATCGGCGTTAATGTATGGCAACACTTGGAAGCCCTCTCTGACGAGAACCTCCGCGGCCTTAAGCGTCTCCACCGGATCCGGCAGCAGGTATTGCGGGTCGGGATGGATTTCGAGTTTGACCCATTTAGGAAGGCCCGCCGCCGCCGCTAGCCGCGCCAGGCGCACCGCTTCTTCGGCGTTGACCGCTCCGCTCGTGTTTGGCAGTAGCAGAAATTTCCCCGGGTCCACGAATTCCAGGATGTTGGCAAAGGGGTCGCTCTTGCCGCTCAGATCAGCCCGGCGCAACGCCACGGTCACAAGCTCTGTCGCGCTTGCCTCCAGTGCCTCCCGCATCACCGTTGGCGACGAAAACTTGCCCGTCCCCAGCAATAGCCGGGACCCAAAACGGCGTCCGGCAATTATCAGAGCTTTAGTTATCAACGACACAATCGCCAATTTAGCGGGCTCGCCGTTGTTGTCGAGCGGTGAACAAAAGCGAGGCCGAATGCTGCGGGGTTGCGGCATAATTTGTGCTGATGCAACAGCCAAAGGCTGTAAGCCAAGCCGTGCAGGGGACAGGTTTCAAGAGCTGGTCTGACAGGCGCTTATGCGGAAGAAGATACTAATCGTAGACGACAATTCGGAGCTGCTGGAGTTGCTACGGCTTGGTCTCAAACAGGCCGGATTCAACGTGGCGACCGCCGCCAACGGGTTCGAGGCCCTCCACAAAGCTCGTTCACTCGCCCCTGACGTGGTTGTGTTGGATTTGGTTTTGCCTGAGCTCGACGGGTTCGCCGTTTGTGAGACCTTGAAGAGGACGGCGGAAACAGCTGACATTCCCGTCATCGTCCTCACCGGCTTGAGCAGCGAGTTCACCCGCTTTGCCGGTTTGGAGGCGGGGGCCGATGAGTATGTCACGAAACCGGTCACCCCGGCCCAATTGGTGTCAAAAATCGAGTGCTGCCTGGCAACGGGTTCCCGTCCTGGGGGTCCGCACCACGCACGGCGACCGGTCGTCGAACCGCGAAAGCGGACTACTTCAGCCGTCTCCGAGAGCTCGCGTGGAGACGACCGCGGAGCCTCGGATGAAAGAATCTCGGGCGCCACAAAAGTTTTCGCTTGAGAAATCCTGGTGCGGGGCGGATAGTGCTCCCGCGATGCCGGTAGGCGGCGACTCACGCTTCCCGGAGTTCTTTGGAATATTGCTGGGAATTCCAGAATAGAATTTTTGAATTACCCTGCCTATGCACGTGATTAGAAACTATGTCCTTGAACCGTAGTAAATAATCCACGGGATCAAAGTTGTGGCTGTGGCCGACACGCCTTCACTGGAAGTCGAAAGCAGTCCGGCGGGTCCCTTCTGTTTCTAATAAGTTCAAAGGAACTGTTACACACGGCAATGGCGGGGTTTTTTTGTGCCGAAGCGATGTTAACGTTCCGACCGTTCGCGGAACTGCGGATGAGTCGATTCGAGTCAAATCCCCAGGTTGGAAAGCGTGTTGCTGATGGCGTTGACGATTTGCACCAGCCGGGGATGGGTTTGCTCCAGTTCCTGGACCGAGGATTGCAGCCCCTGCAGCGAGAGCCGGAGTAGATCCGGGTTCTTTTCTGCTCGGGTTGCTTCGTGGGCGGACACTTGCGCGAAGCCGGCGATGCTCTGAGCCTGCTCGCTATTGGTCCTGGACAGGTTGGCGACCTCCGATTTCAGAGTGCCCACCAGCTCGAGAAGCTCGCGGCGCCGTTCCTCTTTGATGGCATCCGCGTTTTGGAGCTTGGCTTCGATCTTTCCGATGGTGTCCTCGATCATGCTACAGGCAAATTCTACCGTGTGCATGCGGAACTCAAAAGCTGAAAATCGGAAAAATGGGATCCGCTCAGTCTTGGGTCGGAGCGCCGAGTTGCACTCGGCTTACACGCGGCCGCCGGCGCGCTTAAGCCGATTAAAAATCAGTTCTGTTCGGCATGAGGTCTGCCTACCGCAAGGCTAATTAGTAGGGCTGAATAAAGATTGTTATTTTTAAGCTTGTACTATAACCACCTCTTATGCTGTACTCGCCCCATCGCAAACCAGGCGACCCAGTCTTTG
>DATDCV010000359.1:0-3838 GCA_036524155.1 Verrucomicrobiia bacterium
GCCTTCATCGACCCGTTCATGGCCGAGCCGACCCTCTCATTGACCTGCACCATCGCCGAAACCGGCACGCACGAGCCCTACATCCGCGATCCCCGCGGCATTGCCCAGCGCGCCGAGAAATACCTCGTCAGCACCGGCCAGGCCGACTCCGCGGTCTTCGGACCCGAGGCCGAGTTTTTCGTGTTCGACAACGTGCAGTTCGACGCCAAGAGCAACGGCACCTTTTACAGCGTGGACTCCAACGAAGCGGTCTGGAACACGGGGCGGGACGAGAGCCCCAACCTGGGCTACAAGATCCGCCACAAGGAAGGTTATTTTCCGGTGGCGCCGTTGGACCAGCAGCAGGACCTGCGGACCGAGATGGTGCTGGTGATGGAACAGTTGGGGTTGAAAATCGAGCGGCAGCATCACGAGGTGGCGACGGCGGGGCAGGCGGAGATCGACTACCGGTTTGACACGCTGGTGAAGTCGGCCGACGCGATGATGGTGTACAAGTATGTGGTGAAGAACGTCGCGCGGCGGCACGGGCAGACGGCGTGTTTCATGCCCAAGCCATTGTTTGGGGACAACGGTTCGGGGATGCACACGCACATGTCGCTGTGGAAGAAAGGCAAGCCGTTGTTTGCGGGCAACGAGTATGCCGGGCTGTCGCAGATGGCGCTGTATTACACGGGCGGTTTGTTGAAGCACGCCAAGGCGCTGTGCGCGATCTGCAATCCGACCACCAACAGCTACAAGCGGCTGGTGCCGGGCTATGAGGCGCCGGTGAACCTGGCGTATTCGGGCCGGAACCGCTCGGCGGCGGTGCGCATTCCGATGTATAGCGAGAGTCCGAAAGCCAAGCGCCTGGAGTATCGGCCGCCGGACCCGGCGGCCAACCCGTATCTGGCGTTTGCGGCGCTGTTGATGGCGGGTTTGGACGGCATCCAGAACAAGATCGACCCGGGGGAGCCGCTGGACAAAAACATCTACGAGCTGCCGCCGGAAGAACTGAAGAAAGTGCCGAATGTGGCCGGCAGCCTCAGCGAAGCCCTCGACTCGCTCGAGAAAGACCACGAGTTTCTGTTGAAAGGCGACGTGTTTACGATGGACTTTTTGGACATGTGGATTGCGACCAAGCGTAAAGAGCACGACGCGTTGCGCCTCCGTCCGCATCCATATGAGTTCTTTCTTTATTACGATGTGTAATGAAAACAGGCGCAGTGTTTAAGGCTGCCGGAATTGCTCACGGCGGTCGCTGCGAAAAAGCTGCAAAAAGTGCTGATTTTCCGGACCAAGAAGGCCTGTGAATAACTCGTGAACAAGAGTTAATATGTTGTCCTCGCAAGTTCAGCGCGGTTGCCCTAAAAACTTCGACCATAGTCGCACTTGGGCAGCACACAGTTGTGCAGGAAAGTCGGCAGAGGGAGCGGGACGTAACGACTGCGCTATAAGTTGCTTGTGGATATATAGTTATATATCTGGTTTTGCTTCGACTTCAGTGAAAGATCGGCTGCCACAGCGGATTTTCTTCGTTTCCGGATGGTTGGGTGCTAGAACCAACCGGCGAAGGGCAGTTTAACAGTGCGGTAAGTGAACAGGTGAATAAATCGCCCGAAAATCGGGCTTTTAGGCTCAAAAATGCAAGCTTCCGCCGAGAGAATTTGGGGCGCGGCACAGGAGCATCTTCGCTCCATGTTAAGCGCCGATACCTTCAACTTATGGTTTGCTCCGTTAAGAGTGTGCGGGCAGGAGAACAACAGCATTGTACTGGAAGTGGCGAACGATTTCTGCGAAGTCTGGCTCAAAGACAACTACATGGGTTTGCTCCAGGACGTGGTCGGCCTGGCCTCGGGACGGCAACTGCAGATTAGGCTCAAAGTTGCCTCGGGCGGCAACTCCATGACCGCCCCGCCAACCGTAGCGAGCGAAGAAAAAACCAGCCCGGCCGAACCGGTGGTCGAGCGCAACACCGCGAACCACGACCTCGGGTTTAATCCGAAGAACACGTTCGATACCTTCGTAGTCGGCAACAACAACAATTTCGCCTACGCCGCGGCTCTGGCGGTGGCGCAGTCTCCGGGCAAATCCTACAACCCGCTGTTCCTCTATGGCGGAGTTGGCCTGGGCAAGACGCACCTGCTTCACGCGATCGGGCAGTATGTCGTCGCCCATAAACGGACTGCCCGCGTGGCTTACCTCTCCTCGGAGAAATTCACCAACGAGTACATCGACGGCCTGCAAAACAACCTGCTCGCCAGATTCCGCAAGAAGTACCGTCAGACCGATGTGCTGTTGATCGATGACATCCAGTTCCTGGCGGGGAAGGAGCGGATCCAGGAGGAGTTTTTCCACACCTTCAACGCGCTTCACGAGGCGCACAAACAAATCGTGCTGACCTGCGACCGTCCGGCCAGTGAAATCCAAAACCTCGAACACCGGCTGGTTTCGCGCTTTGAATGGGGCCTGGTCACCGACCTCCAGCCGCCGGATGTGGAGATGCGCCTGGCGATCCTGAACAAAAAAGCGCAACTGATGGGTGTACAGTTGCCCGAGGATATCATCAATTTCCTCGCCAACCGCATTCGCACCAACATTCGCCGCCTCGAAGGCGCGCTCATTCGGGTCGCGTCGTTCTCCGCGTTGACCGGCAAGAAACTGACTCTCGAAGTGGTTGAAGGGTTGCTGCGGGAAATCCTGCACGAAGAAGGCCGCTATTCGATCAACATCGAAACCATCCAGAAAAAGGTCGCCGAGCATTTCGACATCCGGCTGGCGGACATGACCAGCAAGCGGCGCCCGGAAAACATCGCTTTTCCGCGCCAGGTGGCGATGTTCCTTTCGCGGCAGATGACCCAAAGTTCGCTCAGTTCCATCGGCGAAGCCTTCGGCGGCCGCGATCACGGCACCGTCCTCCACGCTTGCCGCCTCGTCAAAGACCGTATGGAGGTGGACGCCAACGTGCGCCACGTCGTCAGCCACCTGGAAAAACAATTGATGCGCTGAGCCCGGCCGCCTTCCCACGGCCCCCTCGAGCTCGCCAATCCTGAAAACCTCGGACCTGGAGGAGTCAGGCCCGCCCATCTTCCTCAGGAATCTGCTTTCACTCCGAAGTAAATCGGCCATCCTTTCCCCGTATGCGGGGCGACGAGTTTTTTCAGGCCATTGCGACACGGCCGCCGTTCACCCGGCTGCACCCCCGGGTCGCCGCGTTCTTCAAAGATTACCTGGGGAAGGAAAAAGTGGTTTCTTTCCGCGGCCGGTCGGTGATCAACACCCACTTCCCGCCCTACCCGAGCCCGGCGTTCGACCGGCTGGCGGGCCAGTTCGCCGAGCTCGGCAACGCCGCGACGCGGCGACTGTATTCCGTGACCCTCGCTGTCACCAATCGCTGTTCGTTTGCCTGCTGGCACTGCTACAACGCGGGGCGGAGTCAGGTCGACCTGCCGTTGGATGCTCTGCAAGGCCTCGCCCGCCGGCTGCAACGTCTCGGGGCCGTTATGGTCACCTTGACCGGGGGTGAACCCCTCTTGCGCGATGACCTGCCCCCCATCGTGCAAGCTTTCGATTCCGGGTCCTGCCTGATCCTCGGCACTACCGGCGACGGCCTGACGGCTGAGCGTGCCCGGGAAATGGGTCAGAGCGGTCTGTTTGCGGCCGGCATCAGCCTGGACTCGGACCGCGAGGCCGAGCACGACCGCTCGCGCGGCCGCCCCGGCGCGTTCCGGCTGGCCTTGCGGGCCTTGGCCATTGCGCGCGAGAACGGGCTTTATCCCTATGTGGTTTCGGTGGCCACGCGGGAGTTCTTGCAGCGCGAGCGCTTCCTCCCCTTCCTGCGCTTTGCCGCGGACGCCGGCGC
>DATDCV010000360.1:0-16551 GCA_036524155.1 Verrucomicrobiia bacterium
CCAGCTCCGGCAGCCTCACAGGAGCCCGTGCGCCTCAAAGGCGAAACGCCCCCCAGTCTACAGGCGCTGAATTCCGCTCCAATAGGGCCACCTTTGCCTCAACTTGTCCAGCCAAGTGCGGTGCAGCTAGCGGCGGTCGAACCGCCGCTTGCTCTGGAACCCGCGCCGAGCACCAGCGGAGAGAAGATGAAAGCGCCAACCAATGAGATGGCTGCCTCACCTGCCGATTTGCCAGTTCCGCTGCACGGGGTGCTAGAGCCGGCGCGGGGCCTCGAAGAGTCAGAATCCCGCCGCCAGAAGGCACATCTTCAAGTCCGCGGCAATTCACGTGAGCCTCCCATTCCTGTAGTGCGGTCCAGGCGTGTCAATGTAAAGGATGGAGCACCCGCACCCGACGTGTTTGTTGAAGCCAGGCAAGCATCGGTACAGCCTTTGTTTCGGTCGCTCGAGACGAGCGGCTTTCCAGTCTCCGCCGAGAACGACTTGCTCACTGGAGGCCCGCACCAGCCCATCACTGAAAACATGAAGCGAACGCCCGCGATGCCCCAGGTGATAAAGCCGGCGTTGGTGGCTGGTTATGGCGAATTCCGTCTGCTGGGACGGGCTCCCACCACTGCCGCAATGCGCCCAGCAGCGCCCTCGATCCATGTGAAGATTGGCAGAGTCGAAGTCCGCGGGACTCCTTCCGAGGCGCCGAGTCGGCCCGTCGCGCCGGTCGCCCCGGCGCAACAAGGGTTCACAGGCTACTCGAAATTACGTTGCTATCGGAATTGGCCTGCATGAGTAGTTTCCTAGCCATCGGCGGGGTGAGCGCGACTCTTCAGACGCTCTTGCGTGATCGAATGGAGTTACCAACGGGCGTAGTGCGCGCCAACCTCGCAGTTTCGATTGGTGTCCCGCCGGCTGAAGAGGACGCGGGGGTCGAGCCCCCGCGCGTGAATCTTTTCCTTTATCGGGTGACGGAAAACGGCGCACTCAAGAACCAGATGATCCCAGGGCAGGGACATCCAAGCGAATATGGCCATCCACCGCTGAGCCTGGTGCTGCATTATCTGTTGACGGCCTATGGCACCACTGAGGACACCACTGTTATCAACGGAACCCGCGCTCATTTTCTGCTGGGCAGCGCCATGAGGGTGTTGCACGACCATCCAGTGATCACCGAGGCGTTGGTTACAGTCCAGGCGCCGGTGAACCAGACCGTTCTCCATCAAAGCCTGCGCGGAGAATTCGAGCAGGTGAAGCTATGCCTCGATCCCATCAGCCTGGAAGATCTATCGAAAGTCTGGACTGCTCTGACGCGGCCGTTTCGGCTTTCTGCGGCTTACACCGTCAGCGTGGTCCAAATCGAGAGCCACCGACTGAAGACCCTCGCCGGCCCCGTGCTTACTCGGCGCATCCACCTGGCCGTCTCGCGCCGACCGGAGATCTCGGTTGTTTATCGCACCCCAGCGCTACCGGGCGAGATCATCCGCGACACGCGGGCACACGTCTTACAGGAGTTGACGATCGAAGGCGCCAATCTTCAGGCACCACAGGTTTGGGTTAAAATCGGAGACTTGGAACCGGTTCGTGTACAGCCAGTCTCCGATGACCGGATCCGGATAACCATCCCCGATGGCACTTACCCTGTGGACGCCGATCACCCGGCGGTGCGGCCGATCCCTGTGGCCGACCGCTTGCGACCTGGCGCGCAGACCGTCGAGGTCCAGGTTTCGCGGCCCACCGAGGTGGTTGAGGGCGGTCTCAACCACGGAGCGGTCGTCTTAGACGAGCGCCGCCAGTCTTCAAACCAAGGGATATTCTTGCTCGTTCCCGAAGTTGTGGGGGTTAATCCTGTAAACGGCGGCGTAAACACGCTTCTCACTGTGAATGGCCGGCGCCTGTACCGACCCCCCGTTAAAAGCGTGGTGCTCGTCGGGGATGTGTCCATCCCGGTGCGGGAGCCCGGTCCGGGGGATCCGTGGGGCGCCCCGACTGACACGTTGGTTCAGGTCCCTTTGAGAGACTTGGGACTCACGGTGCCGCCGACACCTCCCGGCGTTTACCCAGTGCGGGCCATGGTCAACGGCGCGCAGAGTATGGAGAATGTCAACTTCCAACTGACATAATGACGTTGCTTGAGCATGAGGAGCAGTGGACAGCTGTCAACCGGGCCTATCTGCGAGCCGAGTTGGACCGGTTGCGGCTGCTTTGCTGGCGTCGGGTGCGCTGGTTGCGCCAGCTCTGGCAGCAAGATCCGTTGTCGCATAACCGCAGCTTGGTCATCAGCGAAGAGCAAGCCAATCGGTTGCTCGATGGCCACGGCGCGGAACGGGAAGCGCGTTTTTTCGAGGAAGACCCGGAGTGTGTGGAACTCGGCAGGCGTCTGGACCAAGTGGAGGAGGAATTGGCTCGCCAGCGGCCTCAGTCAGTGGAGTCGGACGATCTGCCCTCGATAGAGATTCTTTCCCGCTCATTCGGACTAACGGCGTTGGAGCGGGATATTGTGCTATGGTGCGTGGCGCCGGAGCTCGATCCGTCCTTTACGATCCTGTACGCGTACATGCACGATGATGTCCAGGCGCGCTATCCGACGTTGCACCTGGCGCTGAGCTTGCCCCGATGGCAACCTGACGAACGCGCCGCTGCCCGGAACATACTGTTGCCTGGAGCTCCCCTTCGGCGGTTCAAGCTGGTCAGCTTGGCGGAAGCGGCGCCTGGTACACCCCAGTGCCTCCGACCGCTGCGGGTGGAAGAGCGTGTGTCCGATTACGTGCGCGGGTTTAATCGCCTGGACGAATACCTCGCGCACTTCGTGCGTCCGGTGCCGCCTGCGCCCGTGGCCGGGGTGCAACTTGAATTGATAAATGGCCTAGTCCATTGGGCGGAGTCGCATCCCGCGGGAGATCCCTGGCCGCTGTTTCAGTTAACGGGCACCCCAGGGGCTGGCAAGCAGGTGATCGCCAGGGAATTTTGCGCCAGGATTGGCTTACACCTTTACGCTCTCGATTTCCAGAGGCTGCCCTCCCAGGATTCCGAGAAGCAGGCCCTACTGCAAATCATGGAACGGGAAGCCGTCCTCTCACGACTCGCGTTTTATCTAGATGTAACCGAGGTCCCGACGACGGACATGGCAGTGCTGGCGACGACGCGGGACTGGCTAGAGCGCGTCGGCGCCGTCTGGTTTGTCGGCAGCCGAGAGCGTTGGCACTTCGATAGACCCAGCCTGCATCTGGCAGTCCCGAAGCCGAACCTCGCCGCTCAACGGCAGCTTTGGTCTCAATCCCTGCACAATGTTCCTCATGCGCTGAATGGCCAGATTGAAGAAATCCTGCAGCAATTTGACTTTGGACCGCAGGCCATCCAGCAAGTCGTCGGCGCGGCGCTGGCTAGGGCCCGGCAGCGTCCAACCGGTGAAGCAGTGCTCGCGCCAGCGGACCTTTGGAGTGCGTGTCGCGACCAGGTGGGGTGGCGGTTGGCAGATCTCGCGCAACGCCTCGAGCCGTGCTACCGGTGGGAGGACATTGTATTGCCGGAAGATGCCTTGCGCCAGTTGCGCGAGATCGCTGACCAGGTCGCTGCGCGGTCCGAAGTTTACGAACGATGGGGTTTTGGTGCGCGCTTGGCACGTGGGCGCGGCATCAGCGCGTTGTTCTCCGGTCCCAGCGGTACCGGCAAGACCATGGCGGCCGAGATCCTCGCGCGGTATTTAAACTTGGATCTCTACCGCATTGATCTGGCGGGAGTGGTGAGCAAGTACATCGGCGAGACAGAAAAGAACCTGCGGAATGTCTTTGATGCCGCGGAACAGAGCGGGGCGATCCTGTTTTTTGACGAGGCCGATGCGCTGTTCGGCAAACGCAGCGAGGTTAAGGACAGTCACGACCGCTACGCGAACATCGAGGTCAATTACCTGCTGCAACGCATGGAGGATTATCGCGGCCTGGCCATTTTGTGCACCAACCGCCGCTCGGCGCTGGACCGGGCCTTCCTGCGCCGCCTGCGGTTCCTTGTGGACTTCCCGTTCCCCGATGCGAACCATCGACGTCTCATTTGGGAGAAAGTATTTCCTCCGGAAACGCCATTGGATGAGCTAGACTGGGAGGCGCTCTCGCGCCTCGAAATTGCCGGAGGCAACATCCGGAACATCGGGCTGAACGCAGCCTTTTTGGCAGCGAACGAGCGGACAAAGTTGCAAATGAGTCACCTGTTGCACGCCGCACGGCGCGAGTATGCGAAGATTGACAAGTTACTGACCGAGTCGGAATTTGGAGCTCACTACCGGCAGGTTAAGATATGAGCAGCTTAGCCCACCTTATTGAGATTGATCGCGTCATTCTGAGCAGGACGGCCGCATATCCCGGCGATCGTCTGCGCTTGCTGGTCCAAGAGGAAATCCTACGCGTGTTGAGTGAAGATAGCATACCGGCGGAAGCCACTGCTCCCAATGTCAAAACCACCGTGGCCGGGGAAGTAGCGCACTCCGTCCTCCAAGCGGCCAGGCGTGCGGAGGGCTAACCAGTGCATAGAGTAGAGCGCGTATTGAACAGAAGCAGCCAGATGCCCCGCCCGTTGCGCATGGCCGGAGCCGTGTCGCACGCGAAAGGAGCACCGCCAGCCAGGATGAGCAATCAGGTCATGCAGCGGCGGTTGATCCAAGCGAAGCTCACCGTCAATAAGCCCGGTGATTCATTCGAACAGGAGGCCGATCGGGTATCGGAGGCAGTCATGCGCGTAACCGATCGTGACTCATCGAAATCGGCGGGGGTAACTGAGCAAGAGCCTGATAGCTGGATTCAACGGCTCTGCCCGGGCTGCGAGGAGGATCTGCAAAGACAGGTTTATGGGAGGAGAAGCGGTCGAGACAGATCTCGAAAGTGAAATGACGAGCGTCGCTGAAGATAGGGAAGATGATATTGTGGCTGACGAAACGGGCATGCCGAGACTGGAGAGTGGCACGGCAGGCCCGACTGCCGCTGTAGCGGCATCTATTGATGTTCCAAAGGCAGGGGGCAAATCCCTGGAACCCAGCGTGCAGCATTTAATGGAACGGCGTATCGGTCATGATTTCAGCCGCGTGCGTGTCCACCGAGACGAGGCAGCCGTCCAGTCCAGCCGACAACTAGGAGCGCATGCCTATACAGTGGGACACCATGTTTATTTCAATGCCGGTCAACACAAGCCTGCAAGTTTTGAAGGGCGGAGATTGCTGGCCCATGAATTGACCCACGTTGTTCAACAAACAAACCCTGGCAACATGCCCGGACTCGGTGTGCAAAGGCAACCAGCGAGGCGTCCCGGCGCAGGAAGCTCTCGAGCGAGACGTAGCAGCCCGCAGTGCGTAAACGAGTGTGCCGGTGGCGCGTGCCCGCAAGGGAAGCAACGCCAAGTGGTGAGGAACGATTGCTCTGACTCCCCGCCTGTTAACCAGCAGGATTATATCACCGCTCTACATGTCTCACTCGGTGATAAGACTGTCAAAGTAATGTGGTGGGCGGAAGGTTTTGGGGGGTATTCTGAGGTGTGGCCATGTTCGCCAAATCCCTCTGTCACGCCGCGGCATAGCGCGGATCAGCCGGAGTTCGTTGCAAAAAAGTGCAGTATCAACCATACCAATCGGCACAGGGATGGCATGGCTTGGCTCACAGCTTTCCAGAGTACGAATGTGGGAATTGGATTCCACGATTCACAGCACGTTGGGCCGGCTTGCGTCTCGCATGGTTGTGTTCGCGTGTGTTGCGATAAGGCCGAAATCATCAATAAGAACACCTAGAGTGGGCGCACTGTCATTACCGTTACGTAATCTCGGGCGGGCAAAGAGGTTGCAGTAGGCACATCGAAGGTACCCGCGGGCGCCTGCGAAAACATGAACAAGCAACCGCACGTCGTTGAGGATCGACCGCATCGTTTCGAGCGAGGCGGCAGGGGATCCTGCCGACCGTCTGCGGTCCCTAATCCGGGAGGAATTCCAGCGCCTTTTGATGGGCGATAGCATCACGCTGGAAGCCACTGCTCCCAATGTCAAAACCACCGGGGCCGGGGAAGTAGTGCACTCCGTTGTCACTGCAATCCACGATCAGGCACCGTAAGCGTATGCACACGCCAGAGCGGGTATCAACTCGAAGTAGTCAGGCTGTCAGTCTGTTGCGACCGGCCTGCGCCAAGTCGTACGCAGTCGGAGCATCGCCAGTCTGCGTTAGCAATCAGGCCATGCAGCAGCTAATGTACCAGACCAAACTCACAATCAACCAGCCGGGCGACCGCTTTGAGCAGCAGGCGGATCGAGTGGCGGACGCGGTGATGCGCATGCCCGAACCCCGGAATCCGCAAGGAATAGGGATTTCTGCTTCAATCGCCGTTCCTCGCTTACAGCGCATGCGTCCCGAGGGTCAGGAAGAACTGCACGACTCGCCAGGGCCTATCCAGCGTCTGTGCTCCGAGTGCGAAGAGGAACACAACCGGGAATCGGAGGAGGAACTTGATCTCAAGGCCAAGGAAATTCCAGGCCGCACTCCCGAAGTAACTCCAGCGGTTCAGATCCGAGTTGATACACTGCAGGGTGGCGGCCATCCTTTACCGGACTCGGAGCGCGCCTTCTTCGAGCCGCGTTTTGGCAGGGACTTCGGTCAGGTGCGCCTCCACACTGACTCGAGAGCGGCCGATTCGGCCCGCATGGTGCAGGCCCGAGCCTTCACCATGGGACGAAACGTGGTCCTCGGAGCAGGGGAGTACACCCCGGGAACGGCCGCCGGGCGACGCTTGCTGGCCCATGAGCTGACGCACGTGATTCAGCAGAGTGCGCGCGGACGCGATCAGCGGCCCCTGGTCCAGCGGCAGGAACCCGTCACCACGACTGCAGCCGGGCTCACCATCGGAGCGGTGGTCGGCAAGTGCATCCTGGGCGCCATCGCCGGCGCGCTCTTCGATGCCGCTATCCAGGCCGTCCTCTATTCCATCAAGGAGTGGACGTGGCGGTTCTGGCGGGCGAGCTGGGATTACTGCTCATTGATCCTCTCCGCCGCCATCGGATGCATCGCCGCCCCCATCTCGGCCGCCACGCTGGAGCCTTGGTTGGCGGCGCGACTGGGGCCAGCCTTGGGCGGGATAGAAGGGACGGTACTGGGCAAGCTCCTGCTCTGGCTGGCCAAGTCGCTGCTGCTCGCCCCTCCGAAGTTCATCGTCAAGAGCCTGGCGAAGCTCGGCTGCATCAGCCCGGAGCAGGCGGCGGCACTGGGAGTGCAACGAGACAGCCCCGAGGAACCCGTGCCGCCGACACCCGTTCCCCTGCCGCCTGCCACTACGGCGTGCAAACCGATGGCAGGCGACGTAGCCGGTGATGCGCGGATCCTTATGAAGGTGAATACCGCTGAGCTGCTCAGCCCCGACGAGGAGGTGAAGCTCGACAAGTTCGCCGATTCCGTTCGCGCGAGCGGCCTCAAAGTGAAGGTCCACGGACTAGCCAGCACGGACGGACCAGCCAACTTCAACGACCGGCTGTCCTGCACGCGCGCGCTCCGGGCAACCCAACTGCTGCGCGAGAGAGGAATCCCCGGCAGCCAGATCGTGGACGTGTTCAAGCACGGTGAAGTATCGGGTCCGTACCAGTGGCAGCGCAGCGCCGTCTTCGAGATGGTCGGCACCGCGCCCGGGTCCCCGCCCACGCCGCCGGGCCCGACCCCCACGCCGCCCACGCCGGGCCCGACCGCGGCGATGGTGAAGCTGAAGAGCCTGCGCTTCACGAGCGACCACGGGGTCCTCAAGAACAACCGGGACGATTGGGGTGATTCCGGGTCGCGCTTCTCTGAGCCGGAGTGGGAAGTTAAGACCGCGGACCGTGGCAGCGCCCCGATCAGTCACACCAAGGGTCAAACCGTCCTGGTTAGGGTCGTCCTCGACGTATCGTCCGACGCCGGAGCCCCGACACCATTCGTGTTGAGGGGTGAGGGCCCGGAAGCGTTCCTCAGCTTCGACGCATCCGGGGTGTTGAGCAGTGGCGAACAGGAGGTCGTGCTGAACTCGCGAAAACCTCTACCCGACGAGATTGGCGCGTTCTTGCAGCAGGCGATCCTCTGGAGCGTGGAAATCAACAAAAGGCGTCAGCTCATCGGACTCACCTTCAACCACGACGTGTTCGTCACCTGCGGCCAGCCTTCCGGAGGCGCGACCTACAAGCGGATGGCCACTGCCGTCAACCTGACCAAGGGGTTCGGGAAAAACCCCCACGACATTGTGGGCGGCCAGATGAAGAGGTTCCCCTTCTACAACCTGAAAAATCCGATCCGCGGCAACATCTGGGTGCTGGCCGACGAGATCCCGGCCTTCGGGGGCAAGGGCGCCGACTGCCAGTCCATCGTGCGGTTCCTGATGGCGGTCAACTCAGTGATTGCCCTGCCTGGCCAGGCGCGAGGCATCTCAGTGTACGCGTCTCCTGCTGCTCCCACGACACCGCTTGAGGGGGACCTGGTAGAAGGCGGCGGGGCCACGAAGGGCATGTGGCTGTTCCACAACGTGGGGCTGTTCGACGCTGACGACAATTTCAATAACTACGAGGCGGCCCTTGAATTCACGAATGGAAGCGGAGGCCTCTTCCCGGATCGTGAACGCTTCACTCGTTACTATCCGGGCGGGGTCCCCGGCGGCGCCGCCCTGAAGTCGAAGGAAGAGGTCCTGCAGGTATTCAAGCGAATGGCGGAAGCTGGGTTGATCAACGGGGAGTGGCGACCGATCAGAACAATTTGGTGCTACGAGAAGAAGGCGAAGCAATGCTAGGCAGACGTCATCGCGGAGCTCGACTCTATGTCCTCTGAATTTCCAGGAAGCCCAAAACTACTGAAAGGCGCGCTTGTTGTCTTCGAATCGCAAAAGCCTGGCCCGCCCCCTCGTGTCATCGTGTTCCAGTACAATCCTGAGCAGTTAACACGCTCTCTGGCGCATCGCGCTGCGCCGCCCGAGCCGAGCAACGTCGGCGGTGCGCGGGAGGACTCCTTCCGTGTGCTGGGACCTCCCGTTGAGACAATCAACCTCTCCGTGGTGCTGAATGCGGCCGATCAACTTGAGGAACCCGACCGCAATCCTGAGGTCGTTGTCAGCGGGCTCCATCCGGCGTTGGCCGCACTCGAGTTGTTGCTCTATCCGCCCAGCACTCAGGTTCTGCTTAACCGTACTCTCGCGCAGGCCGGCAAAGTTCAGGTCTGTCCGGCGGATTTGCCGTTGACGCTGCTCGTGTGGGGGAAATCGCGGGCGGTACCGGTGCGTTTAACCAGCTTTTCGATCGCCGAAGAAGCCTTCGACCCGAAGCTAAACCCCATCCAAGCCAAAGTCGATCTTGGCATGCGGGTGCTCACTTACATGGAACTGAAAGAAGACACACTGGGCTTTGGCGCCTATATCGCTTATCAGGCGCAGAAAGAAGTGTTGGCCCGTCTGGTGCGGCCTGGCACCTCGGCCAGCGTCATCCGGGGTCTCATCCCACTTTGAGGAGGATTCATGTTCTGTAAAGGCACGCGCTACGAGAATGTTGGCACGGACAGCATCACCAACGCGCAGGGGCAAAAAGTCCAGTTCAAGAAGGTGCGCTTTATTCCAGAGACTCCGGCCCAGACAGGAGTTGTGGTGGCTAACGAAGAACGCCTGGACCAGATCGCGCAACGCATTTATCAAGACCCTGAGCTGTTCTGGCGGATCTGCGATGCCAACCTGGCAATGTGGCCCGACGATTTGGTAGCGGAGTCAGGGCGTGTTATTCGCATTCCACCCTCGGAGGGATAAGACGATGCCGGCCGTCACGTTCACATTGATGATCAGCGGTTCTCCTGCCAGCCAGGAGTTGCTGCAGGCCATCCAACAGATCGAGGTGGAGGATCACGCCAACATGGCAGACATGCTCCGGTTGCGCGTCGTTATCGGCATCAAAGACGGGTGTGCGGGCTGGTCGTTTGTTGACGACGACGTATTCAGCCGCCTAGCCAACATACGCTTGTCCGTGTCCGTAGGCAGCGGCCAGGCCGAAACCCTGATGAATGCCTTCGTCATCGAGACGAACGCCAACTTCGCCAATCAGCCAGGCTCGTCCATCCTGAACGTGGTGGCCATGGATCCGACGGTTCTGATGAACCTCGAGGAGAAGGTGAAGACCTGGCCGAACATGGCGGACAGCGACGTTGCCAATGCCATCTTCTCCTCATCGGGCTACAAGTTCAACCCCATCGTGGACGTTACACCGTGGAAGCGTCAGGAAAACGAGCAAACGCTGATCCAGCGTGGCACGGATATTCAGTTCCTCCAACGGCTCGCGCGACGGAATGGCTTCGAGTGCTTTGTGGAAACCAATGGCAGATCGGGCGTAGTCGAGGGCCATTTTCACGCGCCGCGTCTGAACCAGCCACCGCAGGGCGTGCTGTCGGTCAACATGCGCGATGCAACCAATGTGAACAGTTTCAACGCCCGTTTTGACATGCTCCGACCCACCAGCGCCGAGGCAACCAACCTCGACGTGCAAAGCCGCGAAGATCAACAAGCGCAGGTCACGAGTTCGAGGCTGACGGCGCTCGGGCGCGAGACGGCACTCACCGGCCAGCAGCAACGTCGGATTCTTCCCACGCAGACCGGACTGGCTCGCACGGGCGAATTGCAGGCGTATGCGCAGGCTTTGTCGGACCAGTCGGCACTCGCCATCACCGCTGAGGGAGAGTTGAACACGGTCGCGTACGGAGGAATCCTGCGCGCCAAGCGCCCCATAATGGTGCGAGGAGCCGGCCAGCAGTTCAGCGGAACTTATTACGTCGAACGTGTCCAGCACATTCTGACCGGCGACTCGTACAAGCAAAGTTTCACACTCCGTCGAAACGCTTTAGGATTGTCGGGCAAGGAGTCGTTTGTCGAGAGCAGGGCGCTGCCAGCCTAGGCGATGGATGTGACGGGGCACGATGCACTAATGGAATCTCTGATGGACATAGACCAATCGCAGGAGCAACGCACCGAGGGCTTCTTCGGCAAGTACCGCGGTCTGGTCAGCGATAATCAAGATCCCTTGAGTCTAGGCCGGCTCAAGGCGCGCGTCCCGGAGGTGCTTGGGGACATCGTGACGGGTTGGGCCCTGCCGGCCGCGCCGTACGCGGGCGACGGAGTCGGCATCTATACTGTACCGGCTCCAGGTGCTGGGGTCTGGATCGAGTTCGAGTCGGGAGACGTCTCGCGTCCCATCTGGAGTGGCTGCTGGTGGGGCGACGGCCAGTTGCCAAAAGATGAGACCGGCTCGGATTCCACGCCCTCACGAAAGATCATCCGCACGGACCAAGGACTCCTGCTGGCTCTCGACGACGGCGGCAAAACCATCACTTTGAGCGATTCCAATGGTTCGAACCTGATCAAGTTCCAGGTGCAGCAAGGCCAGATCAAGATGCAGGCAGGCACGAAAGTGGTGATAGAAGCACCGCAGATCGAACTGGTACAGAATGCCACACATCCGCTGGTCTTTGGCGACAACCTCCTGCAATACCTAAATCAACTCGTCACGATGTTCAACTCGCATGTGCATCCGGGCGAATTGGCGGCAGGTATAATTCCAGTGACTCCGGCGCCCCCGGTGCCACCGTTTCCGCCGGCGACGCCGAGCTTGCTTTCGATGAAAGTGAAATGTGGATAGGAGGTTCCCATGCCTACTGAATTGTATGCAGGCACGCTAACGAATTTCAATGACAGCATGGCCAAGGAGATTGAAAACGCATTAACCGCTTTGATTGGGCCACTGCCATCTGCTCCGCAAAAACTGGTCGATGATCGCCGTGTGCTGTTCATCGCAATTGCGAATGGAGTCATCAATCATCTCAAGAGCAAGCAGGCGGCGGTGGAAGTGACGTTCGATATCGGGTTTGGCACCGTGACCGCCAGCACGGACATCAAGGTGAGACCATAACTATGGCGCTCTTTCTAGACTTTCCGTTTCACATCGACGGCCGCGGCCGGAGTGCCGAGACCGACGAGGACGATCACATTCGCGACATGATTTTCCAGGTTCTCTTCACGAATCCCGGCGAACGCGTCAATCGCCCCGGCTTCGGATGCGGCATCAAGCAACTGATTTTCGCGCCCAACAGCGACGCGTTGGCCACAGCCACGCAATTTCTGATTCAAGGGTCGCTCCAGCGCTGGCTCGACGCGGTCATCCAAGTCGAGGGCGTGGAGGTCGAGGCCGTGGAATCGGAGTTGCGCGTGACCGTGATCTATCGCAAGCGGTCCGGCGAAGGCACTCGCCGTGACGTCTTCACCTTGACGGGACCAGTATAGAAACAGCACCCATGCCATCGATTCTCGAACTCGGGCCGGTCTGCCGCGATGCTCAGCGGCGCGCCGACATTTTGGCGCATCCGGTCTTGAACGGCATCGACTTCGTAGAATACGAACGGCGACCAGTTCCCGCCCACCCTCACGTTCTGGTGGTTCATTTTCTCAAGCCACTTCCCAATCCACCCCATTCCAATCCGGACGGTGCTTATGGTCTGACTCAGCCTGCAGGTATGGGGCGCATCCTGATTCAAGGCGGAACGCGCATCGTCAACATCCGTCCCATTCCGGGGGCGGTGACGCTGGCCGGGAGCACGCTGGAGATTCCAGTCACTGAAGAGGGTGATTTCTCGACCTACGTCCTCGCTTTGGGTTGGGCCTTGCAGCCGGACGGAAGTTTCCAACAAGAGATTGCCGCGCTCGACCCCCAGTTTTCCATTCACCCCGTCAACTTTAAGGCGGGATGCCCCACTGACTTTGACTGCCGAGCGCTAAAGATCTGCCCACCGAAAGACGCCGCGGAGCCTCTGATCGATTATCTGGCCAAGGATTACGCCAGCTTCCGCCGCCTTTTGATCGATCTAATTCCGCAACTGAATCCAGGTTGGCTGGAACGCAATCCCTCGGATCTCGGCATCGCGCTTCTGGAGTTGTTGGCCTATGAAGGCGATCAACTCAGCTATTTCCAGGACGCCGTCGCCAACGAGGCTTATCTGGACACGGCCCGCCAGCGGCCCTCGGCAAAGAAGCATGCCCGCCTCGTGGACTATGCGATGCACGACGGTCGAAACGCCTGGGCGTTCGTTTGTGTCGCCGCCGGAAGCGGCGGGACAATTCCTCAGGGAACAAAAATCCTTAGCCGTGTCACGGCGCCGCTGCGTTCCAAAAGCCTCCCACCGGACGTCGTCATACCCGAGGCAGAGATCCCTTCGGCGGCGTTTGATTCCGATCCGGCCTTGGCGCGAGTGCGAGTGTTTGAAACGGCTTTCCCACTCCCGGTTCACCCTGAGAACAATGAGATCTATTTGCACACGTGGGGTAATCTGGAGTGTTGCCTTCCGACGGGCACTCAAATTGCGTACCTGTATTCGCTGGCCGCGGGTCCGGGTGAACGTCAGGCCTCGCGGCCCACCCTGGCAGCCGGTGACTTTCTCCTTCTCGAAGAAGTCATGGGACCGAAGACAGGTGCCGAAGCAGACGCCGATCCCACCCACCGCCAGGTCGTTCAACTGGAAGGCACTCCACAGAATACTGAAGACTCCGCCTATCGGCACATGCTCACGGCTGATGTCAAACTGCAGTTGTTCCGCCCGGGCGACACACCCCTGCCATTGCTGCGCGTAACCTGGCGGCGAGTGGATGCCCTGCGCTTTCCGTTGTGCCTTTCCTCGCGGATTCCCGGCCGGGACCCGTTACTGAACGTTTCTGTAGCTCGTGGGAACATCGTTCTCGCGGACCATGGCCGAACGATTGCAGAAAGCTTCGAGCCGAAGACACCTGTTTCGGCCGACAAGCTATTTCGCTTTCGCCTGCGCGAAGGCCCGATGACGATGCAGTGCCAGCCGGACACGGTGCATTATGATGAGAACCCTGCCAGCCCGACCTTTGGCAGAATTGTAACACCCAGGATCGACCTGACGTGCCAGGTGCGAATGGCAAAACCAGCAGTTGCATTGTCGATCAGCTTTCCTGGCGTACCGCCGCAATTGTGGACACCCGTGCCCGACCTGATTTCCAGTCCTGGAACCGAACGGCATTTCACGGCGGAAGTCGAGAATGACGGTCGTCCCACAATCCGTTTCGGGGACGATGAGTACGGCCAGCGGCCCGCAGGCGCGACGGCCTTTACCGCGATCTATCGGATTGGCAACGGCCGCGCGGGGAACGTCGGCGCCGAATCGCTGGCGCATGCCGTTCAACCTTTGATAGCGCCGGGCTGGCCCGCCATCGCGAAGGTCCGGAATCCCTTGCCGGCTCAAGATGGAACGGATGTGGAGACGATCGAGGAAGTGCGCCAGTTCGCGCCGGCGGCATTTCGGGCCGAGCAATTCCGCGCCGTGGTCGAGGCCGATTACAGCGCCGCCGCAAAAAAGCTTCCCGAAGTGGCCGGCGCGGTCGCCAGTTTTCGGTGGACCGGCAGCTGGTATACTGTGTTTGTCGGCGTCGATCCGCGCAATCCCGACGACCTGATCACTGAGCCCGGAGGCCGCACGCGTCTGGAGCCCGACTTCAGGGCTCGCGTCCTTAATTTTCTCACGACCTATAAGCTGGCTGGTTACGATCTGGAAATCCGCTCCGCGGAATATGTGCCGATCGAACTGGCCTTCGAGTTGTGCGTGCAGCCGGACCATTTCCGCGGCGACGTCGTTGAAGCCGTGCGGCAGGCGCTGAGTAATCGAATCAACGCCGACGGACGGAAGGGATTCTTCCATCCGGACAACTTTACCTTCGCGCAGAATGTTTACTTGAGCACGATCTACGCGGCCATCGAGGCGGTCCAAGGCGTGCGCTCTGCGTTCGTCACGATCTTCCGCAGATTCGGCAAGAGCGACAACGGCGAGTTGGCTTCGGGTGTTCTCACCATCGGGCCATGGGAAATTGCGCGGCTCGACAATGATCCGGCATTCCAGGAAAATGGCGTGCTTCGCATCACGCCAGGAGGAGGCAAATGAAAGCGGATACCTGCGGCTGCTGTGAGCTCCCTCCGTCAACACCCGTGCCGGTGCTCAATCGGCCTGCGTTGAAAGCGATCGCGTTCCGAGCCGGAACCTACTCCAGTTTCCGACTTTCGATGTTACAGCGCATCGCCGGCATGCAGGCTCTTTCGGCCCTGCAAACACGCCAGGATGACGATTATGCCGTCACGTTGCTAGATATGTGGGCGACTGTGGCCGATGTGCTGACGTTTTACCAGGAGCGGATCGCGAACGAGGGTTATCTGCGCACCGCACGGTTGCGGGATTCGATCTTGCGGATGGCCAGGTTGCTGGACTACCACCTGCGACCCGGTGTCGCTGCGACGACTTTGTTGGCTTTCACGCTGGATCGCGGAGGTTCGTTGCAGATTCCTGTTGGGCTGCGCGTGCAAAGCGTGCCTGCGGACCAGGAAGAGCCTCAGGTTTATGAGACACTTGAATCCGTTCTTGCCGACGCGCGACTCAACAGCAACCGGGTGTTCCCGGCTCCCGAGGGCTTTAATCCGCTGGCCAAAGGAAGCACCTCGGGAATCCTGGCCCCGGGACCAGAAGGGTTGACGGCAGCGGCTGCGCTCTCGCCCGGCGTCCGCTTCCTGGTCTTCGAAACAAATGCCCCGGGCCGTATCGAAGAACTCGTGGTGCGGGAACTCCGGACCGACGGTAACCTGACTGTCCTGGTGTGGACTGGTCCCATCCAGGGTTCGCACTGGCTGTTTGACTCTGAAGCCTACGCAGTAAATCGGACGTTCCGCGTCTTTGGTCATAACGCCCCGACAACCTACATGGAGGCGGTTGAGACACCGCCTGGTTCCGGAGATTTTATCTGGACACGACGCACGCTCGTGGATACCGATTACCAATACACGCTCACCAACAATGTTCTCGAGTTGGATTCAAAGTATGAAGGAGTAGCCGCGGGTTCGCAGCTGTTAATCTCCGAACCGGGGATCGGGAACAAACTAGTCACCGTCAAAGCTGTGAGTCAGGGACAGGCTACTTTTCCGCCTCCGGCGGCAGCGGCCCCGCCGGCTCAAACTTCCCCCCTTCAGGATACCGTGACGCGGTTAACACTTTCCGCTCCTGGTGTAATAACCGACCGCCGTAACGCACTCATCTATGAGGTCACAAGTCCGCGGATCCGTTTTTGGGGATATCGCTACCCCGAAAAATTGCGTGGACTGACCGTTTATGTTCCCGCGCTGCGCATTGATACGGAGACGGTGGAGATTGGCCGCACGATTGAGAACAGCCAATTCAAGCCCGGCGTGCGACTGGCGCTGAAGACGATCGAGGTTGGACGGCAGGTTCTTCTCCGTGACACGGTCGAGCAGCCTGTCGCTGCGGAGGTCACCGCAGTCAGCGCCCTTGGTCTGGACGTCACGGTTGGCACGACTCCCGACGACCTCACGACGGCTTTGGAACTGCGGCTGAATCCGGAAGAGGCTCAGCGATTCATCGGCTTGAGGTCCGCCCGCCTCCTTTCCGTTGCTCTTACGAGCAGTGAACCGGAACTGACTGTCACGATCGGGCAGCTTCCTCGAAGGACGGTAAAACTGGCTTCAACTCCGAACACTATCGCGGAGGCGGCCAC
>DATDCV010000361.1:0-3950 GCA_036524155.1 Verrucomicrobiia bacterium
GTGAAAACCAGGCGTATTGATCCAGATGGGTCTCATTTTCGTTGTCGCCGCAACAAGATCGACTGGTAGTGCCGGCGCGGCATGCGTATTCCCACTCCGCCTCGGTGGGCAACCGATAGATATAGTTGGTCGGCAGCCAGCCGGCCGCTTCGCTCAGTTGGGTCAGCTTTTTACAGTATTCCACCGCGTCAAACCAACTGACCCGCTCGACGGGGCGTGTCGGGTCGTCCGTAATTGCGCTCGGGTTGTTGCCCATCACCTTTTGATACTCGGCCTGGGTGACTTCGCATTTTCCCATCCAAAACCCTTTGGCGATGGTGACTTCCGTCTGAGGTCCCTCGTCGGGGTCACGGCCGGCTTCGCTCGAAGGGCTGCCCATCACGAAACGCCCAGGAGGGAGCCAGATCAATCTGTCCAGGTTGGTGGTTGTCGCCCCCTTGTCGTTGGTGAGATCAGTCACGACCGTTTCGCCGGCCCTGCTCACGGAGACAATGCTTCGCGTTGGGATAGCGAGTTGCGGGCCGATATCCAGATGGAGTGCTATCTCATCCGGGGAGAGTCTGCCGGAGGTTGTGTCGCCGTTGATAAGGCGAACCGTTGCGATCCCGTTGTCAGTCTGACCCAGTCGGACAACTTCACTTGGGTGGATCTGCACCTCCGAACCGTTTGTGGCCAGGCGCAAGGGATCGGTCAATAGCCTGCCGGATAAACGGTCGCCGTTCTTTAAGACGATGCAAACGGTTTCGGGCACGCTGCTGGTCGTTGAGGCCGTCGCACCGGTGACAACCCAGCCAGGACTGACGAGCAGCAGAATCAATACGGAGCGGAGTGAAAGTGTCGTGGCGGCGCTCATTTGGGAGGATCACGGGCGATGAAGAGGGTGGTAGCGAGGACGCCAAAGGCCGTCGCCAATCCGAACAGCCATGCCAGCACCGCCAGTTCATCCAGGGGTTTGGCGACGCCACCAAGCACCTTTTCCATCGTGCTCACCATCTCCAGATAGGAAAGCTCTTTGAGTCCGGCAAAATCGAACAGGAGATTCGAAACATGATAAAAGCCAACCACGCCGAGGATTGCGACCAGGCTGGTTCGGAAGACGATCAGAACCGTCAACGTGACGGTGACCAGCAGGCACGCGGTACCCACCACCTTGCCGAGACCGATGAACATCCAACCGAGCGTCACGGAAGCCGTACGGGTGGCTGACTCGCCGGAGCCACGGCCGGTCAGCACATTCAGGATGGCTGTCGCGCGGCTGATTTGCTCTTTCGGAGGTGGCAGGACCAGTCGCACATCAGCGGGCAGCCCGAGCAAACCCAGGGTCCCGTCGCCCCGGAAACGGATGATGGCGTAATTGTAATCGCGACCCCAGCGGTCGGGCTGAGTCATCGCGCCGAGGCGCTCGATTGTCCCCTTGTATTCTGTTTTTTCGATTTTGACGTAGGCAGTCAGGCCGGCCTTGAGTCGTTTGAATTCCTCGAATTTGTAGATCGGCACCTTGATTTGGTAATCGTCGAGCGGTGCGACAGTGAAAAGTTGGGCGCCGACGCTGACGAACTGCGCCGGGTTGGCCTGGATCTCCGTCAGGTAACCTGAAATTGGCGTGGTGATAGTGGCGTAGCCAAGGCGGCGGCGGGCATCGCGGACACGCGCCGCGGCATTCTCGACCGCACGCTCGGAAGTGGGGACCGCATCCTGCGCCAGTTGCAGTTGACTTTCAGCGTTCCTGAGGTCGCGCTTGCGGGCGCGGATTTCAGTCTGGCGGTCGGCCTGTTCTGCTTTGCTGAGCAGATCCTTGGCGACCAGGCTACGCTCGGCCTTTTCAAGCGCGTCCTCAGCCTGCGCGACGGCGCGGCGGGCGTCCTCGACGCGGCGGCGCGCATTATTGACCTCGTTATGGGAGTTTTCCTCCGCGCGCCGTTCGTTTTCGAGTTCATCAAAAATCGCGCGGTCGTCCAGTTGCGCCAGCACGTCGCCGGATCTGACAGCGTCGCCGACCTTCAGCGACATTTCTTTTATGGTGCCGTTGACTTCAGCAAAAATCTTCTTTGGCTCGAAGGCTTCGACCTTGGTATTTCTCGCCGCGGAGGTGACGAAACCGTCCTCAGTGCGGACCAGTTTGTCCTGGCGGATCGCCCAGATGCTGGTGGGCAGCAGCACGGCGAGCACCATGAACAAAATCGCCAGACAGCGAGCGATGAGCTTTCCCCCAATGTATTCGCCGCGTGTGACCCCGCGCGAGAGCACCGCATCGTTGAGGCAATCGGACTCCCGGCTGAGGGCTGCGCCGGCGATAAAAATGACTCCGTGCATCCAGACCAACAGGTACGTCGCATAAACCGCTTCGAGCATTTGGCTGGCCGCTTTCTGCTGGGCCTGCATCCCTTTGAGCTCGAGCATCGTCAGCAGGACGGCGGCCAGGAAAAAACCGCGGCATAACCATGAGCGGGCCATTGCACCCAAATCGCTCCGGACAAACAGCCAGCTCGATTGCCATCGACTGGGAGCCAGCCTCGGCCCGGGCTGGCCCGCCTGGGGAGCCTCTTTGACGCTCGAAGCAGTTGCTGGCTGTGCGGAACTCATAAACTTATTTGTTCGCCCTGAGGAAACCGCTGAACTCGTCCTCGGTGATTAATTTGAGATAGGCATCTTCAAGTTGCCTGCCGGTTGAGTTGATGCCTTCGATCTCCGTCGCCGTTTCTCTCGCCAGCGCGAGCAGCGATCCAACCGCGCTCTCCAGCGTTTCGTCGGCCGTCAACTCCAGTCGGAGCCGGGTTTTGTCTTGAGAATAATCGACGCGTCCCAGGCGCTCGCGCACGGCAGCTCGAAAGCGGTCGCTCGGTCCGGCGACGCGAAGTTCGAGGATGCTTTTGGGCAACAAATCCTCGAGCGCAGCGCGTGTCCCATCGAAAAGGCACTGGCCTTTGTTCAGGATCAAAAGGCGGTCGCAAGCCCGGTCGATATCGCCCAGGATATGCGAGCTGAGCAAAACGGTTTTTTGGCCGCGCATCTGTTCCAACAATTCGAGTGTCTGCCTCCGGCTGATGGGGTCCAGGCCGGCGGTTGGCTCGTCCCAGATAAGTAGTTCGGGATCGTTCACAAGAGAAGCGGCGATCCCGAGGCGCGTCTTCATGCCCGTGGAGTAGGTGGCGATTTTTCGCCCCGCATCGTCCATCAAACCCACAGCTCGCAGCAAAGTCCCCGTCCGGGCGTGCCGGTCGCGATGCCCCAGGCCGAAACATTGACCCACGAAATCGAGATAGCTGATGGCGGTAAGATCCTTGGGGTAAAGCGGGTCGTCGGAGAGAAAACCAATGCGCTGGCGCAGCGCCTTTGAAGCCGGGCGCATGCGTTCGCCAAAAACGCGGATTTCGCCGCCGCTTGGCGTGATCAGTCCCAGCGCCAGCCGGATAGCCGTCGATTTGCCGGAGCCGTTCGCGCCGAGCAGCCCGATGGTGGACCCGGTCGGGAGCGAAAACGACACATCAGCCAGGCCGATCTGACGCTGCTGATAGATCTTTGTAACCCGGTCAAACGTGATGCTCTCGGCCATCGGAATCGACACTGGCAAATGCGGCGCTAGTGTCAATGAAAATGGGGGCGTCGTTTCGGCCACCGGTCGTTTCATCTCCTGGTTAGAGTGACCACGGCCGGACTCATCACGTCGCGCCAGGAGCTTGACGGTGGTCAAATTATCCCGGGTCGCCGATGAGGCGGTGGTGCCGTCGAGCGAGCCTCGGTCGGTGGAGGCGAAAGGTGACGGAGCAAAAGCGAGCCCAGCCTGCCGTGCGCTGGGAATGCGCGCCCTTCCCCCCGTTGATCCCGAACCTTGACTCGTGGAGCGCGCGCACTATCATGCGCGGACCTTTCGAGAGAAACGGGAATTTGAAACTAAAATTATGAGTACAATTTACGATATCAAAGCGCGCGAAATCCTCGATTCCCGGGGC
>DATDCV010000362.1:0-2274 GCA_036524155.1 Verrucomicrobiia bacterium
TAATTATGCGCAGTTCCCTCCCCATCGCGATAACCAAAGGCCTGACCTGACGCGCTGAATTGGCTTTGACCTTCGCCACCTCCGCATAATTAACACCTCAGCATAATGTCCAAGTGGGTTTCGTACCCTGGTCGGTAAAAAATACAAATATGTACAACGCACGCCAAACGCCGGCCTGAACGATCAGGCCACCACCCACGCCTGTTGCCCGGGCTTTCTTAATGCGAAGTGCCTTCTCCAAAGAAGACTTCGTGATGGACTCGCAGGTAACGTGCTTTATGTCTGTGGCCGAGGTCTGCTGACCTCGGAACACAGAACCGCTCTTTGACATTTCAAAAAGCGACGCGACCACCCGACGGCGCTAGCCGACGCGAACTGGCAGACGCCCCTGCCGCGCGCTGCGTTCCGCCCTCCTTGGGAACGCCGCCGCCCGGCAGCGGCCAAATCCCAACTCCGCACCCAGGCGGCGCGGACTTAATGGGACTTAATCAAACTTAATCGGACATAAAAAAAACAAAAAAACAGTCGCGCGGATGCCTCCGGGTGGCCCGCCCCAAGCCTGTCCGCTGGCTCAAGGGGCGGGGAACATGCCGTCCGGTTCGACATTTACTGAGATAGACAAACGCGGGAGACGCTCCGTTCCACTCCAAGCGGCGTTCTCTTCTTCCGCTAACTCACTAATTCGCTAACTCACTTACTCACTAATTGTAAAAACTGCGCCTTTTCTGCCTCGTTTTTGCGCCAACCGGGAGGAGACCTTGTCAGATGAAGAAACGGGCAGGCACGCCTCACAGCTTGCCTGCCCGTTGAATGCGACGTCGGGATCCCGAAGGCCTTAGATTGCCTTCGGCATATTGGTCCAGGCGCCTTTCTTGGCACTGCTCTTGACGGCGGTTTCGATGAACGCGATGCCCATCCAGCCGTCTTCGACATTGGCGTATTTCGAGCCGTCACTCTTGAAGGCTTCGCCGGCTTTCCATTTGCGGACGTCGGCTTCGAAGCAACGATGCAGCCGGGCGTAGGCGTCGTGGAAGGCCTCGGGGTGCCCGGACGGGATGGTCGGTTCGGCCATGAGGTCGGCGGGCACATCTTTGGGCAGGAAACCGTCCCCTGGGGCCACGGCGGCGCGCCAGTAAACGCGGTCGGGCTGATTGGAGAGGAGAATTCTCACACACTCCGGATCCTCCTGGCGCCATTGGAGCGTGCCCTTCGTCCCACAGACCTCGATGCCGAGATCGTTTTTATGGCCGATGGAGACCTGCGAGGCGCGGACGAGCGCCTTGGCACCATTGCTGAGCTTGCAGTAGGTCGTGAAGTGGTCATCCAGCGCACGGCCCTCGACGTATTTCTCGAGTGCGGCCGAGAGGGACTGGACGTCGAGACCGGTCACATAGCGCAACTGCATCAGCGCGTGGGTGCCGATGTCGCCGCCGCAACCGGACAGGCCGGCCAGTTTGGGATTGGTGCGCCACGAGGCCTGCATCTGGCCGGTCGCCTCGAGCTTGGTCGCCAGCCAGCCTTGCAGGTAGTAGGAGTCCACCCAGCGGATGTCGCCCAGCAATCCGGCGCGAACGATGTAGCGGGCGAAACGAGTGGTCCAATGGCCCAGGTACGTGTGGGCGACGCCGAAGGGGATCTTGTATTTGCGGACCGCCTTGACCAGGTCAGAGGCCTCTTTGCTGTTCATGCAGAGCGGCTTTTCGCAGAACACTGCGATCCCCGCCTTGAGCGCTTTCATCGCCGGGTCGTAGTGGACGTGGTTGGGCGTGACAATGACAATGTAATCCAATTTCTCGTTTTCAGGCAGGGAGGCGTTGGCCTGGATCATTTCGTCATACGAACCATAACCTTTGAGCGGGTAGGGCCAATTGGCGGCCTCTTCCAGCGCGATTTTCGGGTCCGGGAACAGCGCCGCGGCCGTCACCCGGCGGGTGCCGTCAAAATGGATCGCTTTCTGATGCGGTTGGACGATGAAGGCGCCTTTGCCGCCGCCGACCAGGCCGACATTTAGAGGTCTTTTAGACATAATGATTTCTCCTGTCTCTTGTTTCGTATTTAGTTTGTTGCGTCTTTGGTTCTGCACTCGGCGCGCGGACGATAGCCCGCAGCAATGTCCGAATAGAGATTGAATTAGATCCAGGCGTCTTTATAGTGACGCCTGCTGGCCACGTCAAACAGTTATGCCTTTCACAGCCGCTGAAATTGCCAAACACCTCGGAGGGGAGGTCATCGGCGACGCTTGGCTCGGTCTCAAGGGGTTCGCTCCCGCCGACC
>DATDCV010000363.1:0-22801 GCA_036524155.1 Verrucomicrobiia bacterium
TTCACGCTGCAACGGGGCGGCGGATTCGGCGGGGAGGTCGAGTGGCTGATTAACGGCCTTCCGTTTGATCCGCTGACACCGATGGCGTCGCCGCTGAAGGGGAGCGGCGAGTTGTGGACGATCGAAAACGGAGGGGGCGGGTGGGTCCACCCGATGCACCTCCACATGGAGGAGCACCACGTCATATCCAGGAACGGTGTGCTTAGCCCGCAGATCACCAGCGCCGGTAGCGGCGGCACCTTGATTGATTATAGCCAGACCTACGGGTCAGTGAGCAACCCCGACCCGGGGGATAATGCGAAGGAAGACGTGCTGGGTCTCAAGCCCGGCGAGTCGGTGGTGGTCTTCCGGCAGTTCCGAACGTTCACGGGTCCTTATGTGGCCCACTGCCACAACCTGGCGCACGAGGACCATGCGATGATGTTTGGCTGGAGGATCGTCGACGGGACTACGACGATTTGAACCGGGCCGGCAACGGACTAAACGGGCAGCCCCGCCTTCGGGCGGGGTTGCCCGACAAAGAGAATAACCCAAAGCTCCGCGATGGCGCAGGGCTGCAATTGAAGATTATGAACCGAGCGGTCTATTTCATCCTGGCAGGCGTGTTGGCGGCCGGCGCGTTCGCCGCGGGCTCGTGGCAGGGCCGGCGCGGAACCGGCAAGCCCGCCGCCCCGGAAGCGCGAAGGATCCTTCACTACGTGGACCCAATGAACCCGGCGCACACGTCGGACCAGCCGGGGCTGGCACCGTGCGGCATGAAGATGGAGCCGGTTTACGCCGATGCCGCCCCGGCGGAGTCGCCGGCAAGCGCACCTCCCCTGGTGCCGGGCAGCGTGAAGATCAGCCCGGACAAACAACAGCTCATCGGCGTTCACGTCGAGCCGGTCGAGAGGGCCTCCGGGACGCGAGCGCTTCGGGTACTCGGCCGCGTCGCCCCCGACGAATCGAAGCACTACCGGCTCGCCGCGGCGGTTGACGGCTGGATGGTGGAGGTTTCGCCGATAACCACCGGGAGCCAGCTCAAGAAGGGCCAGTGGCTGGCCACGTTCTCCGCGCCGGACCTTTTCCAATCGTGCCAGGCGTATATCGTAGCCCTCAACGCGATGGACCAATTGAAGAAAAGCGGGCTGCCTACCCCGCTTCAGCTCAATCCGAACAATTCGAATTTCCATCAGCGGGTGGAGAGGCTGCAGAGCCTGGGAATGTCTGATGCCCAGATCGAGGAAATTGCGCAAACACGGGAAATTCCGACGGGGATCAAAGTCTTCGCACCGGCCGACGGTTTTGTGCTGGCGAGAAATGTGTTGCCCGGTCAGAAGTTCGAACGGGGCGCGGAGTGGTATCGCCTGGCCGACTTGAGCCGGGTCTGGATTCTGGCGGATGTGTCCGGCCGCGAGGCCCGGTGGGTGGCGCCGGCGACACTCGCGCGGGTGTCCATCCCCGAGCAGGGCCTGGTTTGCCAGGCCCGCGTGAGCGAAGGGCTCCCCCAGTTCGATCCCGCCACCCGAACGCTCAAGGTCCGCCTGGAGGCGGACAACCCGGGGTTCGGGCTCCGGCCCGACCTGTTCGTGGACGTTGACGTGCCCCTTACCCTCCCTTCCACGCTGGCAGTCCCCACCGATGCGGTCGTGGACTCCGGGATCAAGCAGCTCGTTTTCGTCGCGCGCGGCGAGGGTCTGTTCGAGCCACGTGCGGTTCAGACCGGGTGGCGGTTGGGCGACCAGGTGGAGATCGTGGAAGGCCTGACCAACGGCGAGCGCATCGTCGTGTCCGGCACATTTCTGCTCGACTCCGAGAGCCGCATTAAGATAGCGGCCGCCGGCAAAACCGGAAGCAAGGCCAAAGACCCGGTCTGTGCGATGAACGTTGACTCGGGGGACGCCGCAGGGGGCTGCCGTGAATATCGCGGGACCACGTATTATTTCTGCTCCGTTGTTTGCAGGGAGAAATTCAGTCAGCAGCCGGAGCTTTATCTTACACGGAAAACACCCGCGGCCGGGTCGCGCCCCGCTGGGGACCCGGCGGTCAGCTCAGCCACCCCGGGCTACCACGCGGCCAATAGGCGTTACGGGCAGGACCTTCAAGCCTCGGGCGGCCTGTAAGGGGGGCGGCATGAGGAAACCCATTGCCGACATCATCCTGCCAGCTTGCGCATGGAAGCGTGTTCGTCGCTGAGCCAGCCCTGTGCCGCGGCAAACCGCACGATTTCCGCGCGGCTATGAAGGTTCAGTTTTTCGCCGATGCGAACCTTGTAAGTCTCGACGGTTTTGACGCTGATATTGAGCTGCGCGGCGATCTCCTTGTTGCTGAAACCCCAGGCGATCTGGCGGAGCACTTCTTTTTCCCGATCGCTGAGCTCGTGGCCGCCAGCCGGCGTTTTGCCGGGGCCGGCTTCGTGGAGGAGAGTCTTTTGGACCAGATCGGAATCGAAGTGAGTGCCGCCGGCCGCGACCTTGCGGATGGCGGTGATCAGCTCTTCGGAGGCGGAATGCTTGAGCACGTAGCCGACCGCGTGGGCGGTGCAAAGCTCGCGAAGATAGTCTTCGTCCTCATGCGTGGTCAGGACGAGCACCTTGGTACGCGGGCTCCGGGCTTTGATGGCTACGGTCGCCAGCAACCCGTTCATCTTTGGCATCGAAAGATCCATGAGCACGAGGTCGGGCTTGAGTGCGAGGGTTTTGTCAACGGCTTCCGCGCCGTCGCCCGCCTCGCCGACGACTTCGAGGCCGGACTGGTCCGAGATCAGGACCTTTAAGCCATCGCGCATAATTTTGTGGTCGTCAGCCAAGAGGATTTTGACGGTCTCCATGGGTACGCTTTTGGAATGCGGCGAGGACAGGGTACAATTCATGAGCCGGTCCACGCTATTGAGGGATTTTCCCATTCCGCCGGTATGAGGAACGAAGGGCGGTGCTGGTTCCCGAGAAAATCGAAGAGGAGGGCCGGGGTGAAGTCGCCCGGCTCATACCTCGAAGCCCTCCACAGCATCGAGCTGAGCATCCGCGTCGCTAAAGGGGACCCGGACGTAGACGGTAGCGCCGGGCCCCTCGCCGGACTCAAAGGTAAGCTTGCCCCCGACCAGCAGCACCCGTTCCTGCATGCCCAGCATGCCCAGGCGCCCGGCCTTGCCATACGAGCCAAGGACGCGCGCGGGATCGAACCCTTTTCCGTCGTCTTCGATTATCAGGGAGATGTCTTTCGGGCGGCGCTCCAGCACCACGCTGACATGGCGTGCCTGCGCGTGTTTGAGCACGTTCGAGAGCGCTTCCTGCGTGACCCGGTACAGGGCCGTCTCAACTTTCGATGAGAAGCGGCAATACTCCATTCCGAGGCATTGAAAGTCGCTCGGGATTCCGCTGAGCCCGGACCAGTCGGCGGTCAGCCGGCGAAGCGCTGTCGCCAGGCCGAGATCGTCCAGCGCGGGGGGACGGAGTTCCCAGGCCAGGCGATGCATGCCGGTGCCGATGCGGGTGGTCAGTTCGTCCAGCTCCCGAAACTGCCCCTGCGCTGTCGGCGCGAGGGCCAAATGCTCCCGCAGCCTCTTCAGCTTCATTCTCAGCGCCATCAGGTCCTGTCCCATCTGATCGTGCAACTCCCGGGAGACCCGTTTGCGTTCCTCCTCCTGAACGTCCACCAGCCGGTCGAGGACTTTGGCCAGCGATTTTTCGGCCTCCCGGCGATGCTCCACTTCGGCGTTCAGCGAGCGGTTGGCCGCGGTCAGTTCCTCGGTGCGTTCCTTGACGCGCTGGTCCAACTCATCATTCGCCCGCTGAAGGGCCTGCTCGGCGCGTTTTCGGGCGCTGATGTCGCGGAGGCTACACTGGATGACCTCCGCGCCGTTGGCCTCAAATTTGTTGCCGACCATTTCAACAAAAGTTTCCTCCCCGGTCTTGGCCTGGAGCACCAGGCAGTTGTACTGGAGATACCCCGTTTTTTGGAGCGTCAGAAAGGCGCCACGGCAAACATGCGCGTGAGGCTTGAAGCTTTCGATCTCCCAGGGAGCGCGGCCCAGGACCTCGTCGCGCGTATAGCCCAGCATTCTCATCAGGAACGGGTTGATGTCCGTGATTTGAGCTGTGTTTGCATCGAGAATCATCAGACCGATCTTCGCGGTCTCAAAAAGCCGCCGATAGCGGGCTTCCGCCTCCTGAAGGGCGGCTTCGGTGCGCTTGCGTTCCAGGATTTCTTCGCGGAGGGCCCGGGTGCGCTGCTGGACGCGGGTTTCCAACAGCGCATGGGCCGTTTGCAGAGCCTGCAGCGCCTGAGTCCGCTGCCTGACGACCGCGGCAACGGCCAGGTTGGTCCCCCCGGAGAACACGATGAAACCCTGGAGCGCCAGCATTGCTTTCTCGGCGGCAAGATTGGCGAACAGGCCATGGCCTCGCCACGTCCAGTAAAACGCAATGATTCCCATCACCAGGGTCGCCACCGCCGTCTCCCTGCTCCCCAGCCGGACGGCGATCGTGACGGTGAAAACCAGGCACAGGTAAGGAAGCATGTGCGCCTGCATCGCGGGAGCGATGGGGCCGAAAACCACCGAAGTTACCAGCCCGAGGCAGGTGAGCAACGCTGCCAGCTCCGCAAGCTGCCGGCGCGTCATTTTCCTCCCCTTTTCGGCGCTCAACGTAACCGCCAGGGGCGTGATCACCATCACACTGAGCGTTTCCCCAAGCCAGCAGACCATAAATGACGAGGCGTCCGTGGCCCAAAAGGGGAAGGAGTGGGACCCTATCTCGACTACGCCGAAAGGCGGGCTGATCAGCGGGCTCGCAAAGCCGGCCAGCACGCTGAACCTCGCCAAATCCGCCGGCCGCTCCCAAAACCGGCGCCCGTTGGCGAAGCGGTTCGTGAGCCACGCCGCAACCAGGCCTTCGAACGTGTTCCCGGCGGCAATCGACAGGATGGACCACGCCCCGGCTCCTGCCGCCACACCCACCAGGAGCGCCCCGATAAGAACCCCGGGCCACACGCGGTAGCCCAGCAACAACGGCGCGGCGACGGCCACGCCCGCCGGCGGCCAGGAACTCATCGCGCGGCCGTCCCCAAGCCGAAGACCGAGTACCCCGAAAAGGAAATATGCCGTCGCTACAATTGTGAGTTGTGCCCCGTATGAAAGAACCCCCGAGGTCACGTGGCCGAAGCGAAGGCAAGGGGCACCTCCGTCGGGGGCAGAAAGACTCACGGGAGCTCCGTCGGCACGTTCAACCCGCGACAAGGCGACTGCACCCCGCTGCCTCTTAACGGAATTGAGTAAGCCGACCGGAACTGCAGCGCCGACCCTGTTTCCGGGACCACCCGCGTTCACGCTCCAAATATTGGGAAAACTTGTTTGCACGATAAGCTCGAATGAAACATGTGCAACCCGAAAAAGTACTGATGTCTATCCGTACCAGTACGGATACCCAGCCGCTCCGGGCCTCTCCAGCTCGCTCTCGCCGCGACAGTACCAATGTCAGTCCCGCAGCCCGGGTCCGGCCGGGAACCGCGGTCACGGGCAGATGGGCGCCTCGCTGTGCGAGGCGAGCGGCAAATGCCTGGGGCGCAGAGCCAGGCGCTCAGAAATCCAGGAGGTGGAGCAGATCCGGGATCTGGCCTTCTTTGGTGATCAGCTCCGGTTTGGCGGGATCTTTGAAGGCCAGGTACTGTTTCTTTGCGGTGATCGGGAGGTCGAGGCGGTAGGGTCGGCAACGCGGGATCGCCGCCATCGCTCGCCTGGCGCCTCGGTACAGCGCGCGGCGCGTCTCCTCGAATGGGTAAAGCACGGCGGACTCGCGGGCGACACCCTTCTTTACGGCCACCGTGACTACAGTTTTGCCAAAGAACCGTTCCGCTTCGCGGCAGGTGGCTTCGTCGCCGGTGACGAGAATCGGCGGCACGCCGAAGTGTCCCGCGACCGCAGCGGTTTGGACTAGTTCTCCTGACTCGACGCCGTTGTACCAATAGCGGTTTTCGCTTTTTGACGACTGTGTGTGGTTTAGCACGCCGTCGGGCGTGCCCATCATGGCATGGAAGCCCAACATGACCAATCCCACGTAAGTATCATCCAGGCCGGTCAGCACCCCTGGCCGCGGCCGGCCGGTCAGGTATTTGGCGCCCGGTTCCATGAGATCAGGAATGACCGCCTGGTTCCCGTGGCCGTCGAGCACCAGCACCTCAGTCGCGCCTCCGGCACGAAGGCCGCGCACCACCGCCGCGACATCGTCCATGAAATACTCCCGCGCCTGGCGGGCGAGCGGCGTTTCCGTCTCGCGGGTCTGGGCAAATTGATAGACGCCGCTGATCCCCTCGAGATCGGTCACCACGTAGACTTTCCTGGCGGTGGCAGCCAGGACCGGAGCGGCGAGCAGGCACAGCAACGCGGCTACCAGCAGCCGTTGAAGGCGGGCCTTCCGGCGCAGCTTGTGGTTCGCGTCGGAGGTGTTTGGCCGGTCGGTTGCTGATGGGTATTCGGTTCTCATGGATCCTTTCATTGGCAACGGTGTCGTCATGGGGCCTAGCTGCTTGCCGGGCCCTCGTGCTGCATAAACAAAACGGCTTGGGGACACAACAGGTCTTTTTGAGGTGCCCGCATGGGAGCGCCGAGTTGCACTCGGCTTAGAGGCGGCGGTTGGCTCGGTTAAGCCGATTGGAAATCGGCGCTCCGACCGATGGGTGACGCGGCGCGGGTAAGCCGATTACAAATCGGCGCTCCGACCGATGGGGGCGTCGGCAGTTTAGGTGGTGGACAGGGACGTGGGAATATGTCAATTTTGGGTTACCTGCCGAAGTCGCTGTGAGGCAGCCGGGCTTAGGATCTTATGACATCCTCGTTCGAATCGGTTGCGCGGCCCCGGACCTTCCGGGGCGGTGAGGCTCGCGGGGCGTTTACGCTTATTGAGTTGCTGGTGGTGATCGCGATCATCGCGATCCTGGCGGCGATGCTGCTGCCCGCGTTATCGCGCGCCAAATCGAAGGCGCAGATGACCAACTGCCTCTCGAACCAAAAACAGATTGGGATCGCGCTGTGGTTGTATGCGGATGACTACTCGCAGACGCTGCCGCGGCTGTTGAACTGGCCGGCGCTGGGCGGCCAGGACGGAGGTTATGACCTCTTTGTCGCGGCGACCAACCGGCCCCTCTACCGTTACCAGGGGAACATGAAGATCTTTCGTTGCCCGGCGGATCGGGGCGACGCGGGGGTCTGGCATCCGACGCTGCCGAACAAGACGTGTTGGGAGGTCTTCGGCAACAGCTACCTGCCGGAGTGGGCGGATGACGATTTCGGGGTCAAGCACGGCTTTGGCGACATCAACGGCCCGCCGGGTTTTCCCGCGAGCCAATCCATGAAGATAGCCGAGATTGCGGTCAGCCCCGTCAACAAGGTCATTCAAGGCGACTGGATCTGGCACCCGAACCGCGGCAACACGGACACCCGCAGCATTTGGCACAACTACCGCGGCAAGAGTCGCACCGTGATGCTGTGGGGGGACGGCCATGTCGCCGCGTTCACCATTCCACTTGATACCCCAATCGATCTGAAGCCCGACCCCAGGAACAAATGGTGGTGATTTGCTCCTGCATGGCGCTGGGCCAACGCCCACCCCTGTATTTTTTCGAAGCGCGGCGCGGGGGAAAGGCCTAAACCCGCAGGCGGAAACCCGGATGAGCCGCCCAGAGCCACAAGGACCGCAAAAAGGATTTGGACGCCGTTTATGAAGTATTCCGAAGCGTTCGGCCGCTCCCCCGCTTCAACGTTTCAACGGTTTAACGTTTTAACGCTTCAACGCTCCCCCCCTTTCCCCGGGCCTTTTCCCAGTGATCTTCCGGGGCGGTTTTACCCCTTCTCCCCGATTCCACGTCCGGCGCGGGCATGCGACGCTATCCGCATGACGAAAGCGATCATCTGGGGCCAGCTGAATCCGGAAAAGACCATGCAGCAGCTCGTGAACGACCGCGAGCTTTACCGGCTACTGGCCATCGGGGCGCCGTTGATGGCGTGCTTCCTTTGAGGGGCGGCCAGTGCCGGCGCGCCGTGCGCCAGAGCGAACGAACGCTTTTCTGAGCGATCTGTCGCCTTCTCATCCTTCTTCTCCTCCTCGTCCTCGTTCTCGTTCTCCTCCTCGTCCTCATCCTCCGTCTCGTGCTCGTCCTCCTTCTCGTTCTCCTCCTCTTCGTGCTCATCGAGGACGAGCACGAAGAGGAGGACGAGAACGAGGACGATCGAAAATTGGGGCTTCCCCTCGCATCTACCCTCGGGCCGCCGATTATCGGATTTCGAATTTACATGCGGCCCGAGCTGGTGAAGCCTGAGGGGCATGCCATTCTTCCTCGGTATCGACGGCGGCGGAACGCGGACGCGGGCATTTCTGGTGGACGAATCCGGCGACAAGGGCGCCTGGGGCGAAGCCGGGGCGACCAATCCCATTCACGTGACGCCGGAACAGGTGCGCACGAACCTGGACGAGGTGGTGCGGCGTGCCTGCGCCGGGGCCGGCATCCCACGCACCGAATGCGTGTCAGCTTTTTTGGGGGTGGCGGGGGTCACAACCGCGGAGGGCCGGCACAAGCTGCAAACGGTCCTCCAGGGCTGCGGATTGGCACACGCGACGGTGGGCGTTGACCATGATATCCGGATCGCGCTGGCCGGCGGACTGGCGGGCCAAGCCGGCATTGCGCTCATCGTTGGCACCGGCTCTTCCTGCTACGGCCGCGCCGCCGATGGCCGGACCTGGCAGACTGGCGGATGGGAGGCGCTAATCTCCGACGAGGGCAGCGGCTACTTCCTGGGCCGTGAAGCGATTGCCGCCGCCGCGCGCATGGCCGATGGCCGCACCGCCGACTCGCCTTTGCGAGCGCGCGTCTTTCAATGGCTCGAGATCACCACCATCGCCGATATCCTTCCCCGGGTGCATAACCGCGGGCTGAGCCGTTCGCAGATCGCGGCGTTCGCCCCCGCGTTAATCCAGTTGGCCGCGCAGGGCGACGTCGAAGCACTCTCGATCCTGGACCAGGGCGCACGGTTGCTGGCCGAAATGGTTGAAGCTAATTTCCGGATGTTGCCGACGAGCGATTTTCCTCGGGTGGTAATCACGGGCGGACTGGGCACCAGCAAGACGCTCTATCGCGACAAAATCGTGGCTGAGATTCAGAAATTGCTGCCCTCGGCGGAGATTCAGGATCCGCTGCTGCCGCCGGCGATCGGCGCGACGCTGCTGGCGTTTGAGCAGGCCGGACGCCGTGTTGACCCGAGCTTCGCGGAGAGGTTGAGGCAATTCTCGACATGAACCGCAGGTGTCTGCTTCGTCCCGGCGCGCGGACTTCAGTCCGCAGCGATACCCGCCTGGCCGTTGCGTTTGGAATGCTGAAATTCCCTGTTGGCGGGCGTTGCTGCGGACTGAAGTCCGCGCGCCGGGAGCAGCATCCCCTCGTTTCCAGTGCCACCCTGGCCCCAACCGCAGGAGCACGAACGTGAGGCCGTCCAACTACGATAAATTTCCGTTCGTCGAGGTGCCTGGGGCCGACACTGCTTGCGTGGCAGGCTGGCCCGACATTGGCCGCCGGTTGCTCGAGACCCTCAGGCGGCGCCCGAGCGCCAAAACCGTGCTGGTCATTGACTGTTACCCAGGCGTTGCGGAGGACGATCTGGTTGAAGCGCTCAGCGTAGCGCTTCAACCGAACGTGGTTGTGCGGGCTCGCGAAGCGCTCAAAACCGAAACCGAAATCAATCGCCTGTGCGAACCTTTTCTCGGCGGCGGCGATCCGGTCTTCGGGTTTCTCAGCCCGTTGGATCTGCCGGAGTTCTTCAACCGGGCCAAAATCGCCGCACTCCAGAAGAGGGTGCGCGGCAGCACCGGCCTGGCGCTGGTCCTCGGCACGGGAGCGACGCTCATCGCCCCGGGAGATGTGCTGGTTTACGCGGATCTCGCCCGCTGGGAGATTCAGCAACGGCAGAGACGCAAAGAGATTGGCAACCTCGGGATCGACAACGCCGCCGCGCCCCCCGGCCTTAAATACAAACGCGCCTTTTTTATCGATTGGCGCGTCGCCGATCGCTGGAAGAAACCACTGCTCAACACGATGGATTTTCTCCTCGACACCACCGAGCCCCAGCAGCCGAAGCTGGCGGACGGCGCGGCAGTGCGGCGTGGCCTGGCTGAAGCTGTTGCCCGGCCGTTTCGGGTCGTGCCGTTCTTCGACCCCGGCCCCTGGGGCGGTCAGTGGATGAAGGAGGTCTGCGACCTCGACCGTTCGGTCGCGAATTTCGCCTGGTGCTTTGATTGTGTCCCCGAGGAAGATTCGCTGAGACTTAGTTTCGGAGCGCACGTTGTCGAGATCCCCGCCGTCGACCTGGTTTTCCAGCAACCGCGCCGTTTGTTGGGCGACCCGGTTCACGGCCGATTCGGCGATGAGTTCCCCATCCGTTTCGATTTCCTCGACACGATGGGCGGCGGCAACCTCAGCTTCCAGGTCCATCCGCTCACCGAGTACATCCAGCAAAAGTTCGGCCTGCACTACACGCAGGACGAGAGTTACTACCTGCTGGATGCCGGTCCGGACGCGTGCGTGTACCTCGGCTTGAAAGAAGGCGTGGACCCGGCGGCGCTCGCGCGCGACCTGCGAGCGGCCCAGCGCGGCGGCCCTCCTTTTCCCGACCAGCTTCACGTCAACCGCTGGCCCGCCAAAAAGCACGATCACTTTCTCATCCCCGCCGGCACCTGCCATTGTTCAGGCAGAAACAGCATGGTCCTGGAAATCTCCTCAACTCCTTACCTCTTCACCTTCAAGATGTGGGACTGGGGCCGGCTTGGCCTCGATGGCCTGCCCCGGCCGATCCATCTCGAGCACGGTTTGGCAAATATCCAGTGGGATCGCACGACGGAATGGGTGCGCGCGCAGCTCATTAACCGCGTCGAACCCGTCGCCGCCGGCCCCGGCTGGCGCGAGGAGCGCACCGGCCTTCACGAACGCGAATTCATTGAAACCCGTCGTCACTGGTTCACCGGGCGCGTTCCACACCATACCGGCGGGATCGAACGGGGCAGCGTGAACGTGCTCAACCTGGTCGAGGGCCGCGAGGCGGTCGTCGAAAGCCCCGACAACGCCTTCGCTCCGTTCGTCGTCCACTACGCCGAAACGTTTATCGTCCCCGCCGCCGTCGGTCCCTACACCATCTCCCCGCACGGCGCCGTCACTACTGGCGAGTGCGCCACCATTAAGGCCTCCGTGAGGACCGGACTGTGATACCACACATGTCCCCCGCCCCGTCGTCCTCCCGTAGCAGTAAACTCAGCCGGTTGTCGCCACCCAGAATTGTTGACGGTCGGGATCCCATGCCAGGCCCTTTCTTCCTGTGTCCTGGCTTGGGAGGAAGTGCCTGGTGGCAGATGTCGCTAGCTCCGGCAGCTTGCTTCGGATCACCTTCGCCCTGTCGATGCCGATGGCGGATGAGGTGACGTAGTGGTTTTCTCGAAAGCTCCGGCTGCCCAAATCCTAAAGCACCTTCCCGGCTCTCTTGTCCGCGCCATCGAGTTGGGCCAGGTTCAGCGCGCACTTGGCGGACCTATCCTGGCGCAGTTTCTTGGGGGATCATTGTGGGTAGAGACTGAGCCACGGGCGATGGTCCACGTGTGCGTGCGCTTCAACTCCAGCCGGCGAAAAGTCAGTTTCGTGGTTTGCAAGCGAAAACCGAACAGCGGCGGGAAAGCAACTCGATTCGCAGGCGTTCAGGACATCGAATATCGAATGAAGCAGGGGCTCTCGCAGACGAAGCGAAAGCCCCCCGCGATCTGCCGCTTTCAATAACCCTAGGCCCTACGGAACTAGAACTGTCCGGTAGAAACGACTCGGCAGACCGGCAGACCCCCAGTCAACTACCCTGAAGGGACTGCTGGGCAGCATAAAATTGGTCAGCGCGGCCCAGCTAGCCGCGCCACCCAGAGTAGTTGCGTAGTCGATGCGATATGTCTGTCCCACTATCCCATTGATGACTATACTACCGATGACCTCGGCGCGCGTGAATTGTATGTCAGTGTATTCCACGCGAGTGGTTTCGACCATTGGACTGCTCTCGCCGCCAATGGAATAGAGTCGCCCGCTGATCCCCATGACGAGGGTCATATTGTTGTTGCCAAAGTTCAGGGGCGGATAGGCAAACCATGTGTCCGTTGCCGGATCATACCGGTCAACCCGGCCTACAAACCCGCCATCCCACCCTCCGACAGCGTAAAAGCTGCCGTCCGCGCCCTGGATCCCCTGAAGCTGTCGTGCTGCTGGGATGGGAGACTTAGACACCCAACCGGCACCGAGATTCCGCAAGTCCAGACACTCGACGGAGCTCAAAAGCTGCAAATTCTTCACTCCGCCTACTGCGAAGATCCGGTCGTTGCCGTCAATAAACACGCCGTGGTAGCACCGGCCCGTATTCAGAGGTGGAAGAGTGGTCCACGTGCTTTCATTAGGATCGAATCGCTGAACCAATGCGGTGCCCTCTTCCATAACCGTCAGCCCGCCCATAAGGTAAATCAGACCTTTGCTATCTACGACCCCCTGGGCGAACGATCGACGATTAGGCATAGTGCCCGCGGCGATCCAGCGATCCCCCGTCAGATCGTACCGATAAATACTGTTAGTAATTCCATATGGAGTATCGCCGCCGAATAGCCAAATCCCTCCAGCCTTATCTTTGACCACTGTGGACCAGCCCGTGGGCACGGTTAGTGCAGCCACGCTTTCCCATCGCTGAGTAGCTTCGTCGAACCGCTCAACTGCTGCAGAATAGCCATTCGAGGTGGCTACCCACCCGCCGATGACGTAAATCTTGCCATCCGAACCGACAATCCCGGCCGCAGCAGTGCGGGCAGTGGGCATTTCAACGCCGAGATGCCATGTATCGGCAAATGCCTGCCAGGTCAATGTCATTGAAACCAAGAGTGCAACAAGCACTCGCATTCCGATTCCATTCTTAATCCACGACTTTTCTTCTTTCATAGAGGGTTTGGTTCTTAGTTATAGTTTTTTGTTTGCCTTCGCCGCGCGTGAAGCACCCGGCCAATTTCATCCCGGGCGTGGCAAACAGCGCTGGCCTTTGTGCGGCTATAATCCGCGCCAGAGCTTCCTCGCTGCATGCCAACCCGGGTCGGCCTTCTCATTCGCGCGGCCTTGCCGTCCGTAGTGCACTACGGACGCAGGGGAGCGTTTCTTAACAAGAATCTTAAAGAACTTAGGAGATCGAACCTCCCCGTGAAGAGGATAACGACTGCTCGATTGATCCGCCTCCTGCGAAGAATTACCGCGGCTCAGTCGGCGAGCTTGATCTTCCAGACCCGATTGCCGTGCGGAAGGGCCCAGAGGTGACCGTCGCCGTAAGCGAGGGCACGGTAATTCCCCTTAAACTCCCGGCCACGGCCGGGCTCCAGGCGGCCTTCGCGGATGGCGACCTCACGGTCGACGGCGTAGACCCTGCCCCCGCCGGCGGTCGTCGCCACCCAGAACTGCTGGCGGTCGGGGTCCCACGCCAACCCGGACAGCCCGGTGTCCCGCGTGGGGAGAGAAAGCCTCGCGGTAAGGCTACTCAGGTCAAGCGCGTGCAGGCCGTAGTTGGTGGAGGCCGGATCATTCTCCAGCAACCACAGAAGCTGGCCATCGAAAGCGCAATGCGTGGGCCGGTTGATGTGCCTTCCCTCCGTCGTCTTTGGTTGGCCCAGGAGTGAGTAGGTGGCCTTTGAGGGGTGCAGCTCATAGACCGCCCCGGGGTGGACGCTGGTAAGCAACAAACGGTCCTGGCACGACGCCAAAGCCGAGAAGCCCTGCAGTTCGTCCCGCAGTAAAAACCGCGCCACCGGCTGCGATAGGTTCCGGGTTCGGAGATCAAACTGTCGCAGCAACATTATGCGACTGTCACTGGGACCCGCGTGATCCATCACCCACAAGCCGGAAGTGACAAAACCGAAGGCAATCTCAGACGCATCGGCGAGGGAGATGACCTCGACGACATCGCCGAAACCCACGATGCGCTTGCGCAGTTTGAAGGTCACGGGTCCAGCCCTTACGTCGTCGCGCGAAATTGTTTGCGCGTCCGACGGTAGAAAGTCCTCGTGCCGCACCTGAAGCCTGACGGGCCACGCGTCGGGGATGAGCTTAAAAGCGCCATTCTCCCGTGTGGTGGCCAGCCGCATTTCCCTATGGCCGGCGATGGCCATCACCGACGCCTCGGGAAGCGGCTGCCCCGTCCGCTCGATGACGACGGAGCCAATTACGACCTCCCCGGGCGGCCTGGCTTTGACCTCGATCTTCCTGAGGCGCAAGTCAGCGAAGGAACGCTCCCACCCTAACGAGCTGTAGACGTCCGCAAGCAACCGCAAATGCCATGCTTGAAGGCTGGTCAAATCGGCGATCTCGTATTTTTCAGGAACGGAAGCGTCGGGGTAGACGATCGCCGCGCGATGCCGCGGCAGCAGGTCGACACGCACTCGGGTGTGGCTCAACGGCACGGCCACATCGGGGGGCCCGGATTCCCCCAGGGGGGGCATGCTTAGGAGCAGCACACAATGGGAATCGAGCCGCTCGCGAGGCGGGTTGCCGTCCGAGACAGTTATCACCGACCAGCCGTGCCGATTCGTGCCCGCCAACTCTATTTCGACCTGGCATTCCCCATACTGCCGCAGGTCCGTTTTGAGGTCCACCCACGCCGCGCCGCGCGTCGTATACCCCTCCTTATGCTGTGCCTTGCCTTGGATGACCAATTCACCGTTCGCCACATCCACACTCAGCTCACGTTCGCCCGCACGAAACTTGCTGGGCCAGTTGGTGGTGCCCCAGCCCCAGACGTTGGTGTTGAGTCGCGGGGAATCGAAGTCGCCGCTGAACAGGATTTTGGGTCGTGCCACGGTCCGCCTGCCGTTGGCAAAGCCGACGACCCAAACCGTTCCGGCCATAGCTCCCAGGCCCAGCGCCACCAGGGCGGCCGCCTTCAGTCGCCGGAGCCGACGCCGGTGGGTTCGAGCCTGGCGCAACGATCTGCCGTCCCGCAACAGTTCCAGGTCTTCTATCATTTCCGCCGCTGACTGGTAGCGCTGGCTCGGATCGGTGTCGCAGGCTTTTACGAGGACTTCGTTCAGCTCCAGCAAAGCCGACGCGTCAGCTTGCGCCGCGAGCTGGGCGGGCAGGTCAGGGAATTCCTGTCGGTCTTTCCCGGTCGCTGCTTCGTAGAGAATTTTCCCCAGGCTGTAGATGTCCGCCTGGACGCTGCCGGGGCCCTCGGGCGGCATGTAGCCCAGTGTGCCGACGTACGACAGCGAATCCCCCAGCTCGGCGACGGTTCCTACGTCGGCCAGCTTCGGCTGGCCGCCAATGAAAATGATGTTGGAGGGCTTGACGTCCCGATGGACCAGGCCGCGGGAATGCAGAAACTCGAGTGCCCGGGCCAGGCGTAATCCCGCTTCCACGACCTCTGCGACCGGAAGAGGCGCCCGCGACGCCAGCTCCAGGGCCAGCGTGTGTGGCGCGTGTGTGCTTTCGGAGGCCGGCCCGTTCGCCGACCGGCTCGTGGCGCCACCCGAGTCCGCGATGTCGTCCGCCAGCTCCATGACGTAGTAGAAGAACCCTTCCGGCTCGCTGCTGCCCACCTGCAAAACATCGACCAAGCCTTCGTGCTCGCGGGATACTGGCTCGTAATTGCGAATGCCGGCCAGTTCCCGCTCGTAGGGGCGCGCTTCGCGGAAATTGCCGCGCCGGACGATCTTAACGGCGCGCAGCGAGCCCAGCGCGCACCGCGCGATCCAGACCTCGCCATAACTTCCGCGCGCGATGGGGCGCAGCAGCGTGTGGTCGGGAATGATGGGCCCTATCCCCGCCTCGGGGACCGTGCTTCCCGGCGTTTCCGATGAGCCAGGCTCTCCTGACATGTTGCTTTAGGGGTAAAACCGAAACTAACGTTGCTTCGGTCGCGCCGTTTCCTAATCTTCTCGCGGAGCTGACGCAAGATCTTTCGCTTCAGCGCATAGGATACCCTCGGGTCGCTGCAAGACCGCTTCGGTCGGTGGGTAGACTTTTCCACATTGCTGGCCATGTTCCGCTGATGCCTGTCTTCCATTCGTCGCTTTTGTTGCCGCGTCGGTACTGCACGAATCCACCCTTCCATCAATCTACTAATCCAACCATCCATCCGCCCCCTTGGCCCGACCCTCAGAAGCCCTTCGACTTCAGCCGGTTGATTTCCTTTTTCAGCAGCCGCGAGACTTGGTGCTTGGCGACGTAGATCTGAGTGCGGCTGACGCCGAAAGCGGCCGCCGTCTTTTTCACTGGCCACCCTTCAAGCGCGTACAATTGGAACATTTGGTATTGCCGGGGTGAAACCTTCGTCTTGACCGTTTCCACCGCGCGGTCCATCAGGTTTTTCTGCCATTCCTCGTCCCAGATGCCCTCGAGCAAAGCGGCGGCGGCGGGGTCGGGAACCTCGTCCAGCGGGGTTTTCCCGTCGGTTGCGGTGCGCGGTTGCTCGATTCCGGCTGGCCGTCTCCGGAACTGGTCGGTGACGCGCCATTGCGTCAGCTTCAGCAGCCAACCCTTGAATGAGCCCCGTGCGGGGTCGTATTTGAAGGCGCGCATCTTTTTCGCGACCTCGGCCACGGTCTCCTGCACAACGTCCTGTGCCTCGGCGTCGGTAAGCCCGGCCTTGACCGCCACGACGTATATCAGGCGCCAATAGGTATCGAAAAAATCACGCCAACTCTCGTCGTCGTCCCAGTTCTTAAGACGGCTCAGCAGGCTCTCCCGGGTGGGGATCAGTTCGTCGGCGGCAGCGCGCATCATCGCATGTTCCTAAGGTAGTTACGAATGGAACCGGCAACTTCTTACAAGAAATCGTCGTTCAAGGCTACTTCGGTCAGGCTTTGGTCTGAGTTGGTTGCCGGGTTGCCAGCGGTGTGGTTGTGCACGAGATTTGTAGTCGTCAAAAGGACTACTCTGCCTGGCAGGGCCTGTGAGCAAACGCAGAATCATTATCATCGGCGGCGGGTTCGGGGGTGTAAAATGCGCCCGAACTCTGACGCGCGAACTCGCACTCGGCGAGGCGGAGGCCGTGTTGTTCGATCGGCGGAACCACCTGGTCTTCAGCCCGCTGCTGGCCGAAGTGGTGGGCTCCTCTATCAACGCGTTGGACGTGGTTGTGCCCTTGCGCCAACTGCTCCCGAAAGTGTTTTGCCGGACCGAGCAGATTCTGAGCATCGACCTCGCCGCCAGCGAGGTCGAATACGAGGCGGAAGATGGCCAACACGCGCGGATGGCTTACGACCACCTGGTGATCGCGTGCGGCAACACCACCAACCTGAATGTCGTGCCGGGGATGGCGGACCATTCCTTTCCGCTGAAAACCGTCGCGGACGCATCGAACCTGCGCGCGCATCTCATGGCGCAGATGGAAAAAGCAGAGGTGGCACCGGACCCGGTACGGCGGCAGTGGCATCTGACGGTGCTGGTGGTTGGCGGCGGTTACACCGGCGTGGAGGCGGCGGGAGAAATAAACGACCTGCTGCGCGCCAGCGCCCCGTATTTCCGGCATTGGCCGGCGAAGGAGATCCGGGTGGTGTTGATCCACTCGCAGGCGCAGATCCTTCCGGAAATCAGCCCCGGGCTGCGCGAGTTCGCGCGGCGGAAAATGGAGCGGGCGGGCGTCGAATTCATCCTCGAGGCCCGCGCGAGTTCGGCCACTCCCGAAGGGGTCGGTCTGCAGGACGGGCGGTTCGTCAAAGGCGCGACGGTCGTCTGCACAATTGGAAACACGCCGGCGCCCGTCGCGGGCGGGCTGGAAGTGCCGCAGGAGAAAGGGCGGCTCGTGACGGAACCGGACCTGCGGCTGAAGGGCCGGAGCAACCTCTGGGCGATCGGCGACTGCGCGTGGATCGTGAACGGCTACGACGGCAAGCCGGCGCCGACGACCGGCCAGTTCGCCGAACGCGAAGGCAGGCAGTGCGCGCAAAACATTGTGCGCTCGGTGCGCGGGGAGCCCACCCGCGCTTTCAGTTTCAAGCTGCTGGGCGAACTCTGTTCCATCGGCGGGCATTCGGCGGTAGCCGACCTGTTTGGGATGCATCTGTCGGGTTTCCTGGCGTGGTTCGCCTGGCGCGGCGTGTACCTGTTCAAGCTTCCGACGCTCGGCCGGCGTCTGCAGGTGGGTTTTGACTGGGCCTCGCTGCTCGTGTTCCCCCGGGACCTCGCCTATCTCGAGACCGAGGAAACGCAGCGGGTATCGCATGCGCACTACGCCCCCGGCGAGTTCATCTTCCGCCGGGGCGAGGAACCCAACGACTTCTATGTGCTGGAGTCCGGCGAAGTGGAAGTGCTGCGTCCCAACAACGGCTCGGAGCCCGAAGTCGTCGCGGTGCTGGGGGCCGGCTCGTTTTTTGGGGAGCGCGCGTTGCTCAATCATCGGCGCCGGGTGATGTCCATCCGCGCGCGGACGCCAGTGGACGTGCTGGTGATGGGCAAGAACCTGTTTGCGCGAATGTCCGGAGCGTTGGCGCCGCTCCGGGACGCGCTGGCGCAGACGCTCAACCGCCGGGCACTCGATGCCTGGAAAGATCACACGCAAGTGCACGAACTGCTCCGCGCGACCCCCGTCAGCCGGTTGATGGAACCCGTGCCGAAACCGTTTCTGAAACCGGACGCGACAATCCGCGAAGTGGGCGAGGCTTTCGTCGACCACAAGAACGAGTTCTTTTACGTTTCGAGCGACGGCCACACGCTCGAGGGCATCGTGACCATAACCGACCTGCTGCGCGCGCGGGACAAGAACGGCGGCGGCAAATTGGCGGCGGTAGAGTTCATGACGAAGAATCCCGTGGCTGTTGCGGCGGATGACGACTGCGCCGTCGCCGCGAACGCCCTGCGCGAATACCGCCTGAAGAGCCTGCCGGTGATGAACGGGAAAGGGAGCCGGATCCTGGCCGGCTGCCTGAGGGTGAGGCGTTTGATGGCGTTTGTTTTGAAAGAAACCGGAGGCCGGCAGCGTGCGGTTGACGGAGCACCGAACGTTCGCCGTGAACCGTAGTGCCGATGAGAGAAGGGGCTTCATCTCCCCCAGCGATTCTCATCTTGTCAGGAGTGCGCACTCTACCTCGTTGCACTTGGGGGTTGATACCCCGCCGTTAGGACATAAGCTCGTCGGTATGAATCAGCGCAGCGCTGGAGTCGGCCGAGTCCAAGCCATACGGCACGCGGGTGTTGTTATCGGAATGGTGACCGGATTAGCGGTCGCCGCAGACCAGTCCGTTTCGCCCTGGGCAAGGAACGCGGACCCGAAGGACAAGGCTCAAGTCCACGTCGAGCAGGTTGCCATGAGCCCCCACCGCTACGTGGTCGTTCAGGGCGGCACGATGGATGGGCGGAATTGCCGGTCGCCGATGGGTTGCGGGATCGCTCGGGAGGGCGCGTTGCTTCAAACCTGGGATTCGAACCGGTCGGTCCGGATGGAGAATGTGGGCGAGACCGACGTTGTGAACCCGTGGCTATCGAATGGGCGCAACACGTTTCGCAGCGTGGAGGAGATCGTCGCCACCGCTGTGACCGCCGACATGACGGACGCCGAAAAGGCTTTTGCGCTGTGGTTCCAGGAAATTCAGTACCGCCATCACTCGGGCGGCGACAACAACGAGTTGCTCGACCCGGTCAAGGTATTCAACATCTATGGTTACAACACCTGCGGCAACGATTCCATCAGCCTGGGCAGCCTATGGCGGAAGGCGGGGCTGAAGGTGGCGCCGGCCCGGGCGCTTGGACACTGCATTTCCCAGGCCTTCTACGGCGGCGGTTGGCATTTCTACGATGGCGACATGCACTCCGTCTACCTGCTGCGTGACAACGAGACGGTGGCCGGCGAGCAGGACCTCGTGCGCGATCACGACCTGATCAAGCGCACGCACTCGAAGGGTATTCTCATGCCGGACACGTGGTGGGACGGGCCGGGGATGTGCGCGATGTATTTCTACGAAGGACCCGTGACGGGTGAAAGAGGCGGCCGGATCGAGACCACCATGAACATGGTTTTGCGTCCCGGCGAGGCGCTGGAATGGCGCTGGGGACAATGCCATCCACTCAAGCATCACGGCGTCCAGGGGGACATGCCAACCTACCCGGGGGTCATCTGCAACGGTCTTTGGGAATATCACCCGGACCTCTCGAAGGAACTCTGGCGCAAAGGGGCCGCCAGCGTTGAAAACATCATATCCGGCCCGGAGGGCCTGACCGCGGCGGAGGGCAAGTCGGGCACCGTGGTCTGGAGGATGCGGAGTCCTTACGTTTTCGTCGGCGGCCGCTTCGAGGCGGAAGGCACAGAGGCGAAATTCTCGGTCTCAACGGACGGCAAGACATGGCAGAGAGCGGGGACTAGCCTCGACAAGTTCTTCCCGACGGTCGGTCCCGCCCGCTACGAATACCAGCTCAAATGCGAACTGAGCGGCGCGGCGCGACTGCGGCGCCTGGCCATAACCAACGACGTTCAGATGGCGCCGCTGGCGCTGCCGGAGATGGTCGTGGGCGAAAACGGTTTCACTTATTCCGATGAGTCCGGCGGCGGCCGCAAGGTGCGCATCACGCACCAATGGATTGAGCGCTCGGCGTCGCGACCGCCAGACGCGCCGGCCGCGCCGTCCGTTCCGAGCGATGGTGGAGAGGTTAACGGCACCGACATCGCCTTCCAGTGGGCGGCCGCCAATGATCCGGATGGCGATGCCATCGGCGACTATCAGTTTGAACTGTCGAGCCGCGCCGACATGCGGTGGCCGCTTTCGATGTGCTTCTACAAGCTCATCTCCCGAACGGCCGATGCGATTAAGGAAAAAGGCAAGGATGGAAGCCCGGACAAGATTACCGTCAGACCTCGATACACCTTGTCGCAGCCCGGCCTGTTGACACCTGACCGCCGGTATTACTGGCACGTGCGAGCGATGGACGAAAAAGGAGTTTGGGGCCCCTGGAGCAAGACCTGGAGTTTCATCCCCCGCGCTCCGGCCTATCCCGTGAATGTGGCCCTTGACTACGATGCCGCCAGGAGCAGAGCCGTTCTCCGCTGGACCGCCAATCCCATCGGCAGCCGGCCCACCAGGTACCGGGTTTACGGCAGCGATGAAAAAGGATTTACCATCGCCGACAAACCCTACCAGAGCACGGTCGGGATCACGAAATCGGAGATGGCCGCGTGGAACCCGTGGTTCCCGGCGAACTTCATCGCCGAAACTTCGGCGACCGAACTGGCGGTGCTGGGCGGCGATGTCGATCTGCCGGCCGCGAACAAGACTTATTATCGGGTGGTGGCGGTGGATGACCGGGGCAAGCGCAGCGGCCCTTCCGACTACGCAACCGCACCCCGGCCTATCGTCTACAGCAAACCAGTGTTGACCGCCAAGGTTGGCACGCCCTACCGATATTCCGTGGCTGCCAATCGTTCGCTCGGCGACCTCAGCGCGCGCATGAAAGACAATCAGCAGGTCGACGGCTACTTCGATATCGAGCAACCCAGATTCACTCTCGAACAGGGTCCGCCCTGGCTCAGGATCGACGAGGCCACGGGCGTGCTTTCGGGCACGCCGGACTCTGCGGGGGCGGTGGAGGTAGCGGTCGCCGCCCGCATTGAGCGGGAGGTGCGAAAACTGGACGAAAAGGTGCTCGCCTGGGGCAACGAAAAAGTGGTCTCGACGAACGTCGAAAAGGTGGGCGCCAACACCCAAAGATTCGTCATCACCGTCGAGTAACCTCGACACAACCATCCTATGAAACCCTATCGCTTCATGAGGCGCGGCGGCATGATCATGGTTCTGACCGCTTTGATTGGAGGGGCGTGGCTTGTGGCGGGAGGTGAGCCGCCGCAGGTCGTCGAGATTTGGCCGGGCCAGCCCCCTGATGAGCCGGGCAACATCGGACCGGAGCGAACTCGCCTGTCGCCAAAGCTCGACCGCAAGCAAGTGGAGGTCACGGATCAAACCACGCTGGTGACCGGCGTCTCCACACCGACCCTCACAATTTATCGGCCCACGAAAAAGACGGATCCGGGAACTGCAGTGCTGATCTGTCCCGGCGGCGGTTATTGGGACCTTTACTGGCAGCTCGAAGGCGAGGAAGTCGCGAGCTGGCTGAACTCAATCGGCGCGACGGGGATCATCCTCAAATACCGCGTGCCGCGCCGTCCGGATGAGCCCAAGGGCGAGCCCGCCCGGCGCCCACTGCAGGACGCCCAGCGGGCAGTCAGTTTGGTGCGCAGCCGGGCAAAAGAGTGGGGCATCGGCCCGCAACGAATCGGCATCGTGGGTTTTTCCGCGGGCGGCCACTTGGCGATCGCAACGGCCACCAGTTTTGAGAAGCGGGTCTACGAACCGCAGGACGACATCGATAAGGTCAGTTGTCGCCCCGACTTTGCCATCGCGGTCTATTCGGGCTACCTGAAGCCGAAGGACAAAGACGAACTGTCGCCCGGGTTGCGCGTTCCCGCCGGAACGCCGCCGGTCTTCCTCGCGCACGGTGGAGCGGATATCATCAGTCCCCCGGAGCACAGCGTATTGATGTACCTGGCCTTGCGGCGGGCCGGCGTTCCGGCGGAGTTGCATGTGTATGCCGGCGCCGCCCACGACTTCGGTGTCCGGCCGAGCGACCAACCCTGCTCGAGCTGGACCACCTCCTGTGCCGCCTGGCTGCGCCATCAAGGACTGCTCTCAGATGTAAGTCTCCCTTAGCAACCCGGCGGCGGTTTCGTCCAGCATCTCGCGCCGGCGCATGTCCTCGAACCGCGCGAGCAAGTCATGGACGCGCAGGCGCTGCTTATCGGCGCCCTCGTAGC
>DATDCV010000364.1:0-9498 GCA_036524155.1 Verrucomicrobiia bacterium
GCTAATGGCTGAAGTGGGAGACGGGGAGCCGGCGGCCGGAGTGATTTGGGATTTTGGATATGGAATTTCAGAGGAAGAGGAAGAGGACGCCGGAGTCGAGGACGAGGACGAGAACGAGGAAGAGGAAGAGGACGAGGTGGAGGACGACTGAGGGACCGAGAACGGGGGGCAGTGAAGAGGCCAGGAGACGGCGGGGGTGTTTTGGGCGATGAGCCAGAGGTGTAGCGCCTGGTGGAGAGGCAGACGGTTCTGATTGAGGTCGTAACCCGGCGGTAGATGGCAGAGCGCGTCGTCGAGGAGCGGGCGGTTTTCGGGCAGCGCGAGCGTCTCGATCGACAAGAGGGCCTCGCGCAGGAGCGGGCCGAAGGCATCGGCGGCCCTGAACTGAGCAGCCCAGGCGGCACAGAACTCCTCATGTCCAAGGGAGACGGCGGCGAGTAGGGCAGCAGCTTCGGGGGACAACGAGTCTCTATAATCCTCGAGCAGCCGGGTCAGGACATTGCGCTGGAGCCTGCTGAGGAGCTGTGCGTTGGTAAAGAATTTAAGTTGGAACATAGGCATCGTGGTTGGGGCGGACTCTCAGGTTTGAGTATAAACTCAGTAGGGGGATGGAGAGCATAAGCTATTCCATATCAACGGCGCGCACCTGGGGCCGCAATGTTGGTGTTTCGAGGAGACGGTGTTAGGCAGACCGCGCCCTGGGCGATGGTTTTGACACGCTCGCCCTACTTGGCGTCGAATCACCTCGATGAGGGCTACGAGCAGTTCGAGAGAAGCGCTATGCCGGGAAGGGGTCTCGCACATTCTTCCATTGCTTGAAACGCGGGTCGTCGCGCTCGGGCACGGGTTGTTGGGCGATCCGGCGCATCTGTTCAGCCATCTGTCCGTAGAGTTTGGAAGGCTCACCCCTGGTGAAAGCCGCCACCAGCAGGACGATCATCAGGATCAGGGCTACGATGATGACTTCGGCATCGGACCCAGTTGGGAAGCGGGCTGCCGATTTCGCCCACGAGCCGAGGTTGTGGAGGTTGAACAGAAGCCAGAACCACACCCAAGGGCTGCCCTGCGAACGGTAAACGGCATACGACGCGCGCCCGGTGTTGAGGGCCACCCACATCGCGGTTGGAGCGGTCCGGCGATGACTCCGCCGGCACCAGAGGAGGAGGATAATCCAAATCGAGATGTAGGACGTTAGCGCCGGGCCAGTCCAGGATCGCGTCAGGAACCCGCCGCCGAACATGAGCAGGAAAAGCGCGAGCATGAACAAACGCACCGGCCTGAAATGCGCGCGCAGAGCCGCCAACTGCCCCTCCAGTATTTGGGGCGGACCCAGGGGCGTGGTCAGCAGTAGTTCGATAGTTCCGTCCTGGCGAGTGTCAGCCAGGGGCCGCGCCGCGGCGTGCAATTGGAGGCCATCAACGATCAACGCCATTAAGGTGGCGGTCACAAAAAAATTGAGGCACGACGGCCAGTAACGCGGCCAGGCGCACCAGCCGCCAAGCCACAGCAGACAAATCCCCAAAACGCTGGCCCAAGCCAGCAGCATCGGCAGCCGGTCTCGCTGAGCCAGCCACTGAAAGGGGTTGAGCCGCAGCAACCGTTCTCGCAAGCCGGCACGAAAGAGTTTCCCTCCCCACCTGAGGGAATGGCAAAGGTCATGAAACCTGCCTGAATTCCGGATGCCCGCGGTATGCCACGCGCGGCCGAGGGCGACCGCCGCCATCCCCAGGCAGAGGAGGGTCCACAGCAGAGTGCCCGCGACGGTTGGCCAAAAAGTCGAGGCGCCGAGGCTGCCTGGCCAGTTGAATATGAGGTATACTCCGTAGCCGGGGCTGAGCCAAAGCCAGGCGGCGGAAAACGGAGGCGTCCCGGTAAGTGCTTTGCCCAGCTCATAGGGCAGCGGAGTCGCCAGGCAGATCAAGGCCACCAAACAGGCAGCGACTATCCCCGCCCCACCCTCCTCGGCGCATAAGGCCGAGGCCAGCAGCGTGGCCGACACGCTGAAGAGCAACAACACCGGGAAAACAACAATGGTTGCCAGGAACAATTCCAACGAGACGCCGCCGCTCAAAAAAGGGACTGCGAGAAAAGGGGCGATCGCCAGGAGTTCGGTGGAAGCGGCCAGGATGCCGCCCGTAACTTTGCTGACAAACAGCTCCGCGGGGCGGATGCCGCTCAGAGACAGTAATTCCAACATCTGGTGTCGGCGTTCTTGTGTCAGGAGACCGATGCACAGTTGCGCGGGCCGGATCACGCCGAACACCAGCCCGACGAAAACCAGGTACTGGTGAAGCATTCGGCCCCAGGTTCGGCCGCCGGTAAAACTCACCAGCATGAAGAAGCCAGTGATCCCGCCGGCGGTTAAGGCCGCAGTGAGGCGGGATTTGGCAATGCCGCGTTTGCGCAAAGCGACCCTCAATTCGCGCAGGATCATCGGCGGCATGGTCATCCGGCTCCTCGCTATCGAAAGGCGTCAGTCTTAGGCCGGGTAGTTCGTCGCTAGTGCATGCGCCGACGGAAGGCGAAAGCCACATGAACGACCTCGTTCATGAGCAACGCGAGCCCGCGCTAGACGTTCTCTGCGTCCTCGGTCGCCGGCGCTTCTTCGGTGGCGGCAGGAGCGGGGGGCACGGCCTCAGCCCCCGAACGCAGGTTCTCCTCCAACTGCCCGACCAGGTTGACCAGTTTTCGGAGTTGCCAGAACAACACGACAGGGAACACGATCCACGCCAGGATGAACGGGATTGCCAGGCACACCATCACCGAGATCAGCACGAGGAGCACCTGGCTATCAGTTTCGGGCAAAAACCCAGCAACCACCGGGATTATCCAATGATAGACAGCCCAGATCACCGCCACCACCACTAAAACCGCGCCGCCCGCCAGGAGCAACCGCCGCTGCAACTGCAGCTTCCGCGTGAGCGATGCCACCTCGGCTTCCGCTTTCTCCGTTCCCGGCAGGAACAGGACTGTGTTAAACCCGCAATGGGGGCATTTTATTTTTTGGCCGGCGTCTTCCTCCTCAAATTCGAGATGGCCGGCGCAGTTGGTGCAGATGCATTTAACAAGCATAGTTGTTTGGAGATGTCGCGCCGCCATTAGCGCCTCTTTAATGGGCGCCGTCAAGTGTTTTCAATCGCGTCCAGGGGCCAACTTGCAGACTCGTCTAACCGGGTGTAACAGTTTCAACACTAATTATGGATGAGCCAAAGGGTAAGGACGGTTTGGCCGTTTCGCGGCGTTCGTTCTTGAAGAGCTTCGGCACGACGGCGGCGGTCGCGGCGACCGCGCAAGTCGAATCAGTCGCCCAGCAGCTCGCGCAGGCCAACGCGGAGAAGGCGCAAGGGCCCGGCGCGGTGCCGATCACACTCACTGTCAACGGCAAGCCGTTAAAGCTCGAGCTGGAACCCCGGGTCACCTTGCTCGAAGCCCTGCGGAACCACTCGCCGCTAACGGGAGCAAAGGAGGTATGCGACCGGGCAACGTGCGGGGCATGCACCGTGCTGATCGATGACCAGCCTGTTTACTCCTGCTCGATGCTGGCGATTGAAGCGCAAGGCCGGAAGATTACGACGATCGAAGGTCTCGCGCAGGACGGCCGACTGTCGAGCGTCCAGCAGGCCTTTGTGGACCAGGACGCGCTGATGTGCGGATTCTGCACGCCCGGGTTTGTAATGAGCGTGACGGCGCTTTTGAAATGGAACCCGCGTCCGACTGCCGAGGAGGTGAAGCACGCTTGCTCGGGGAACCTGTGCCGGTGCGGCACGTACCCGCGCGTGATGCAAGCCGCGTTCAAAGCGGCCGGTCTTCCCGTAACCAGCCAAACTGAGATCATCCCCTATGCCAAGCTGGCCTGAGAAAAGAACTGTCATCGGTTCGCACACCAAACGCCTGGATGGCGCCGTGAAAGTAACCGGCGAGGCCAAGTATGCCTCCGATGTTCAGCCGAAAGGCTGGCTCTACGGGATGATTCTGCGGTCGAAGTGGCCGAAGGCGAAGATCAGCAAGATTGACCTCGACAAAGCGCGGGCCATGCCCGGCATCAAGGCGGCGATCCTGGCGCGCGAGGGCGAACGGACGGTGCGGTATTACGGTGAAGAACTCGCGGCCGTAGCAGGTATCAGCAAGCAAGCTTGCCTCGACGCGTTGCGGGTCATCCAGGTCCAGGCCAAACCCCTGCCCTTTGTCGTTCGCGAGGAGGACGCCAGGGAGGAATCCTCCCCGCGCGTTTGGGAGGAAACCCCGAATCTGTCCAAGCCGCGCGTGAATGAGAAGGGTGATATCGATAAGGCATTCGGCGAATGCGCCGCGGTGGTGGAAGGGACCTTCTCGACCCCCGTGCAACTGCATCATCCGCTGGAAACGCACGGGAATACTGTCTCGTGGGACGACGATGGGGTAACGGCCTGGGCTTCAACGCAGGGCGTCTTCAGCGTGCGCGAGGGTTTGGCGGGCAATCTGAACGTCCCCCAAAGCAAGGTGCGCGTGATTACCGAATACATGGGCGGCGGGTTCGGCTCGAAGTTCGGCCCGGGGGTGGAAGGCGCGCTGGCGGCGCGCCTCTCGAAGGAGGCAAAGGCGCCTGTCAGATTGATGCTGCCACGTTTCGATGAAGCACTGGCGGTAGGCAATCGTCCCTCAAGCTCTCAAAAGCTAAAGCTGGGCGCGACCGCCGACGGCATGTTGCACGCATTTGAGATGGAGAACTTAGGCACGGCGGGTATCGGCAGCGGCGCCTCGACGGAGGGCGGCGGCGGCGGAGCGGAGATCCCGCAACCTTACATTTATCCCGTGCCCAATATTCGGGTGAGACAATACGGCGTGAACATCAACGCCGGGTCGTCGCGGGCGTTTCGCGCGCCCGGCCATCCACCAGCATCGTTCGGGATGGAGTCGATCGTGGATGAACTGGCAGTGAAGATGAACCTCGACCCGGTGGAATTGCGGATCAGGAACGAACCGTTCGAGGTGCGCCGAAAGGAGTATCAACTGGGAGCGGAGCGATTCGGTTGGAAGGAAAAGTACAAGAAACCGGGCAGCTCGCCTGGAGCAGTCAAGACGGGGGTGGGCTGCGCCGGAGCTAGCTGGGGTGGCGGCGGCCAGGGGACACAAGCAGAGGCGCAGGTGAACCCGGACGGGAGCATCGAGATTCGATGCGGCACACAAGATCTTGGGACCGGCACACGGACGCTGATCGCGGTCGTCGCAGCGGAAATGCTCAGCCTGAAGCCCGAGCAGATCCAGGTGCGAATCGGCGACACCCGCTTTCCGCCGTCGGGCGGCAGCGGCGGCAGCACCACGGCGGCATCAGTCTCGCCGGCGATTCACGATGTCTGCACTAAAGTCTTGGAGGAGTTGCAGGCCAAAGCGGCGGTCGCTGACGCCCGGGGCGCAAATTGGCCCGGCGCCTGCAAAAAGCTCGGCGTGGATCCGCTAGTGGTCTCGGGCAAATGGCAAAAAGGTCTTTCGTCGAGCGGTGCCGGCGGTGTTCAGTTTGCCCAGGTCGAGGTGGATACCGACACGGGCTTCGTCAAAGTGAAGCACATCACCTGTGTTCAGGACGGCGGCATGTTCATCAACAAGCTGACCACGGAGAGCCAGGTCAACGGCGGGATCATCATGGGGATTGGTTACGCGCTTTACGAGGAGCGGGTCATGGACCGCCAATCCGGCGTAGTGCTTAACCCGAATTTCGAGACCTACAAAATCCCGGCGCTGGCGGACATCCCCGAAATTGAGATTGTGCTTTTGGACATGCCGGAAAGGGGCGTGATTGGAATCGGCGAGCCAGTCACAATCCCGACCGCGGCTGCCATCGCTAATGCCGTCGCCAACGCGCTGGGGGTGCGCGTGCCCAGCCTGCCCATCACTCCACAAAGGGTGCTCGCCGCCCTCGGCAAGATCGGGGGTGCGGCATGATCGTCAACGGTTCCCCTGCCCCGTGTTTTTGCCGTACCGTCCGCTTATAGCTTATGAAGCCATTTCAATATGCCACCGCGACTTCGCCGGCCAGCGCGCGGGAATTACTCGGCGAGGGCGGCCGCTATTTGTCGGGAGGCATCGACCTGCTCGGCGAAATGAAAGAATACATCGCCGAACCGAAAATCCTGGTCAACGTCAAGTCGCTTCCGGGCACGAACAAAATCGAAGCCGGTGCGCAATCCTGGTCGATCGGCACGAACGTCACCGTGGCGGAGCTGGAGCATCATGCCGAGCTCAAGAAAGCATTCCCTGGTCTGCAGCAAGCGGCGGCCGAAGTGGGTTCCCAGCAAATCCGCAATGTGGCAACGCTGGGTGGGAACCTGGCGCAACATTCGCGCTGCTGGTATTACCGGCACCGGGACATTTTTTGCCTCAAAAAAGGCGGCGACACCTGCTACGCCCGCCATGGAGACAACAAATACCACAGCCTTTTCACAGGGAACACCTGCATCAGCCCGGTGGTATCGAACCTGGCGGTGGCCCTTGCCGCGCTTGAGGCCGGCGTGACCGTTCTGCGTGGGGACAAAGCCGTCAGCCTGTCGATTGCCGAGCTTTACGCCAAGGCATGGGACAATCCGACGGCGCACGATTCGCTCGAGCACGGCGACCTCATCTTGAAGGTCGAGATTCCTGTTCAGCAGCGGCGAAGCGCCTACAAGCAAGTCAGCGAAAAGGCAGAGTTTGACTGGGCGCTAGTCAGTTGTGCAGCAGCGGCGAGGCTGGAAGGAGGCAAATTGAGCCAGGCACGGGTGGTGCTGGGCGCAATCTCAAATATCCCGCACCAGGTGCAGGCCGCCAACGAGTTTCTCGAAGGCAAGACCTTGGACGAGTCCATCGCCGACAAAGCTGCTGATATTATCCTCGAAAAAGCGCAGGCCCATTCGGATAACGGATACAAAATCCCAATAGCGCGCGCGCTGATTCACCGAACTCTGATGCAACTCAAGGCATGATCATGAAGCCCTCCGCCCCTTGCCGGCATCTCCGGACCAAATCCATGTATGTGCCCGCGCTCGCGGACTCCAGCGCTCATGGTCCCTCAACCGCCGCAGTATTCCCAACGTCCTCGCACTGCTGGTGCAATTGCACGCTGACGGAGACGGGGCCGGACGACCAGGCGGTCGGACCCGAGCGCTGCACACCATCACGGCCGTGTTTTGAGGAGCCGTGAGCGGTCCGTAGCACACCCGACACCGCTCCGCAAAATTCCGGCATTACGCGCCGCTTTTTTACTTGGCACGAGGCCAAACCGGGAGTATGTAGAAGTTAGAGTGAGCGCGGTGCGTTTGCTGCGGCGTGTGCGTGCTCCGAAGGGAACTTGAGTAGAGAGTTCGAGTAGTATGAACGTGGTCGATTTGCTAAAGGCGACGCTGGCGTGCGGCCTAAGTGCTTACGTGGTTTATAGCATTCCGGTTATAGGCACGGTGCTGATAATCACCCTCTTGAGCCTGTTGTGGCTGGGTTACGCCTACCGAGTCTTGATGCGCCGGCGGTAAACCAAAGGCGCCGAGTTGGTGTTTGCTGGGCCAGGGATTTACCCGGCCCGAGGTGAGTTTCGTCGCTCGCTCGCCCGTTACGTTCCGCGCAGCCGTTCACCTTCCCGACAGCTTCCACTCCCCGCAGTGTTTGATTTCCGCGTATTGGATTTGCGGGGGTTCTTCGCTTAGGATTCACCCGGACGCGAGCGTCGGGCGGATGATCGCGCTCCTGAACGAACACAAGCGGCAACTCTTATGACAACTCAGCGGCATGATTTGGTGATTATCGGGGCGGGCCCTGGCGGCTATGTAGCGGCGATCCGGGCTGCTCAACTCGGTCTGAACGTAGCTTGTGTGGAACGAGAACTTGCGCTCGGCGGCACCTGCCTGCGCGTCGGGTGCATTCCCAGCAAGGCGCTGCTCGAATCCAGCGCTCGTTACTGGGAAGCCAAAGAGAAATTTCCCGCTCACGGCATCCAGTGTGGCGGGCTCCAACTGGATCTGGCAGCGATGATCCGGCGCAAAGACCAGGTGGTCACCACCCTCACCAAAGGTGTCGAGGCGCTGTTCAAGAAGAACAAAGTCACCCGGTATGCCGGCCAGGGCCGGATCGCGGGCACAGGCCAGGTGAGGGTCGAGGGTGACAAGGGACCGATCGAGCTTGAGGCCAAGTGGATCCTCATCGCGACGGGAAGCGTGCCCGCAAGCCTGCCCGGTGTTTCTCTGGATCGAACACGCGTTGTCACCAGCACCGAAGCCCTCGCGTTCACCGAGGTCCCCAATCACCTCGTAGTCATCGGCGGAGGCTATATCGGTCTGGAACTCGGCTCGGTTTGGCGGCGTCTGGGCGCCACAGTGACCGTACTGGAATTCCTTGACCGTATTTTGGCCGGCCTCGACAGCGACATCGCCGCTGACGCCAGAAAGCTGTTTGAAAAGCAGGGGCTCACCTTCCGCACCCGCTGCAAAGTAACCTCGGCGCGACTCGAAGGCACCCAATGTGTTGTCGAAAGCGACGACAACGAACCGATCGGGTGCGACCGCGTGCTGGTGGCCGTAGGCCGGCGGCCCAACACCGACGATCTGGGCCTCGAGACTGTCGGCATCAGGCTGGACGCGAAAGGCTCGATCCCGGTAAACGAAAATTTCGCCACGAGTGCCGATGGTATTTACGCCATTGGCGACGTCATCCCCGGTCCGATGCTGGCCCACAAAGCGGAGGAGGAAGGCGTCGCCTGCGTCGAACACCTTGTCACCGGCCACTCCCACGTCAACTATGACGCGATCCCGGCAGTCGTGTACACCCACCCTGAAATCGGCGCTGTCGGCAAGACCGAAGACCAGTTGAAAGAAGCCGGGGTTGATTATCGCAAGGGCGCCTTCCCGTTCCGTGGCAACGGCCGCGCCCGCACACTGGGCGACGTCGACGGCTGGATCAAAATACTGGCCGACGCAAAAACCGACCGCATCCTCGGGGTCCACATCCTCGGCCCACATGCCGGAGACTTGATCAACGAAGCCGCCACCGCGATTTCGTTTGGCGCCAGCAGTGAGGACCTGGCGCGCACCTGCCACATGCATCCGACTTTGGGGGAGGCTCTACGCGAAGCAGCCTTGGCGGTGAGCGGCCGGGCGATCCATGTTTAACCCGGACTGTGGGCGCCGACGTAAGGCGAAAACAACCGAGTCTGCCAGCGTTTCGCCTCCTGACGTCGGCGCCTACAATCGTGACCGGGTTGCTGCGATCTAGAGAGGTATCGAGGCTAAGTGCCGTGTTCGACCCATCTACCGGCTGAGCCAAATTCAGATTGTGGTCCGGCTGCCAGCGGCCAACTCCGCCCGGAATTTGGCCCAATCGATTTCCTTCTCCCAGATTGCCATCAAAACTGCTGCTGTGCAGTTACCGGACCGGGAGTCACCCTCGCCGCCGTGCGCGCGCTCGCCCTGGCGCCCGGGCAGGTGCCCGAGGTTCTGCTTCGCAGGCTGCTCTCGGCCGAGGACGAATCGATCCTTCGCGCCGCGCTCGCCGCCGCCTATC
>DATDCV010000365.1:0-3129 GCA_036524155.1 Verrucomicrobiia bacterium
GATTGCCGGGAGTACCGCCTCCCCCGGGCAGTTTGATTCAGCCAGTCATTAAGCCTGGTGAAAACCCCGCCGCGATGCCGGCTTTCCCGAGTCGCATGATCCGCTCGACGACTGCGACCCCGGGTGGAGTCACTCCTGGCTTCGGAGCAGTTACGCCCAACTATGGAACTGTGCCCGCTCAGCAACAGCCCCGCGTTCAGCTTACTCCCGAAGAGACATCTGTTATCATGGAGGTCGAGCGCCAGCGGCTGATAAACAAAGGCAGTCCAAACGCAATGATTATGCCTCCCACCGCGCTGTCACCGCGCGGAACCGTGCCGGGCGGAACGCCGAACCCAATCCCGCAATAAGTCCCTGAGGATAGATCCGAGTTAAGCTTTCGCGCCCCATTCGGGCTTCGGCCTTTGGAATTCGGATTTTCGGTATCCCTCTACCCTTTCAGCTTTACTTCGATCCGCCGTTTGGGCATTAGGATCGCGCGATTTCAATGCCCTCAAGTCCTCCGAAAGCCCCTGCTCAAGCCGCCAGACCACCCTGGCTGGCTGGCGCGCTGGCAGCCGGTTTGGCGCTCGTCACGATCCTGACCTTTGTTGACCTGTACCGCTGCGAGTTCGTCAATCTCGATGACCTGGATTACGTCGTGCGTAACCCGAACGTGAACCAAGGCCTGAGCTGGTCGATGGTCGCCTGGGCCTTCACGCATAGTTACTCCTGCAACTGGCACCCGCTGACCTGGCTCTCCCATGCGCTCGACTGCCAACTCTACGGCCTCAACCCCGCCGGCCACCATATCACCAACCTCCTTCTCCACACGCTCGGCGCCATCGTGCTGTTTCTGGCGTTGCGGCGCCTGACCGGCGCGCTGTGGCGCAGCGCATTGGTCGCGGCCTTGTTTGCGGTCCACCCGCTTCATGTCGAATCTGTGGCGTGGGTCTCCGAGCGAAAAGACGTCCTCAGCGGCCTCTTCTTCATGCTGACCCTTTGGGCGTACGGCCACTATGTGGAAATCCGAAATCCGAAATCCGAAATCCGAGAGCAGAGGGCCGCCGCTCCCCCGCTTCAACGCTCCCCCGCTTCAACGCTGCAACGCCCCGACGGTTTAACGCTTCAACGCTTCAACGCTTCCACGCCTCAACGCCTCTGGTACTCCCTCAGCTTCGCCTGCTTCGCCCTCGGCCTGATGAGCAAGCCCATGCTCGTGACACTTCCGTTCGTCCTGCTGCTGCTGGACTACTGGCCGCTTCACCGGCTGGAATTCAAGGATCGAAGGACGAACATCAAAGACCTGCTGGTGGAGAAGTTGCCCTTCTTCGCCCTTGCAGTTGGTTCGTGCGTCGTCACGATGCTGGCACAGGGAGCGTCTCAGGTCCCCCTGGCTTCGATCCCCATAACCGAACGCCTCGCCAACGCCGCGCTGGCCTGCATCGCTTACTTGCACCAGATGTTCTGGCCGGCTGGCCTGGCGCCTTTTTATCCCTATTCCAAAGTCACACCGATGTGGGATGCCGGAGTGGCGCTTTTGTGGGTGCTCGGCATTTCCGCGGTCGCATTTGCCGCCCGGAAAAGTCAGCCCTCCCTCATCGCCGGTTGGTTGTGGTACCTTGGCATGCTCGTGCCGGTCATCGGGATTGTCCAGGTGGGTACGCAGGCGCGTGCCGACCGTTATACTTATCTGCCGTCCATCGGCATCTTTGTTGGGGTCGCCTGGCTGGCAGCCGCCTTGTTTTCACGGAGATACCGCTATCGACTGGTTGCGGCATGCGCGGCTGTTCTGGCAGCCCTAACAGTGACCGCTCACCTTCAGGCCCGGTATTGGCGCAACGACCTGCTGCTGTTCCAGCACACCGCCGCCGTGGTTCCGGACAACTACGTCGCCTTGTCCCAACTCGGCATGATGGACCTCAAGGACGGTAAGGTCGATTCCGCGATGGCTCGGCTGACTCGCGCGCTCGAGCTCGAGCCCCAATACCCCCTCGCCAACCACCACATGGGAGTTGCGCTGCTCCGGCAGGGAAAAGCCGCTGCCGCCATCCCTTACTTGCTCGGGGCTGCGGCTCAGCCGGGACTGAAAGCCTCCACCTTCCTCGTGCTGGCTCTTTGTTATTTGCAGACGGGCAATCTCCCCGACGCGAAAGCTGCCCTCGGTATGGCCGCGGCGGAAAAACCCGGTGAACCCGACATCGAAGTAGTCAGGGCAAGCTTGTTGGTTCGCGAAGGCAAGCTCGCGGAGGCGGAAGAAGTGTACCACGCAATCCTGCGCGCGCATCCGGAACATCCGCAGGCACAAATCGATTTCGCGAACTTTTTGCTAACCCAGAGCCGGCCGGCCGAGGCCGAGCCATGGTTTGCGGCCGCGACCAGGACATCGCCAGGCGACATTAATGTCCGCGCTGGCTTCGCCTCGGCTTTGGCCATGCAAGGAAAGTTCGACCAGGCGTATCTCCAAATGGAGCAAGCGCGGAAACTGGCGCCCTCAGATCCGATGGTCCACTTCCAGTCTGGAGAAATATTCAGCCAGGCTCGGCAATCCCGGGACGCCATCGCCTCCTATGGGAAGGCAATCGAATTGAATCCAACTTTTGCGGGAGCGATGAACAACCTGGCTTGGATTCTCGCCACTGATCCGAATGACCAGGTCCGCAACGGCCGCCGCGCCGTCGAACTGGCTGAAAAAGCCTGCGAGCTTACCAAATGGGAGATGCCTCTCCTGATGGGCACTCTGGCCGCCGCTTACGCCGAAGCCGGGCGTTTCGACGCCGCCGTCAAAACGGCGGAGAAGGCACGCGACAAGGCCATCTCCACACACGACGAAGCGATCGCCGCCAGGAACGAGGAACTGATCAATCTCTACCGTTCAGGCAAGCCCTACCGCGAGGCGCAGACGCCCGTCGCAGACCCGAAAAAATAGGATCTGGAAAAACCAGGATTTAAGGAAGTTCGCGTGGCGTTGCTGTCCCACAGGGACAATTGATAATAGCCCACCGTTTCAACCTGAAAAATGCACATACGGCTACAAAATTGCGTAAAATGCCGATGAAATCAGACTTTTTCATTTGCGACGGTTTACAAAACCAAACTTTTCTCCCCTTCGCGGTTCCGGCAATCGCAGAGTTTGGATACGCCGCGCCG
>DATDCV010000366.1:0-11572 GCA_036524155.1 Verrucomicrobiia bacterium
GGGCTTTGTTCGCTCAACAACCGGAGTTGTTCCGGATGAATGAGCAAGGGGCGCGGATTGCCGATGCGAACCTCTGTGTGCATTCGGAGCGGGCGCTGGAGCTCGTCGCCACTAACGCGCTGCGGTTGGCCCGGCGGCTGCCGCCGACCACCAGCCGCTACTTTTTTTGGGGCGATGACGGTCAGCCCTGGTGCCGCTGCCCGCGCTGCCGCGAGTTCTCTGATTCCGATCAGGCGCTGATCCTGGAAAACCACCTCGTGCGCGCGTTGCGCACTCTCGACCCCGGCGCCCGGCTTGCCCACCTGGCTTACGCTAACACGATCGCACCGCCTTCGCGCGTGAAACCAGCGCCGGGAGTATTCCTCGAATTCGCGCCCATTCACCGCCGATACGATGCGCCCTACGCGCAGCAAACCGGCGCGAAGGCCAAAGACACTCTCGTGTTGCTGCGAGCGAACCTTCAAGTGTTCCCGCCGGAAACCGCGCAGGTGCTCGAGTATTGGCTCGACGTCTCTCGCTTCTCACAATGGAAACGCCCCGCCGTCAATTTGCCCTGGCACCGGGACGTTCTCGCCGCTGACGCCCGCACCTACGCGCAGCTCGGAGTTCATCATCTCACTACCTTTGCTGTCTGGATCGATGCCGATTATCTGAGACGCTTCGGCGAGCCGGTCGGGGTTCAGGAATACGGCGACCTGTTGCGTAGTTCCCGATGAGCTGGCCAGCTATCCTTTGCCTGAGTTGGAAGCCTCCCGGCGAGGACGCGCACGACGATAGAAGTAGCGCCGCGTGCGGGCACGCGGCGCACAGCCCCTTCAGGCTCAAGCTGCAGGCCCCCGAACACCCGCCCGGGGGCCCTGTTTGTTCCTGCTTCCCCGCAGTGGCCTCCTGCTGTCCTGGTCCTCAGCCTTAGTCTTCAGATCGGTCCCCGCTCCGTGGCGCCACCGTGATGTGGTAGGTCACATCCAGGGAGAACGTGAACGCGGGAATCGCCGCATGGAAATGCAACTCGTGCCTCCCGACTGCCAGCGGCGCAAGCAGGACGTAGTATCCGTCGGCGACCGATGGCGTGGTCACGCCGTTCGGTATAGGCTGCGGCGGATTGCCAACCGTTCCTCCCACCGCCGCCCATACATTGTCGTGGCTGGCAAGGGTGTAGGTGAACAGCGGTGAGAGCACCCGGAACTGGTCGAGGTCCGGCACTGAATTCCCGTCAATCTCACACGCCAGCCCGGTGGCGCCGTCGATGGCCGGTTGAACACAGTTCCGCAGCTCAACGTAGGTGGTGCCGTTCCCCTCCAACCCCGAGCATTCTGAATTCACGAGCGGGAAAAAGAGCGCTTTCCCCGCCGGAATCGTCACTGTCCGTTCCGCTGCTTGCGGATTGCACGGCGGCGCGCCCGGGCCGCTCGCGCAGAACTTGCCTCCCAGGAACCAAACTGGACCCGACTGACCGGTGCCCACTGGCGCCGTGTCGAACAGCGGGTGTTGGGTGGCGGGGAGCTTCATCGCCCAGCGCCACCACTCGACCGACCATTCGGCATAGCTCTTGCCAAAAGCACAAGTTTGGGCTGGAAGCACTTGCGGCGCGTGCTCGCGGCCGTCCCCCGGCGCTGCGTTCATGCTCAGAGCCACCCCGAGCGCCGCCACGAGCCGCAGCCCGAACAGCGCGGATTTCTCATTTCTCAGACTCTTCATTGTTTTCCTTTCTTTGCAGGCGAGCCCGCCCGCGTTGGTTTTGATTATTGTTCCGCCAGGCCGGTTCCGCCTGCGGGGCGGGTCCCGGCTTCAACCACATCCATCGCGTCGAAAACGGTGATCTTACATCATTTCTTATTTTGACTGTTAATACAATTGATGTAAGATTGCAGCGGTCTCCCCGATGAATGTAGCTGTGATGGCCAGCGCGCGCCCATTTTCAGGCCCCGGTGACGAACTGGTGCCCACGCGCCGGACGCTGCTCGAGCGGTTACGCGATTTGGACGACCACCTCTCGTGGCAGGAGTTCTTCGACACCTATTGGAAGCTGATCTATTGCGCCGCGCTCAAGTCCGGCCTGTCCGATTCGGAGGCGGAGGAAGTTGTTCAGGAGACGGTCATTGGGGTGGCGCGGCGCATGGAAACGTTTCGGTACGAGCCGCGCGAGTGCTCGTTCAAAGGGTGGCTGATGCACATCACGCGGCGCCGGATCATCGACCATCTGAGGAAGCGCCAAACCCGGCCGGACGCCTGGGTCCCCCTGCCCGGAGACACGGCGACGACCGACCTGGGGCTCCAGGTGCCGGATGCCGCTGCCGAGCGCGCTTTTCAGGGGCTGTGGGACGAGGAATGGCGAAAGAACCTGGTCGATGCGGCCCTCGAGCGGGTCAAGGCCAGGGTGCAACCGGAGCACTACCAGATCTTTTACCTGCACAGCGTCAAGAACATGCCGGCGCGCCAAATTGGCGAATTGCTCGGGGCGACCGCTGCCAAGGTTTATGTCGTCCGCCACCGCATCGGGCGCCTGGTGAAACGGGAGTTGGAGGCCCTGGCCCGAGCCGAGGAGATCGGCCCCTGGGCGATTCTGCCTGGCGGCCCCAAACCCCAATGAACGGTTACGAGCGCATTGTCGAGCGGATCGGAAAGTTGCTCGCCTGGGTGGGAAGGCGGCCGGCCCGTGCCTGGCAGCGGTACAAGGTGGCGCCACGCCTGGGCACCCCGACGGTGAGACGCCGAATCCGCCAGGCCGTCGTGCGTCTCCTCACGCGGAAGCGGGGCTTCCCCGATCGTCTGCCTTTGGCCGAATTCTTATGAACAAAGCGGACATGTTGAAAGCGAAGCTGGATCCCGGTGACGCATCATTGGCGCGGGCGGCGCTGCCTCCGCCGCGCGTTCCCGATCACGAATTGGTCCGCCGCATCGGCCAGGGAAGTTACGGCGAGGTGTGGCTGGCGCGGAATGTGGTTGGGACCTGGCGCGCGGTCAAAGTCGTTTACCTCGCACATTTCGAGGATTCCCGCCCTTACGATCGGGAGTTCAGCGGCATTCAGAAGTACGAACCTGTTTCCCGAACGAACGACGGCCTCGTGGACGTGCTGCAGATCGGACGCAACGATGCCGAAGGGTACTTTTACTACGTTATGGAGTTGGCGGATGCCGCCGCCGAGCGGGAGGATCGATCGGCCGTGCCGGAGGCAAGCAATGCGGCCTTAGCGGCGCCGGGCGGCGCGAAAAGCGTCGGCTGCAGGCGCGCCGGCGCTCCGTTTGTCCAGGACCCCCGTTCCTATGTCCCGAGAACACTGGCTCACGAAATCCGCGCTCGCGGCCGTTTGCCGGTCGAAGAGTGCATCACCCTCGGCATCACGCTCAACCTTGCGCTCGGGCATCTGCACCGGCACGGCTTGATTCATCGCGACATCAAACCCTCGAACATCATTTTCGTAAACGGCGTGCCCAAACTCGCCGACCTCGGGCTCGTCACCGCGCCAGCCGACGCGCAATCTTTTGTGGGCACCGAGGGATTTGTCCCGCCCGAAGGCCCGAATTCGGGACCGGCCGATCTCTACGCGCTGGGCAAAGTCCTTTACGAGGCCAGCATGGGGAAGGACCGGACCGAGTTTCCCGAGCCGTTCACCAGCCTGGCCATGGATGCGGAATCCAGGGCGCTGATGGAGCTGAACGTGGTGATCCTTAAGGCCTGCGCGGCCAACCTGAAGCAGCGCTATCGCTCGGCTGAGGAGATGAATGCGGACCTGGCTCTGCTGCACAGTGGGAAGTCGGTCAGAGACAAGCATGCCCTCGAACGGAGGCTCCGGATCATGACCCGGGCCGGCGCCGCGCTGGTCGGGGTGGTCCTGCTGGGAGCCGTGCCCTACTACCTCGCGATCCGTGGCGCGCGCCTCGCGCGGGTCGAGGCCGCCAAGAGCAAGCAGGTCGCGCGGTTCTTAAAGGACATGTTGGAGGCGGCCGGACCCTCGGTAGCCAAGGGCCGGGACACGACCCTTTTGCGGGAGATCCTGGATAAGACCGCTGCTCGCATCGATGGCGGATTGCCCGGCCAGCCCGAGGCCGAGGTCGAGGTCAGGAACATTTTGGCCGGGGTTTACGAGGAGCTGGGTTTGTTTGAGAGCGAAGAGAAAATGGCGCGCGCTGCGCTCAGGACCGTCCAGACTCACCTTGGGCCCGAGACCCCCGCGGCTGCAACCGCGCTGGGTCAAATCGGAGACGCGCTGAGTCATCTCGGCAAATGGCAGGAGGCCGAGCAGTTCATGCGTCAGGGAGTGGCTCTGGGAAGGCGGGTTTGGGGCAGCGGTGGTCCGAACCTGGCGGGTGCGCTCAGCGGCTTGGGCGTGGTGCTGACTGAAGAGGGCAAGCGTGCCGAAGCCGAGGCACTCCTGAGGGAGGCAGTCCAGATCAATCGGAGAACACTCGCCCCCGACCATCTCAACACCGCCGCCGTCCTCCAGAACCTGGCGAGGACACTGTGGGCGGAAGGCAAACTTCCAGAGTCAGAGGCGCTGCTGCACGAATCCCTCGCCATGATGAAGAGACTGCCGGATGCCGCGGCGTTCGACATGGCGCACGTGCAGACTGAATTGGCCGGCGTGCTCGACTCCCAAGGAAGGTCGGTCGAGGCGGAGTCCCTCGCTCAGGAGGCCGTCACTACCTACAGGGAAGCAGCCGGTCCCGAACACTTCGTGGTGGCCGTCGCGCTGAATACTCTGGCAGCCGTGCTGATGCACGAGGGCAAGGAACGTGAAGCCGAACCCGCGATGCGCGAATCGCTCGCCATCTCCCTGAAAACGCTCGGTCCCGAACACCCGAACGTAACCACGGCGAAAGGAAACCTCGCGGTCTTGCTGAGCAAGCTGCACAAACTCGCCGAGGCCGAGCCCCTCATGCTCGAGGTGGTCGCGCAACAGAGCAAACCGCCAGGGGTCGAGAGTCTGACACTCGCAACCTCGCTGAACAATCTGGCCACCATGCTCCGCGACGCAGGCAAACTCGGGGCCGCTGTGGACAAGCTGGGCGAAGCCCTGGCGATGAAAAGAAAGCTGGCCGGCAACAACGACCCGGACGTTCACACCATCCTGCTCAATCTGGGCGACACGCTCAGGCGCGCAGGCAGGTTGACCGATGCCGAAGCCATGTTCCGCGATGGGTTGGACGTTTGCCGCCAACAGTTGGCCGCCGACCATCCAGACATCGCGCGAGGGCTATACCAATACGCGCTCGTGCTGCGTGACCAGCACCGGCTGGACGAGGCCGAGGCCAACGCCCGTGAGGCCGTCGACCGGTTGCGCAAGCGACCGCACCGGTATCTGGCAGGTGCCATTTCCACCCTCGCGCTCGTCCTCCAGGACAAGGGCACGGCCGGCGACGCCGAGGAGCTTTTCCGCGAATGCCTGGCCATTCGCCGCAAAGACGTCCCACCCGGCTGGACGCTCTTTGCCACTCAGGCGGAGCTGGGCCACTGCTTGCTGAACCGGAAGAGATTCGTCGAGGCCGAGGAGGCGTTGCTCCAGGCGTACCAGGGCTTCCGGCGGCACGAAGAAGAGATTCCGCCTGTTGAGAAGTCGCGTATTACCGAGACTGTCTCATTGTTGCTTAAACTCTACGAAGCCCTGGACAGACCGGACCAGGCAGCAGAGTGGAGGCAGACGCTGGCGGAGATTGGACCGAGGACCGGTGCTTCAGCATGGCCAAGTGCTCCTGCGGATTCAGGAAACCGAGTGGGTTCTGATCCCGGCCCGTAACCTATAACGTCCACCCCGTGCCAAGCCTGCCTCGATTGCTGCTTGCGCGCGCAGCTCTTTCAAGAGAACCATCCCCGCATGCGGCACCTCTTGTTCAAGGCACTGATTCTGGCACCCGTTCTCGCGAGCAGTTCCACGGCGCAACAGCCTTCTCGGACGATTCCATCCCCTCTCGCGGGCCATCCCGGCAACGTTTTCCTCGCGGGCGAAGAGGTGGTTTTGTCTGTTCCGCATAGCCGGGCCGGCCCATGGCGCCTGCTCGACTATGAAGGCAAGGCCATTGCCGACCCAAAGCCATCAGAAGGGCGTTTCTTGTTGGGCCGGCTGCCGGTCGGCTACTATGAGCTTCGGCGGGACAAAGAGAGCACCTCACTGGCTGTGCTCGCTCCGTTGAAGGCGCCAACGTCCTTGCGGTCGCCCATCGCGCTCGATGTCGCCATGGCTTGGTTTTACCCCAAGGACAAAATGGAGGCCGTTTCCAGCCTCTGCGCGCTGGCGGGGGTCAATCGGGTGCGCGACCGGCTGCTCTGGGGTGAAATCGAGACGGCGAAAGGCAAGTTTACCCCAACCACGCGCTACGATGATTCCGCCTTCGCTCAGTCGCGGGCCGGGCTTGAGGTGCTCCAGGTCATGCATCGCTCGCCCGAATGGGCGGCAAAAGTTCCGAGCCGTTTCCCACCCGATCTGCGCGATGCCTATGATTTTTACCAGGAGGTGGCCCGGCGCTGGCGCAACGAGGTCACCGCGTTCGAGCCCTGGAACGAAGCCGACATCTCTGCTTTCGGCGGCCACACCGGCAGCGAAATGGCTTCGTTCCAAAAGGCGTGCTGGCTCGGGCTCAAGGCCGGCAACCCAAGCGTGACCGCCTGCTTGAATGTCTTCGCCCTCCACAACCGCGCGCAGCTCGAAGATCTTCGCGACAACGAGGCGTGGCCCTATTTTGACACCTTTAACCTCCACCACTACGCCCCCTTCGACGAGTACCCCCAACTCTATGCCGATTTCCGCGCCGTTTCCGCGGGGCGCCCGCTCTGGGTCTCCGAATGCGCCCTCCCCGTGAAGTGGGCCGGCGACCCGGTTCTCCAGGAACCCACGGAAGCCGACTCCCGCATCCTGGCGGAACGGGTTCTGAAAACCTTTGTCTGTTCCCTCCACGAGGGCTCCGCCGCCACATTTTATTTCCTGCTGCCTCACTATGTCGAAGGCCAGACGCAGTTCGGCATCCTGCGCAAAGACCTCACACCCCGGCCCGGATATGTCGCGCTTGCGGCCGCCGGGCGCCTGCTCGCCAACGCCCGGCCCCTAGGCCGCCTCAAACCGGCGGCCGCAGCCGCGCGTGCGTTCCTCTTCAGCGCGAACCCTGATGGCCAACCGGCCACGGTCCTCGTCGCGTGGTCCAGCGCGGGCGAGTACGAGCTGCCTCTGCCGCTCTCTCCAGGCGGCCTCTTCGACCATTTGGGCCGAAACCTCAAAATCTCGGCCGATTTGCGCCTTAACTCCGGGCCTCTCATCGCGCTTTTCCCTAACGACGCCGCGAAACGTTTCACGCTCGAGCCGCCGCCGGCCACTCCGCCCCGTCTTCCCGGCGCTCCGTCTCCGGTCGTCCTGCAAGCCCTCTGGCCCGAAGACTGTGTCGTCTTATCCCGCTCCGCTTGCCGCGTCTTCTCGGACAAAGAGACGCGGATTCCGGTCTTCGCATATAATTTCGGAGACACGCCGGTGAGCGGTCGCCTGACCGTCACGATGCCACCCGGATGGCAAACCGGGCCGCTACCTGAGTTGAACGATTTAGCGCCCCATTCCCGCGTGGAGTTGACGCTGACATTAGACTGCCGCCCATCCACCACCAGCCACCTGACCGAAACGATCCAAGTCGTTGGTGACTTCGGCCCCGCAGGTCGGCCGGTGCTGTCCTTCCGAGTGATGCCGGACCCGCCGTTGCTGGTTCGTCAACGGGGCCCTCCTGTTCCTGGAGCCAACGAACCGAGCCGCTGGCAGCCGTCCGTGTCCGGCGACGGTTTCGCGACGGTCAGCGAACAGGGCGGTGGGCTGGTGATCGACGCTGCGCCCAAGGGTGCCGACAAATGGGTTTATCCGAAGCTGCCGCTTGCAGTGGAAAGCCGTCCGCCTGCCGGGGCCGCCGGGCTCTGTTGCACCCTTCAGTTGCTGGAGGGCGAAGCCCAGTTCCGGGCCATATTCGACGAAGAGAACGGGAGCAGCTATGTCGCCGATTTCACTACGCGGCCAAAACACGGCGAAACCACCGAGGCACTGGCCTTGTTCGAGACGGCTGCTCTGGGCGCCGGATGGTCGAAACCGGATTCCAACGGCAAGCTCGACCCGATGGAGATCGTCTCCCTCAAGATCGGCTGCAATCCACGCACCGACCGTATCCGGTTCACCATCCGGAACGTGCGGTGGGTGAAACCTTGAGCCTCGCCATCGCTGATCGCGTGGCTGCCGAGGCAGCTCCAGCCTGCCTCGGATGCTATAAGGGCAAGCCAGGATGAAGGTCGGAGTTGCAGGTTTCAGGTTTCAAGTTGCAGGTTGAATTCTCTGGCGTTTGCGTAACCTGGAACCCGAAACCCACAACCTGTAACCTCGATCTTCCGTCTTTGGTTTTGGGGGCGGCGGATCGCTCCAAACTCCGCTAGAATCCCGGGGATTGCCTCCCCTTCAACGCTTTAACGCTTTAACGCTTTAACGCAGTCCCCCGCTTGAATCCCACCAATTATCTCCTACAATTCGGCATCGACATTCTTATTCGAAAAGCTGCGCCGGCGGATGCGCCGGTGATCGCCGACTTCAACCTGCGGCTCGCACGGGAAACTGAAGATCTTGCGCTCGACGAAGCGCGCGTTCGCCAGGGCGTTAGGGCGATCCTGCAAGATCCGGCCAAAGGCCTCTATTTCCTCGCCGAAATCGACGGGACCCTAGCCGGCCAGGTGATGATTACTTACGAATGGAGCGACTGGCGAAACGGGAACCTGTGGTGGCTCCAGAGCGTGTACGTGAAGGAAGAATTTCGGGGGCGGGGCGTGTTTCGGGCGCTATTCACGTATTTGCGCGACCTGGCGCAAAAGGACGCAGGGGTCGCGGGAATTCGGCTGTATATGCACGCGGCCAACGACCGGGCCCGAAGGTCTTACGAAGCGCTGGGCATGAGCCAGACAAACTACGTCGTCTTCGAATTGGTCTCATCCGATGCCGCGGGAAGCGGTTAGCCCGAATAATTCCCGCGCGGGAGGGCAGCGAACCGGAGCGCCGACATGTTGTCGGCTTATGCCGCGCGGACTGTGCAAGCCGACAGCATGTCGGCGCTCCGACCCCTCGCGAAACATCCGAGCTAAGGAGTCACACTGGCGCCTGCAAACCGAGCCGGGGAGCCACCGACGCGACATCCTTGTCCCCCCGGCCACTTAAGTTCACGATAATGATGGCCTCGGGCCCCAACTGCGGGGCGCGGGTGATGACTTCGGCGATGGCATGCGCGCTCTCGAGTGCGGGGATGATTCCTTCGAGGTGCGCTAATTTCATGAACGCCGCCAGTGCCTGGTCGTCGGTTGCGTAGGTGTATTCGACGCGCTTCTGGTCGCGCAGCCAGGCGTGTTCGGGTCCGACCGCGGCGTAATCCAGGCCCGCGGAAACGCTGTGGGTGAGTTGGATCTGGCCGTGCTCATCCTGGAGGAGATACGAGCGGGTGCCCTGCAAGACGCCGAGCGATCCGCCCTGGAACCGCGCCGCGTGTTTGCCGGGCTGAATGCCCTCCCCACCCGCTTCTACGCCGATCATCCGGACCGAGGGATCTTCCAGGAACGGGTAGAACAATCCGATTGCGTTCGACCCCCCGCCCACACACGCGATCAGCGTATCTGGCAGCCGCTTTTCGCGCTCCAGGATCTGTGCGCGCGCCTCGTCGCCAATCACACGTTGAAAATTCCGCACCATGGCCGGGTAAGGATGCGCGCCGTAGGCGGTGCCCAGAATGTAATGCGTGCTCCGGATATTGGTCACCCAGTCGCGCATCGCCTCGTTGATTGCCTCTTTCAGAGTCTGCTGGCCCGCCTTGACGGGCACGACTTCGGCCCCAAGCATCTTCATCCGGAAAACATTGAGCGCCTGCCGCTCGCAATCCACCGCCCCCATGTACACGACGCATTGAAAGCCGAACATCGCCGCCACCGTCGCCGTCGCCACCCCGTGCTGGCCCGCGCCGGTCTCGGCAATCACCCGTTTTTTGCCCATCCGCCGCGCCAGCAGAATTTGGCCCAGGCAATTGTTGATCTTGTGGGCGCCGGTGTGGAGGAGATCCTCGCGCTTGAGATAGACCTTGGCCCCGCCCAACTCACGGGTCAGCCGTTCCGCGAGGTACAGCGGCGTCGGCCGGCCGCAGAACTCCTTCAGGTAATAGGCCAGCTCACCCTGAAACGCGGGGTCGGCCTGAGCGCGGAGATACTCGCGCTCCAGTTCCTGCAACGGGTGCATCAGCGTTTCCGGCACATACCGGCCGCCGTACGGACCAAAATGGCCCGTCGCGCCCGGCGCCTCTGGGGCAATCGAACTCATCGCGCGGACAATAATGTCAGGTCGTGGATACGTCGAGGGAGAACCCGAGGCAGGGAATAATCGTATTGTGTTCCCCTCCCTCGCGGGCATCATGTTTGAGTATGTCGTTGGACCTCATGACGCAACGCAGTGCGGAGTTGTTTGCGAAGGCCTTCGGCCATGCGCCGCGGTGGTTCGTCGCCGCCCCCGGGCGGGTTAATCTCATTGGCGAACACACGGATTACAACGACGGTTTTGTGCTGCCGATGGCGATCGAGAGGCACCTGGTAATCGCGGGCGGCCGGAACGTTGGCCGGGAGGCGGTTCTGCACAGCAACACCAACGGGGAAACCGCCACGTTCAGTCTCCGCGCCAGGGTGGAGCGCGGCGAACCCGCCTGGTCCAATTATGTGCGCGGGGTCGTCGCCGGGTTCCAACAGCGCGGTTGCCGTGTGGGAGGATTTGACGCGGTCATCGAGTCGACGTTGCCTTACGGCGGGGGCCTCGCGAGCAGCGCCGCCCTTGAAGTTGCCGTGGCTACTCTCCTGGAGGCCATGACCGGCGATCCCCTCGCCAGCATTGACAAAGCGCTGCTCTGCCAAAAGGCCGAACACGATTTCGCCGGTGTCCCCTGCGGCATCATGGACCAGTTCACCTCGATTATGGCCGAGGAAAACCACGCGCTGCTGCTCGATTGCCGCTCTCGCGCGACCACCCCGGTCCCCATGAACGACCCCTCGGTGACGGTGCTCATCATCAACACCCACGTGCGGCACAAACTGGCCGACGGCGAATACGCCCGGCGCCGCGCGCAGTGCGAGACCGCCGCCCGCCTGCTGAAGGTGTCGGCGCTGCGCGATGCCACGCTCGAGGCTCTCAACCTCGCCCGCAAAAGGCTGGATCCGGTGGTGTTTCGCCGCGCCCGGCACGTCATTACCGAAAACGAGCGCACTCTCCAGGCGGCCCGAGCCATCCAGGCCCGGGATTGGGCCGCCATGGGACAGTTGATGTATGCCAGCCATGAATCGCTGCGGACCGATTATGAGGTGAGTTGTCCCGAGCTCGATGCGGTCGTCGACATCGCCAGGGGATTGCCCGCCACTGAGGGCGTGATCGGCTGCCGGATGACCGGCGCCGGCTTTGGCGGCTGCCTGGTCAGCCTTGTCAGGTCTAACGCCGTCCGACAACTTACCCACTTGTTCGAGGAGGCCTACGAGAGAAAAACCCGCAGCCACGCCAGCATCTTTTCCTCGCGGCCAGCCGCCGGCGCCGGGATCCTGAATCGCGAGCCA
>DATDCV010000367.1:0-10463 GCA_036524155.1 Verrucomicrobiia bacterium
GCCGGTTTTGCCGGCCGCCGGTAGTTCCAGGGGAGTCCACGAAACCCATCGGGCGGACTGCGAAGCGGCTCGGACGGCGGCGCAGAATATCACGCAAAGCACCCCGGCGAGCAAGGCGCCGGTGCCTCGGCTTACGTTTCCGAAGGTGAGCGGCGGGTTAACAGGCAGCATTAGAGCACAGTAGAGCGTGGCGCTGCAAGAGCCAGTGGGCCGTCGGGGCAATAGACCGGCTCCAGGCGCGCCGGGATTCTGGCACCCGAACTGAAGTCCGCACGCCGATTGCGCCACCACGGGCGTTCGAGATAATAAAAAAGAGACCGGACGCGGGTCCGGTCTCTCGATGTAAGAAAGGATCCGCGGTCTTATTGCTGCACGCGGAAGAAACTATGGCTGGTTGTAACAGGAACGACCGCCGGGTTGGCGGTGCCGACATCCGTCCACACCGGGGAAGCGCCGAGGGCAGGAGTGCTCTGCAGTTTGCCGCCCGTGGGGGTCCAGGAGATGTTGATATTATTGCCCGACCTTGTGACGGTCAGCACGAGGTTATTCGGGGTGGGCGTGACCCCGAGGGTCTCAGTGATTACGCCGCCTTCTTTACCGGCATTGAAATGCTCGAGAATTCGGGCCGCCGGAATGGCTTTTTCGAAGATGGCGACCTCATCGATGTTGCCGGTGAAGTAATTGCCGCCGGCATCAAACACGCCGCCGCCGCCGATGTGAACGTTATAGACCGAGTCGCCGTAGTCGGTCGTGGCGTTCCCTCCGGTTCCCACGAGCACACCGTCGAAGTAATTCTTGATATTCGATCCGGAGCAGATGGTGGCGATATGGTGCCATTGCCCGTCGGGGAACGAATAGGCCGTATTCAGGCTGCCCCCGTTCGGCGTCCAGATCTGGATCGTGTTCTGGTCGATGAATCCGTATTCGATAGCATCGTTCTGACCGACGATGCCAATGCGGGTGCCGAAGGCAGTCGGATTGCTCACACGGTTGCTGGGCGCTACCCAATACTCAAGTGAGAACGCGGCCAGATGATTCAGGTACTGGTTCTTCGTGTCGACCCACTCCTGAGTGCCGCCCGCCGAGGACGGACCGCTGAACGTGGCGGAATGGTTGGCCGCGTCAAAGCCGGCAAATTGGGGCGGCCGCGGGCCCGGGTCGCCCTTCGCGGTAGACGGAGTTCCGCCCGCACCGGTTGCAGGCTCGTCGCCGGTGTAGTAAGCCCCGTTGATGCCGCTGGTGCCGTTGTTGATCGCGACGCCTGAACCGACGGCGTCTTCGAACCGGAAGAAACCGACGGGCCCATCAAACTGAATGCTGGCCTGGTAAGTAACCAGGGTGAATTTGAAGGTGATGGTGGTGTTGGCAGCCACGGGGTTGCCGGCGAGATCTTTCACTCCGGTGATCGTGACGACGTTCGTGCCCTCCGTTAAAGGAGTCGCAGTGGTAAGGGTAACGGTCGTCAGAGAGGCATCCAGCGAGGCAGTCGCGCCCGCTATGTTGCCCGGTGTGAACACGTAGTTGGCCGCGGTTTCGGCGGAAGTCTTGTCCATCATTTCATTGAACGTGAGCACCACGTTGGTGCGGTAGGCGCTGACCGTGGAGACTCCCACCGCGCGAGGCGGGGTCACGTCGGGAGCAACGGTGAGGATGGCGACGCTGCTGTTGGTCGACGCGTCGTTGGCGAGCAGGGCGACCCTGAACTGCTTTCCGTTGTCGGTGAGCTTGAGAATCGGGGTGGTATAGGACGTGGCATTTGCGCCGGGAATGTTCGTGAAGGTCGTAGAACCGCTGGGAGCCGACTGCCATTGGTAGGCAATTCCGGGAGCGAGACCGGAAGCGTCGCCGCGGAACCCCGCGGTGGCGGCGATGTTAAACGTAGCCGTCAGGCTTTGGATTCCGGTGGTGTTGGTCGGCGGGTCTGTGACCACAATGTAGGCCCCATCCAACCCCAAGGGGTAGGGCGCAACCTGGAATGCGTTGATCCGGCTGTGGTCCCCATCGACCGGGTCGGGTTCGCCAATCAACTTGTAGGTTACGTCCACTTCATCGCCACCACCACCTTCGTGATGGACGGCTTCGATGTAATAAATGGTATCCGCCAACAGGTGAATGCCACTGGCGAAGGGCGGCGGGGTCGCGGCATCCGGCTTCCATTTGTCGGAACGCTTTTGCGGGGTCACGGTTGCATCGCCATTGTCCGACGTCCACGTCCGCGGGTCCGACCAACTGGTTTCTTGAGCAACCATCCGTTTGTTGGCCGGCGTTGCGTCGGTGCTCACAAACAAATCCGAATCGTCATCGGCGGTGATGAAAAAGACATAATCGCCGGTGACCTGGGGTTTGAACATGGCGCTCAGCCTCTCACCAAAATTGTCACCCTGTTCATTGGGAGATTCAAACAGGGCCAACGCGAGCAAACGGTCCGGGGAGACGGCGTCATAACTGCCGGATTCAACCGTGGCCCGCGTGGCGCCGTACCATAATTGCTCCTTGATGCCGGGGACGGCGACCAGTTGGCCGATGGTGATCACGGCGTTGGAACTCTGTGCGCTATTGATATTATTGGCGGCGACGACATGGATCGTGGCGCCGTTGTCAGCCGCTGCAACTGCCGGATGCAAATACGTGGCGTCCGTGGCGCCGGAAATGGGGCTTCCGTTTTTGTACCATTGATAGGTGACGAGAGGCCCGCGGGCGACAACGGAGAAGGTCAGGTTCGTTTCGCCGGCCACCACGCGGCGGCTGGCCGGTTGTGTGACTATTGACACCGGGTTGGTCTGGGCGATAGCGGGCCCGATGTTCACCAACTGCAAGCCGGCGACGCCAATGCCGTCTCCATTTTTGATCCAATGGCCAGACACGCCAATCTTGCCGCGGCCATACGTGCCGAGGTTGCTGAACTTGACATAGTTGCAGATATTGGTAACGGCTTGGCCGTTCGGGTCGGTATTGGTTCCCTCGATCAACGTGTTGGTATCATAAAATTGGTGCATCGCGGTGACATAGTAGGTGGTCAGGTAGTCCATGTCCCAAAACTTCTCCTGAACGCCGTCACCGTTCATGGTGGTGTAGAGATAGAGGTCATATTGGCCCTCCGGAACGTTGGTAAAAGCGAACGAGGCGGTAGCGCTGGTGTTAACCTTGATGATGCCGTTCATCAGCTTGGCGGTGCCGGTGGTTAGGACCGTGGGATTGACGTCGTTGTACCAGCTATCGTTGCAGGCAAACACCAGCGCGGCGTCCGAAAAAGAATTGTCGCTGGCGACCAGGGGAGTGACAACGCCATTTTCCGTGGGAGTGAAGAGGTTGCCATTGCTGTCGTCCACGTTGTTCCAGAACTGCTGAGGGACGGCGCCGACAGTGTCGGCTGGACTTGGTCCCGGGGTGCCCGGATTCCCCGTGGCGGTGCCGTCTCGGCCCTGGAAGTTAATAGCGATGGAAGTGCCGGCGAACACCCGAGGTGCTGCCAGAATGCTCACGGTAGCGAACAGTGCAATTATGGGTGAGGTTTTCATGTGCGTAGATGGTTCGTGCCTGGCCGCCCATCAACGGTGATGGGCGGCCAGGCACTTTATGGGGCTACATGACGGAACCTACACAGCGCGCTTCTGGAATGCAAGAAGAATGTATGTAAAGTAGTCGGAAATCTTATTATTGACCCGGGGATCTGTTCCCGTTGGTGCCGACCATCGACCCGTATGTTGGACGGGGTGGAACGGGCGGCTTACTGTCGCGGATTACTTTTCCAGACGTGCCGTCACCTGGGCATCATAGGAAACCTGGATTTCCGATCCGCGGGGGACCATGGATTCGGTGATTTTGCCGCCTGGCCACCGGATCTGGATCTGCGTGGGGACGCCGCTCAGTCCCATCACTTGGACCGTGCCATCTTCAGAAAGGTAACCCGAGCCGCCGTGGATTTCGCGGGCCGCCCCCAACCGGTCCCCAAACTTCAGGCGCACCACTGCGCCAATGGCCAGAGGGTTCCGGGGCGGGCCAACCAGGCGCACACGCAAGCCCGGTTTGGCTTGGACGTTTTGGTAAAGCACCGTTGGGCCGCCATTCTGCCCTATCGCGAGGTCGACACGGCAGTCTTCGTTGAAGTCGCCGGCGGCGGCCCCCCGTTGCTCCCCATACACCTTTATTCCAGACTCTTGCCCCCGGACCGCCCGCAACCCGCCTTTGCCATTCCCCAGCAGTAGTAAGCCGCGGCCGGCATCGCAACGCGGGGTGGAGGGTTCGTTGGCAAAGAAGTTCTGGCTCAGAAAAACATCCTCGCGCCCGTCGCCGTCAAAGTCCGCTGCTACGACCGCAAAGGCCGGCGCGAACTGCGCCTCGGGAGGCAATACCACCGCTTCAAAGTGGTTCCCGCGATTAAGAAACGCGGTAGTGGCCAGAGTGCGTGCCTGGACCACACGTGCGCGAGCTCTGGCCTCCCCGAGCACGGTCTCCAAGCTGGCCTCGCTGAAAGCTTTGTGAGTGGGCAACCGAGCCGCGACGAAGGCCAGGGAGGCTACTACGGGATCGCGGTAGCGCCGCGGCGCGATTGCGTTGAGTTCCGGTTCAAACTCCGCCTCAATCACATCCATCTGTCCGAGTCCGCCCAGGTCGCCATAGTAGACTTCGGTCGGGTGGTCCGGACTGGCTTGATACGGGTTATTCAGCCCCCAGTTGGAGGCGATTATGTCCAAGCGGCCGTCTCCATCGAGGTCGGCCGTTGTGACTCCGTTCCACCAGCCCGTCAGTTGCCGGAGTGCGCTCTTCCCCGGCCGTAGCAACATCCCTTTATCCGGTTCATTCAAAGAGTGTTGCCTCGGTCCCGCTTCGGACGCCGCTGCACCCGGGGACGGGGCCACTCCGGCATAGGTGACCGGCATGTCCATTTCCTTGAACCGGCCGTGGTCGTTGTGGAAGAGCCGGATAGAGCCCCACTCGCAGGCGAGGACCAACTCCCCAAATCCGTCTCCGTCCAGGTCGCTGAACACGGCTCCGCTTACCAGGCCCACCTTTTCCAGCAACCTGGTCGTCTCCGTATCAAGAACGAACTTACCGCCTTCGTTCCGGTAAAGTCGCGAACTGGCGGGTTCCGGCCAGCGGCCCGCTATAACCCGTCCCCCGACAAAAAGATCCAGGTCACCGTCTCCATCGACGTCGCCTAACAGGATTGGGCCGGTGCTCGAAGTGTCCGCGCCTATTACCTGGCTGACGGTGTTTGAGGCCCAAAGGTATTGGCTTACTGCCGCTCCCTGCGCCAAACCATCCTCGTAGTTCGCGAGGCCTGTTAAGATTGCGCCATTTCCGGTCGGAGTGACCCAGCCTAGTATGCCGGTCTGGTCACGGGCGGCGACCTCCGCTGTGAGCGGGTTATCGGCCCGGGTAAAGCCGCCACGGCCATCGCCAATGTAGATCGCCAGTTGTCCTCCCTTTCCGCTGCCGAGGATTAGATCCTCGTGCCCGTCCTGGTTGACATCGAACCAGGCGAGGCCGGGTCCGGGCTGGCTGAGTTTACGTGGAAGCAGAGGCTGGCGGGCGAAGTCATCGAAGGAGTTTTCGTGGTGCGTATGCGCCAGCAGCTTGCTTGCGTCCTTAAAGAGCGGCAGCGGAGGAACTTGGGACGGGGCGGGAGCGGCGGCCGCGGTGCCGGCCTCATCGATCTCGTAAAGGCGGTTTGGCCTGACTCCACTGAGCACACTGACCTTGCCGCTACGCCAGCCAACTTCGAGAGACATGTCTTGAGTCGCGGAACCGGCGGCAAAGACGATCATGGGCTCGGAAGCGGAGAGGTAATGTCCGCCGCACATGATCTCTTGGCTTTGCATGGGCACGGCGCCATTGAGTAGCTTGATTTTCGCGCCGATGCCCTGCGTGTTGGGTGGCCGTCCCTTGAGCCGCACGGCGACGCGGTGTGCGCTCGAGTTGTTCCGGTAAACGCCCAGGGGCCCGTTGAATGTATTCACGACCAGGTCCAGGTCCCCGTCGTTATCAAGGTCCGCAGCCGCGATTCCGTGCCTGACCCCCGGTTGGTCAGTTCCCCATTGAGTGGTGACGTCGGCGAACTGGAGGTTGCCGAGGTTTTGGAAAGCGATGATCGGGCACTCATAGGGAGGATAGAGCCGGGCATTAATCATTTTCTGCATTGAAAAAGCCAGGCGAAAAGCTTCCGCGTTGGTCAAACCGGTGAGGCTCGGCTGGTGACGGGCGATTTCGGCGATCGCATCGCGGTCTTGCACATCGCGGAAGTGGCCGGCGGAAATCAACAAGTCTTCATAACCGTCGAGGTCGACATCGAGAAAGATTTGCTGCCAGGCCCATTCGGCGGAGGAGAGTCCGGCGTAGTCAGCGATGTCGGCGTAGGTGTTGTCGCCGCGAGCCAGGAAAAGGGTGTTGCGCATGATTTGCGGGCGGTCGTTCGGAAAATCGATGGGCGACGCCATGGGGTCGAAGGGGGGAGCGTTGGGATTGAAGGCGAAAACCTGGCGTTTCCGCAGGCGATGGTCGCGGCTCTGCATGTCCGTGACGAAGATGTCGAGGAAGCCGTCGCGGTTGATGTCGGCGAAGTCGACCCCCATGGAACTGTAGCAGGTGTGGCGGATGGCCGGGCCATCAATCGCGCGAAAGTTCCCGCGTCCATCGTTGATCCAGATGCGGTCGGCGGTCCAGTAATCGTTGCACACGTAGATGTCCGGAGTGCCATCTCCATTCAGGTCGCGAAAGGCAACCGTTTGCCCCCAGTCGAGAGGCGGTCGCTTGAGTTTCTCGCCGGCTTCATCGCGGAACCGGCCGTCCGTCCAGGAAAGAGGCGTGAAACGACCCTGGCCGTCGTTCAGAGAGACCATGTCAGGCTCGCCGAATTCCTGGACGACGCCGTTGATGACCAGGAGGCGGTCTTTAAATTCGGGCGGGATGACATACTGGCCGTTGCGCATGTAGACCCGCACCGATCCGCGGTTGCGGATATCCTCGGCGCGGTTGTTGGCGACATAAAGGTCGAGAGTGCCGTCGCCGTCGACATCGGCGAGGGCCATGGTGACGCTGCCGAAGCGGGTGGCGGTGTTGGCGGAAGCGGTGACATTCTTGAAGCGGCCGCCGCCGTCGTTGAGGAAGCAGAGGACGCCTTCATTCAAGGTGGAGACTAGCAGATCGAACGTGCCATCGCCGTTGATATCGGCGAAAGCCGCTCCGCGCTGGTAGCGGCTTGGGAATTCGAGCCCTGCCGCTGCCGTGACGTTGGTGAACCGCCATTGGCCGAGGTTGCGATAGAGCGCGCTTGGGCTGTCGAGGCCGCACACAAAAATGTCCACCCACCCGTCACGATCATAATCCCCCAGGGCTACGCCTGCCCCATTCTGCAGGATGCGGTTGGTGGCGCCGCTGAATTCGAGCAGGATATTCGTGAAGGTGAGGCCGGTCAGTTCAGGCGGCAGCATGCTGAACCCCGTCCTGCCGTTCTGAGGCACGTCGAGCGGGGCCCAGCGGAAGCCCGGTTCAGCGTGCCATGGATGGTTCGCGGGAGCGGCGCAGGCTGGTTCCAGTGCTGCGCGGATGATAACGAAAAGGGCCGCAAGCAATCCGGATAAGCGGATGCACTCTCCATTCTCGAGAGGCCGCGCCTCCCGCAAAAGCCATCTGCCGTTTTTCATATTCCGCCCGGCGTGCTCCACGCTGGCGAGATGACGGTCGCTTCCCGGCCGACTTGCCGCTCAACGCCAGCCTGTTGCTACCTACCAGAAATCAAGGGCGCGCGCCAGTCCGGTCGCCGCGGTAATGCGGGCCTGTGCGGCTGGGCCAGCATCTTGTCGACCCTGGCCTGGGAGGACGCCAAGAATTCTCGTTACCTGCTCCGGATTCTGGCGTAAGTTCCCGATGAATCACCGAGAGCAATGACAGCAGGTTCGAACGACTTTTACATAATCGGCGGCACGCTGCGGGCCGACGCGCCATGCTACGTCGAGCGGCAGGCGGACCACGACCTCGTGCAGGGTCTGTTGGCGGGGGAGTTTTGCTATGTGCTGACCTCCCGTCAGATGGGCAAGAGTTCGCTGATGGTGCGAACGGCGGCAAAGTTGCGCGAGCAGGGGGCGGCGGTGGTGGTGTTGGATTTGACGGCGATTGGCCAGAACGTCACGCCGGAGCAATGGTATGACGGTTTGGGGCTGCGGCTCGGGAGTCAATTGCGGCTGGAGGACGAGCTGGAGGATTTTTGGCAGGAGAACCTGCGGCTGGGGCCCTGCCAGCGTTGGTTTGCGGCGCTGCGGGACTGCGTTTTGGAGAAACTCAAGAGTGACGGCCCGGCGGGGGCCATCGATCGGCGCCGCGGAGCCGAGGGCCAGGGCGGACAGCCGAGGCGCCTGGTGGTGTTTATCGACGAACTGGACGCGGTGCGAGGCCTGCCTTTTCCCACGGAAGAGTTTTTTGCCGCCATCCGGGAATGTTATCACCGGCGCGCTCAGGATCCGGAGTTGCGGCGGCTGACGTTTTGCCTGCTGGGGGTCGCGGCGCCTTACGAGCTGATGAGGGACGCACGGATGACGCCGTTCAATATCGGGCGCCGGATTGAACTGGCGGATTTTACGAAGAGCGAGGCTTTGCCTTTGGCGCGCGGGATGGCGACAGGGTTGCCGGTTTCCGCGGGCACTGACACCGGCGCGCTACTGGAGCGGATCATGTTCTGGACCCACGGGCATCCTTACCTGACGCAGCGGTTGTGCCGGGCGGCGGCGGACTCCGCCCAGGCGGCGGACGGACGCAACGAGGGGGCTTTGATCGACCGGCTTTGCCAGGACCTGTTCCTGTCGGCTCGGAGCGTCGAGTCGGACGACAACCTGGTCTTCGTCAGGGAACGGCTGATGCGGACGGAGGTGGACCTCGGGTCGCTGCTTGAGGTTTACGAGCGGGTGCTGGCAGGCGAGGACGTGCCGGACGACAACCTGGATGTCCTGGTGAACCAGCTTCACCTGGCGGGAATAGTGCGCGCGGCGGACCAACGCCTGACGGTGCGCAACAGGATTTATGAGCGCGTGTTCAGCCGGGGATGGGTGTCGGCGGTGAAGCCCATTGCGGAACTCGAGAAGCCGGATGGGCGGCGGGTGCGGATCAAGACGACGTGTTCGCTGGGCCGGACGGAAAACAATGACGTGGTGCTCGCGGACGTGATGGTCTCGCGGCGGCACGCGCTGATCCAAAAGCAGGGCCAGGAGGAATTGTGGCTAGTGGATCTGGGCAGCCGGAACGGCACGCTGTTGAATGGCACGCGTCTTTCCAAACCCGCGCTGCTTCGCGACCACGACCGAATCGACATTGGGTCCTGCCGGCTCGTGTTCCACCAGCCCAAGGCCCCCCGGCTCGATGCCCATGGCCAGACCACGTTCGACCGGACGGTTATCCAGCCCGCGGCGACGCTGGTTCCTCCCGCTCATCCATAGCTAGGCGCGTTTCGACGCTTGGGCGGCGGCGGCGAAGAGGCCGAGGAGAGCGACGGTGGCGGCGAGGATGAGGAGGCGGATGCCGGAAGAGGCGGGTTGTTGGGTGGAGGCCTTGATTCCGATGTTGAGGTCGGCCCAGGGATCGACGGCGACGGCGCGATGGAAGGTGAGGAGCCGGCCTTGGTCGGGGACGTTGGCGCGGAGAGCGGCCGGGGTGGTGACGGCGGCATCCTGCTGCTGGATGATGCGTTCGGCGAGGCGGAGGAGGGCCGCGTTATCGTCGTCGGTGTTGCGTTCGATGATTTCCTTGGCGTCCTGTTGCGTATAGTTAAGGTCCTTGCGATCGCGCAGCTCGCGCAGTTTGGGCGCGGCGGCGACGGTATCGCCGGCGGCAGAGGCCTGGCGGACATTGAGGCCGATGAGGGCCTGTTGGAGTTTGATGTTGTGGAGCTGGACCCGGGCGTCTTCGTTGAAGGCGGCGTCGTGAGTGGAGAGGCCATAGGCGGCCTGGAAATCACGGCGGGCCTGCTGGGGGTCGCCTTGTTGGAGGGCGGAGTTGGCGGCGGCGAGCAGGCCTTCGGCCTGTTTGGTGCGTTCGCGCTCCTGGGTGGCCTCGGTATTGAGGTAGCCCTGGAGATCGGCGGCGGCGAATTGGGGGACGGTTTGGTCCTGCTGCAACTGCAAGGTGCCGGACCATTTGGTGACGTGCCACTTGTCGCTGAGGGAGACGCGCCAGGAGATGTTTTCGAGGGGCAGATCGAACTTCGGAGCGACGAGTTCGAGTTTGAGGGAAGAGGAGCCGACGCCGCCGACTTTGCTGGTGTAGAACACCTCGACGGGGATAGGGGAATTGGCGCGGGCCTGTTTTTCGAGCGGGATCAGGATTTTGTCCTGGTCGCGCCAGGGCCAGACGCCTTTCTGGTTGACGAAGGCGAACCAGAAGCGCGCGTCGGGTGGGAGGGTGAGGTTGAGAAGGCGTTTGTCGCCGGGGACAATCTCGAGGCGGGCCTGGGTGAGCATAATGCCGGCATCGGAGAT
>DATDCV010000368.1:0-3798 GCA_036524155.1 Verrucomicrobiia bacterium
TGCCTCCTGGGCGCAATCTTCGGCGCGCTGCAGCACCTCCTCACGGCCCAGGCCTGAGAAATCACCCAGGTTGCGGCCGAAGAAATACAGCGACGCGCGCAGCAGCAGATCTCGCAGGTCAGCTAGCGCCTGCTCCTGCACTGCTCCGGTCAGGCGCAGGTCGGTCAGCCACTCTTCATTGGTGCGTTCGTTCGGCATTCACGGTCATTATAGCAAGGCTGCCGGTTGCCGGACGCACGGAGGCGGCCTATCACCTGGAATGGGGATGAAGCACACTGGAATTGGAGACATCCGGTCGGTACTATCATCTGGGCGGCCCGTGCTGCCGCTTCCCGCATCGCCGTCTCACTGCGCCAATGGAATCCGTACCGCTGAGGAGGATGCAATGGTTGCAAGAAGGGACTTTCTCAAGCTTACCGGCGCCGGCGTCATCGTTGTGCTTGGTTCCCGTTGCACCCCGTTCCCGTTCCCGTTTGTGCGTAAGGCCGCCATCCCCGGCGGCACCCTGATGCCGGGGGATGTCGACAAGTTTGTTACCCCCCTGCTCATCCCGCCCGTCATGCCCAAGGCCGCCACACTATCCCGTCAGGGCCAGCCGGTTGACTACTACGAAATATCCATGCGGCAGTTCGATCAGCAGGTGCTGCCAGCTGGTCTTCCCACCACGAAAGTATGGGGCTACGGCGCGCTGCGCTCTGAAAGCACCACCGGCTTGCTGCTGCACCACGCGCCGTCCCTCACGATCGAAGCCCTCAGCGGCCGCGCGGTACGCGTCAAGTGGATCAACGAGCTCGTGGACGCCAACGGCGACTTCCTGCCGCACTTGCTGCCCGTCGATCCGACTCTGCACTGGGCCAACCCCGGCGGTGGCCAGGATGGACGCGACACGCGACCCACATTCACGCAGACGCCTGGCCGTTACACCGGTCCCGTCCCCATCGTGACGCACGTGCACGGCGCAGTGGGCGTGGGCGAGGAAAGCGATGGATACCCGGAAGCCTGGTATTTGCCGGCCGCCAGGAACATCCCCTCTGGTTTTGCGCTCCAGGGCACGTGGTACGACCACTTTGCCGGCAAGGCCCTGGATTCGTTCGAAGAATCCTGGGGCCCTGGCTTCGCCACTTTTCAATATCCCAACGAAAACCGCGCCTCCACGATCTGGTATCACGATCACACCCTGGGGATGACGCGCCTCAACGTCTACGCTGGCCCTGCCGGGTTCTACATGCTGCGGGGCGGCCCGACCGGCGATGAGGCCGTCATCGATACGCGCACAGGCACACAGGCGGTCTTGCCCGGCCCGGCGCCGCGCCCCGGCGATCCGTTTCCCAGCGAGACGCCTTACTACGAGATCCCCATCGCCATCCAAGACCGTTCCTTTAACACCGATGGCGCGTTGTTCTATCCCGATACGCGCGCTTTCTTCGACGAGTTCGCCGGCCCCTACATGCCCGCGAGCGCCATTTCCCCGATCTGGAACCCCGAGTTCTTTGGCAACATGATGATGGTCAACGGGCACACCTGGCCGTATCTGGATGTGGAGCAGCGCCGTTATCGCTTCCGCTTCTTGAATGGCTGTGATTCCCGTTTCCTGATTCTCGATTTCGGCAAGATTCCGGGCGTGGAAGTGTGGCAGATCGCCAATGAAGGTGGATTCCTCCCGGCTCCAGTGAACCTGACCAGCGACCACGCCAACAAGCTCCTGATGACGCTGGCCGAGCGCGCAGATGTGATTGTCGATTTCACAAATGTGCGCCCGGGGCGCTATGTACTGGATAATGCCGGGCCGGATGCACCGTACAACGGCCATGAATTTGACGCAGCCGATGCCCAGTCGACCGGGCAGGTCCTGCAATTCCGAGTCCAACCCGCGGGTTCACCCGACCCAACCACTCCGCCGAAGTTCCTGGCCCTGCCTCCGATCCCCGCGCTGCCATCGAACACGACCACACGTCAAGTGGCTCTGCTCGAACAGGCCGAGTCCATGCCTGAGCTGGATTTTGAGGGCCCGTCCGCTGCCCTGCTCGGCATCATGGGCGCAGATGGAATGCCCATGCACAAGATGTGGTCCGAGCCGGTCACCGAGAATCCGCAGGTGGGCGACACCGAGACCTGGGAGATCTACAATTTCACTGCCGATGCGCACCCCATTCACGTTCACGAGCTCACCTTCGAGGTCGTGAATCGTCAGGAACTGGAAACGGACGAAGAGGGGATGTCGAGGATGCCGGCCAAACTCGAGGACGAGCCCATGCCACCAGAGCCCTGGGAAGCCGGCCGCAAGGACACCGTGATCTCCTACCCCGGCCAGGTCACGCGCATCCGCGCCACCTTCGAAAAGGCCGGCCAGTTCGTCTGGCACTGCCACATTGTGTCGCATGAAGATAATGAGATGATGCGCCCGTATCGGATCGGTCCGGCGGATCCTGGCGCGCCGCAGCCGCACCACATGTAACCACCCAGGGCAGAGAACGGCGCGCGGCGATTGGCGGTGCTTGCTCAGCGCGCCAGCAATGCAAAGTGGTTCAGCAGCCACAGGCGTGCGGCATTGGCGGAGATGCCAAGCAGCACGCTGATCACAATCGAGAACACCGCCAGGAAGATAGTTACGCCGCTGTAGAGCATCCTGCGGCCGGACTCCTGCCGCAGGATGGCGTAGCCCTGCCAGAAACCGAGGATGCCCAGCAGGACGAGCGCAGGCAGGAACTCCTCAGTGAAGCGCATGGCGGCCCAGTAGTACACCAGCAGAAATCCAAAGGACAGCAGGAACGTACCCAGAAAGACCCAGACGATCCATGCCGGCGGCTGACCATTGCCGGGCCGCTCAGGTCTTGAAGCAGAGCCTCGCCTGAAGAGCCTGCGAATCGCTACGACGGCCGGCTGCACCGCGAAAACCGCGAACGGCGCCATCCAGGCCACGCCGGCTATCATCTGCGCGAAGTAATAGGCGGCCCTGGGATTCCCAAGCAAGGCTCTTGGTGGGTGTCCATAATCCGCAAACAGGAACGGGAATCCGGCGCCCAATGAAGGCGGACCCGCCAGGTAGTTGTATAGATTCGGAAGAACGTAATCGATAGAGAAGAGGTCCTGCCAGTGTTGACGCGTCCGGGTGAGAGACAACTGGTAGTAGTAGCCGGTTTCCAGTGGCGAGCCAAATCGCGCCCAGTTGTACCAACCCAGCACCGCAATGCCCAGCACAAGTATGAGCCCCAGCGGCAGCATCCGGGCCAATGCACTGGCCCACCTCTGATGGATCTTCAACTGTTGGCCAAAGATCATTAGCACAACGAAACCGATTGGCAACGCGAGATTCACCCGCGTGGTGATCGCCAATGCCCACAGGACGCCGGCGGCCACAAGGGCCCCACCAAATGCAGGCCGCCCCAAGGTCGCCACCACGCACAAGAGGCCGCATAGGAAGAAGAACTGCGCCCCCGCGACGGCCGCTTCATGCACCCGGCCGGATACATAGTTGTTCAGCATGAAAGTTGCGGGTCCAGCCAGTCCCATGACGAACAGCGCCAGCCATAACGTCCATCTGGGCAGGCCCGCGTAGTGACGATGCCAGAGGACCATGGCCAGGGCAGATTCCGCGATGTAGATCCCGCACAAGAACCCGAAGACCAACTGCAGGTCTCCGAGCCACCAATGCAAGAGCCAGCGAAAAAGCAAGACTACCAGCGCCGGTGTCGGCCCCCAGGGCAAATAGAATCTTCCTTGATAGTAGGCGACGTCTATCGGACCCTTGATCTGCCCGCCGGGCAGCAGCTCATACGGATCAGGGGAGGCCAACAAGCC
>DATDCV010000369.1:0-4346 GCA_036524155.1 Verrucomicrobiia bacterium
CCTGTTCGTTATGCGTCCGGATGGATCGGATCGCCGGCCGCTCACCAAAACGCCGGCATACAACGAAGCGGGCGCGCGCTTTTCGCCGAACGGTTTGAAGCTGCTTTACTACCGTATTCCAAAGGCGGAAGCGATTGACAATAATACCTACGGCACATTCGAGCTGGTGGTCGCGGGCGCCGACGGGAGCAACGCGGTGGTTTACGGGAAGGATTACGCTTGGGCCTCCTGGGGACCGGACGGCCGGCAAATCGCCTGCCTGTCCGCCAGGGGCATCGAAGTTGTGGATCTAGCATCCCGCAGGGTCGTGCGCCAGATACCGCGAAGGGCCATTGTTGAGCAGCTTGTGTGGTCGCCGGACGGGAAGCAGTTCGCCGGCACGGCCAACGGGCTCGGCGCCTTTTGGAACATCGGCGTCTTGAGTGCCGACCGGGGAGAAATCCGTGCCATCAGTGAAACGGAGCGCTACAACTGCACGCCCGATTGGCTGCCGGATTCCCGACATGTCGTCTATGCGCGCGGGATCATCCCCGACAAGGGAGGGTGCGCCGAGCTCTGGATGGCCAGTGCAGACGGCAAAGAGCGTCGGCGGATCTATGCTGAGCCCGGCCGGAACATCTACGGTGCGTGTGTGTCGCCGGATGCACGATACGTGGTCTTTACCAGAAGCGTCGAGGACCTGGGCCAGGCGAAAGAAACTGTGATGGCGATCATTCGGTGGCCCCAGGATGAAAAGCCCGCCACTGAGCCGGCTCCGCGCGTCGATTTGGGTCCTGGCTGGGAACCGCACTGGACCCCGCACGATATATTGACTCCCACGAATGAGCACGCTGGCGTTCCCGCTCGCGGCCAGGGGCAGACCCATGAAGACTCTTAGTCACCCTCGCGGCGTTTCGATCCCTGGTGGGACCACGAAGAGGGAAACCGCCGCGCCAGGCCGTTGGTACCACGGCGGCGTTTTGAGCTGTGTCACGTTGTTGCCGATGATCGTGCTGATCTCTTCGTGCGGATCGAAGGTGGATTCGCCGCCACGAGGCGCGACGGATCCGCACCTGGCGACTAATGGCACCGTCGAAGTCACGGCACGACTGCTTGAGATCCCCGAGGGGGCGATTTTCAAACGTGACCTCTACGATTACGCAACCGCGCTGAAGTACCAAGTCCTTAAGGTCCAGCGGGGTGAGATCAAAACGAAAATCATTTATGTCGGGCACTATAACCCGTGGAAGCCGCGCAGCGAGGCGGCGGACAGGCGGGTTCAGAAGATCGGCGGTGATCTCCGGCGGTTTCAAGCCGGGCAGGTGCATCATCTAGCGCTCGAGTTGCCGATTGAGGATTTCTTCATGGGCGGCATCGTGAACAAGTATTTCGGCCAGAGTACAGATCCGATCTACTGGGCCATTTGGACCAACCTCGAAGGCCAGTGAGCTGACCAATGGTCTTTACGACCCATATTTTTGTCTTTTACTTCCTGCCGCTTTTCCTGCTGGTTTACTTCATCGTCCCGTTCAGATTCAGAAATCTCTGGATCACTTTCGCCAGCTATATTTTCTACGGGTGGTGGCAGCCCTGGTACGTGTGCCTGATGATGCTTACCACGGTGATGGACTTTATCTGGGGCAAAGTGATTACGCGCCCCGGCGCCACTCCGGCGCAGCGCAAGTTGGCAGTCGCCGCCTGCGTGGTGACCAACTTGAGCTTCCTCGGCTTTTTCAAGTACTACGTTTTTGCCGCGGACACCCTGAATCAACTGCTCGCCACGGTCGGCGCTGAGCAGTTTCGCGTTTTACAGGTGGTGCTGCCAATTGGCATTTCGTTTTACACCTTCCACTCCCTGACCTACATCATCGACCTCTACCGCGGCCACGCTTTCCCCGCAAAATCGTTCACGGATTTCTCGGCGTTCGTCGCGCTTTTCCCGGATCTGGTCGCCGGCCCCATCATCCGCTACAAAACCCTGGCCGCGCAACTCGCCGGACGCGAGCATCCGCCGACGCGGTTTGCCTCCGGCGTTTGCATCTTCATTGTCGGTTTTGCCAAGAAGATCCTGCTGGCCAACCCGGCAGGAGGCGTCGCCGACGCCGTTTTCAACGCCGCCCAACCGCTGCCATTGGACGCCTGGGTAGGCGTCGTCGCTTATGCTTTCCAAATCTATTTCGATTTTTGCGGTTACTCGGACATGGCGGTGGGTTTGGGCCGCATGCTCGGTTTTGAGTTTCTGAAAAATTTCGATGCGCCCTACCGCGCGGAAAGCATCACGGACGTTTGGCGCCGCTGGCACATTTCGCTTTCCAGCGTGCTGCGAGACTACCTGTATTTCCCCTTGGGCGGAAACCGGAAAGGCCCCACACGCACCTACGTGAACCTCGCGGTGGTAATGGTGCTCGGCGGGCTTTGGCACGGTGCCAAGTGGAACTTTATCGTGTGGGGCGCCTATCATGGAATTCTCCTGGGTTATGAACGCTGGCGGGGTAAAATGAGCCTCTACGAGGCGTTCCCAAAGCCGGTGCGCATCGCCCTGACATTCCTGCTGCTGCTCTTCTCCTGGGTATTGTTCCGCGCGGACAACCTCACTTTGGCGGCACATTATTATGCCGCGATGTTCGGCCTGGCGCCGGTCTCGGCCGCGTCCTGCCTGGTGGGCGCGAGCATCTACACCCCCTTCCGTATTGTCGTCCTGGCGGTCTGCGCATTCTTCGTGTTCCAACCGCTGCAGGCACACGATTGGGCGCAGCACCCGCAAACCTGGCGCCGGCTCGCGCTGGTGGTTCCGCTGTTCCTGGTATCGCTCACCACCATGTTCGGCCAGGCTTTCAACCCGTTCCTGTATTTTCAATTCTAGCTATGGCCGCCTGCCTTCGATCCGAGCGTTGCCTGATTGGGATATTCCTGGCGCTGATCTTCATCGTTCCGCTCTGGCAAGTAATCACCGAACTTAGGCGGGGTGAAAAACCGCAGGCTCTTGATGTCCTCCGTCAAAAGCCCACCGCCGCAAATCTGCGCGCCTACGAGCGTGATTTGGAGGATGCGAGTGAGGCGGTCAAACTGGCCCGCCCCTGGGCTCAATACGCGCAGTTCGCCTGGTTTAAAGACGGCGGCGAAAAGGCTATTGTCGGCAACGACGGCTGGCTCTTTTACGGGCCCGGCGTGCATTGCCTAACGGAGCGCCAGGACGCCCGAAAAGGCAACACCAGCGTCCACCAGGCGCTGGAGGCGATTGTTTCGTTCCGGGACCAGTTGGCAGCCCGCGGCGTTCAGTTGCTGGTGGTGCCCGCCCCGAACAAGGAAAGCGTATATCCGGAGCGGCTAACCCGCCGGCTCGCTCAGCCTGGAGGCATCGTCTCCGAAGACGCGCGCGCCCTTTTGAGCGGTTTGAAACAAGCGGGGGTTGAGGTCTTGGACCTTTGGGAAACCTTTGCAGCCGCAAAGTCGGGGACCAACGGAAACAGCCCCTCATACCTGGCGCAGGACAGCCATTGGTCACCATCGGGTTTGGCGATCGCTGCCAGGGCCGTAGCCCAGCGCATTGCAGAGGAGCGCTGGCTCGCACCCGGGCAGGTGGAATACGAGGTTCGGCAAATGACTGGGTCGAGGATCGGAGATATTTTGCGCATGCTGAAAGTGCCTGCTCTCGAACGCCGATCTCCGGCGGAGAGGATTTTGTGCCAGCAGGTGGTCCATCGTAGTGACGGTACGGCTTACCGCGACGACGCCGCGTCCGAGGTTTTGGTGCTGGGGGACAGCTTCTCGAGGATTTTCGAGACCGATGAGCCCGGGTCCGCGGGATTCATCGCACACCTGGCAAAGGAGCTGAGGCGGCCGGTTACCTCGCTCGTCAATGATGGCGGCGCCTCGACCCTCGTTCGCCAGGAGCTGGCCCGCCGCCCCGCCCTGCTGGCGAAAAAGAAAGTTGTGATCTGGGAATTCGTCGAACGCGATATCCGCCTCGGAACAGACGGCTGGCAGATGGTGCGGCTATCGGAACCGCGCAACAGCCCATAAGCGGCAGCCACGCAATCCCAATCGCTCTGACCAGCGACGGGTCGAACACGTTTGCCGCGGGTAAGCATGAACAGTCTTAACAGAGCGTATGCGAGTCTTCAGTATGCGGCTATTGGCCTTGATTCTCGTGGCGGCCGGCCTTTTGGCCGCCGGTGCAACAGCGGCAGCGCAGAACGATAATTCCCCGCCGATTCCAGATCAGCGCCTCAACCTCAGGGTCTCCTGGGGGCACCAATCGCGGACGGCAACGGAATTCTATCTCCGGCTGCTGACGAACAACGTCTCAATCGAGTCCCTGATGCCTGTGCAATTTGAGCCAGGCGAGGGTCTCAAAGGGCTGGAAA
>DATDCV010000370.1:0-11567 GCA_036524155.1 Verrucomicrobiia bacterium
CACAACGCGGTGCTGGGGGCCAGCTTCAGATTCGGTTCGTTTACCGCGTCAAGCCACTGGCCGGCTTCGGTGAGGTTCCAAGGCGGCTTATGGAGCGTGAGGCGCAGATGAAGAGTCACACTGCGTTTCGCGGCTTGCGCCGCCAACGACTTTAGGGTGGCGGTGAAAGCCGCCCGTGTCTGCTCGTCGTTGAAGTTGTTCTCAGGGTAGCGGTGGAGAGAAATTACAAGGTCTGCGGCTGATAGCAGTTCCATCTTTTCCAGAACGTCGCTCAGGACCGCCATGCTCGCCGCGTAATCCAAATGCTGGTTATCGATGAGCCGCAACGTGGGATAAAGGTTCAGGCCGGAACTGAGATCGACGATCACCCGGGCTCCTTGGCGTTTGAGCCAGCCCCCTTCTGCATGCAGCGCTGCTCGCTCCCGCTCCGCGAGGTAGTTCCACTCCACGCAGACTCCGTCGAAGTGATCGAAGAACGTTGGGCGGACGAGAATCTCCTCTTTTATGGAGCGGGCATGACGCAAGGTGAGTATGTGGCCGCGCGGCCGTGGCGGCGGCTTAACGTGGGCGATTTCGAAGACGTTGGTCTCCTTCAGCGTGACTTCGAAGATCCGGGTATCCCCTCCGGCAATGGTAGCAGCGCCGCCCTGACCCAGCGCGGCAGCATCAGTGTTCTCCGGCAGGTAGCCTACAGCAACCTTCTCCGACTGGTCGAGCGGCAGCTCACGAACTGATTCCAGCGGACCGCACGCTGCCTCGATGCGGAAGGGCTGCTCAGTCCAGCCATTATTGGCTATGCCCACAGTGAACACGCCGGCTCGCTTGCGGCACGTCACGTAGCTCAGGCCATGTCCCTCGACGTGGACTAGTCCCTGCGAGCGGAAGATTTCACCAAGCTGTCCCTGCACTGCGGGGTCGAGCGCATACGGCTTCGGCAACGGCTTGTCGATCTCACTGCGGACCGACGGCGTCGAAGACGCGAGCGGTCTCACACCGAGCGGACTGGCAAAAAACGTGACCCAGCCGTTGCCGTTGGTCACGGTGGCATTTTCGGTGATGTTGGTCCGGCCCGCAATCCCACCGGGCAGCTTTTCCACGTTCCGAGCAGTGATGACCAGGTGCCCGCCCTGCCGAGCGAACGCCTCGAGCTTGTCACGCACCTCGCGGTCCGCTTTGAGTTCCCCGGCCACGAGGATCACCGAGTACCGTTCGAGCAACCAGGACGGCGCGTCGCTCAGCAAACAATCCGCGATATCGCCGTAAGGGGTAGGCGCGATGAATCCCGATTCATCGTGGAAATAAGAGGAGTCCTGGTACCCGGGGTACAGCAGGTTCAGCACGGCATCGGTGAAAAAGTCCCCCTGGTCGTACGGCCGATTCCCCCAGACCCGGTAAACATCGCCGGAGTAAAGGTGGCGGGGAAACGACCAGCCGGAGTAGAAATCCAGTAGCAATGCGACAGGCGTCTGCATGACGCCGGGCTGCCCGTGGTGTTTCACCCAACGTCGCGCCGATTGTTGTATGCGGCCAAGCGGCGATAGCCGCTCACCCTCAAACCACCCGTTCTCAAAGCCGACCGCGACGCAATTGTAGAGGATATGCGTGTAGAGCAGTCGCTTCATCAGGCTCAGACTAGTGCCCTTCGTGGGGCCAAACTCGTACCCGTCACCGCGTCCCGATCCGCCATATACCTTATACCCCCAGCGATTATAAATGGACGCGTTGCCGAACCAGGGCACGCCATATTGTTTGCCTGCCCCGCGAATGAACGCATAGTAGACCTGGCTGTTGGGCAATGCTTGAGCAGTCTCAGCCCCGATCAGGGTGAAGCCGCCTTGTTTCAGCAAATAATGACCGAAATTCAAGGACACAAGCATCGCGTGCTTCCGGCCGAGATCCTCACTCATGCGGTCAAAATGACGCTCGAAATTAAGGTATTGCTCGAACGGGTCCGCCGAAGCGGGGACCATTTGATTGGCGTAGCCGCCCACATAACGCCCGTCCTGCTCGCCAATATCAGTGCCCAGCCACCGTTCGCCCAACTCCTTCTCCAGCAAGGTCAACGCCTCGGCCGGCGGCCTAAACTGCTGCCAATACCCACCCGGACCGGAGCCGGGCACATAACCCCACACATCGAACAGGTACAGCTCCCGTTTCCTGATTATCCTGGCCAGATCTTCGAGATTGTTCGCGAACAGGATCGGATACGATGGCCAGATCACCTCTCCGAGTTCGTGCTGCTTCGTGAACTTATCCAACTCTTCCACAAAACCAACCAGTCGCCCCTGCTCCACATTGAAACCCCGCAAGCAGGTGAAACGCGTCTGGTTCTTGAACGCATCCCCCGAAGGTGGTTTCACCGCCCGCCGTTCGTAGTCCGGGTGCTCCCGAGGCTCGAGCAGGTGACTGTAAATACGCAGGCCACCCCCAGCCGGGTTCGTGAAGTGCAGATTAGGGGTCTCGGCGGCCCCGAAAGAACAGATTTGTGCCCCTAACGCCAAGGCAGCCCACAAAATACCCGTCGAAGACAGTCGTGCCTGTTGCATGGTTCGGCTTAGTTGAACATATCCGGTTCGAGATTTCGACCGATTTCAGCGCCCGCCAACGTGTCTCCCGATTTGGGACTTCGGCCGGCGTATGTTATAGTGGGAGAGTCACACAGAAACCAGAGGCGATCCGCAATGTTGCACGTTTGGTTGATCCCGGCCGTGATCCTGGGGGCGCTTGCCCTGCTCGGGTTTTATGTGCTTATATGCCACACAGGCGGCTCCGGCGTTCGCAGCGAAGGGCGGACGGTGGTGGACAAGCCGGACGACGAGCCTCCCCCCGATCAATAGGCCGCCGCACCTCGTATTATCTGTCTCGTCCCCGCCCCCTTGTCAAAAATCGGTGCTTTGTCCGGGCTTGATCAACACCAGGTTCTTTCCTGCGACCGCAAATTTCTGGACTGCGGCCTGCTGATCTATTTGGATCGGTGGAAAGGTGTTGTAGTGCAGTCCCAGCACATCCTTGCATCTGACGAAGTCGGCCGCTCTCACCGCATCCTCGACCCCCATGGTGAAGTTATCGCCGATGCACAGAGCCACGAATTTCAGCGGCGTTGAGTCGCCGATCAGTTTCATGTCCATCGTCAGCGCCGTGTCGCCCGAATAATAAAAATTCCCCTCGTCGCTCTCGATTACAAAACCGCCGGGGTTTCCTCCGTAAGCGCCATCGGGCAGGCTGCTGGAATGGATGGCGTTGACAAATCTCGCTCGGCCAAAGTCGAAGCGCCACCCGCCGCCGTGGTTTAGCGCGTGTGTTTTCCCCAACCCTTGCTTGTTGAACCACACGGTCACTTCATAGTTCGAAATGATCGTGGCCCCCGTTCGTTTCGCGATATCCGCCGCGTCCGCCATATGGTCGGCGTGGCCGTGGGAAATCAGGATATAATCCGCTGGCACTTTGCTTACGTCGACGTTGCTGGCGAGATCGTTGGCAGTGATGAACGGATCAAATAGCAGCGCCTTGTTTGCTACCTGCGCCCCAAAGCAGGCATGTCCGTAGTAAGTAATCTTCATATTAACCCACAATTCTGGATTCCCCGGCAATATCCCTTCCGGGCCAAAACAGTCAATCGCGGAAATCACACAATTCGTCCAGGTCAGGGGGAACCCGGCGCCGCTAAGGCCGGACTGAGAAATCCGCCGGGTAATCCGAGCGCAAGGCTTCCCAGAGCTTTCGGAGGGCTTCTTTGGTTTCGGGCATGACACTTCCGGTGGCATGCATTTGTTGGGCGGAAAGCAGCTCGGAAACCTGCACTAATTGCGCTAAAGGGCGTGCGTCGGGCAACAGGTTCCACAGGCGCATTTCGCCGGCGCGGGTCCTTGTCAGCAAGCCGCCGCCCCGGTTGACCCATTGGAGCCAGACAACTTCCTGCGGATGTTGGAGATTTTGAGTAATCGGTTCGCCGGTATCGGCGTCCCAGACCCGAGCGGAGCCGTCGCGGGAGGCTGTGGCGATCCGGCGACCGTCTCTGCTGAACGCGGCATAGAGAACCTGGCCCCGGTGGCGCAGGGGCGGGGCGAGCTGGCGGCCGGTCGCCCACTCCCACAACATCGCCACGGAATCCTCACCGCAGGTGATCACGCGCCCCGCATCGGGGCTGAAAGTAGCGAAGCGTACCCCGTCGCGGTGATTCAAAGCGGGACCGGCTCGGCGCCCGGTGAGACTGTCGAAGACTTGCGCGCCAGCGGGGTTGAAAGTGTCGTCATAGCAGCCGGTGATCACGTGCCGTCCGTCCGGGCTCCACTCGACGCTGCCGACATAGCATTGATGCGGGCAAGAGGCTCGCAAACGGGCTTCCCCAGTCGAAAGGTCCCAGATCTGAACCAGCGAATCGCTCGCGAACGCCAGGAATCTGCTGGAACCGTCGAACGCCGCCGTCTGGCCGGAAGAGGGTAACCCTAGCACCTCACGGTCACGGGCGAAATCCCACACGATGTCGCGGCCCCTGGCGGCGGCCCACGCCAGCCGGCCATCGGGACTCAAGACCAGATTCGTGCTGGAGAGATCAAGGAGCGCGGGTTTGCCGATGCGTGCTCCGGTTTTGCGGTCGCAAAGGACAGCCTGCAACGTGTTCGTGGGCGCATCAGGTGGCGGTTCCGCCAGGGTCAGCACGCGGCTGCCGTCGCGGTTCAGCAGCACTCGCAAGAGCCGCTGGTTACCCACCGGAACCGATCCGGCCCAATTCCCAGCGCGGGCCTCAGAGACTCGGATGCTCTGGTTGGTCGGGGTGGCGTAGTAGAGGCCATCAGCACTGAAAGCCGCCGGCGTTGGCTGGGGCGCGAACCTGGGCGGACGGAGCGACCAAACCCGCTCGGTCCCGTCGTAGCACGCGGTCACGAGATAGCGCCCGCTGGGACTGAAGGAAGCATAGAGCGGCTTGGAATTATGCCGAAGCTGTTGGAGAAGCTCGCCGGTCTGGACGTCCCAAACGCGCACGAGGAAATCGAGGCCGGCGGTAATCAAGCGGGTGCCATCGGAGCTGAATTCAACGCTGTGCACCCCGTCGTCATGCCGCAGCGGCGGCAGCACTTCCCGAGCGGTATCCGCTTCCCAGATCCGCGCGCAACGGTCAAAGCCAGCGGTCGCCACATGGCGGCCATCGGGGCCAAAAACCGCCGAATAGATCCAGGAAGTGTGATTGGTGAACTGCGACAGCACCGCGCCGGTCCGTAAATCCCAAACGACCGCGGTGCGATCCCCGCCGGCAGTCACGAGACGGTGCCCGTCCGGGCTGAAGGCGAGGCTGAGGATGGGGCGAGTGTGACCCGCCAGCCTCCACACGGGCTCACGTCCAGCTAAACTCCAGACAATGGCAAGGTTGGTACGAGCGGCAGCGGCCACCCAGCGGCCATCGGGGCTGATCGTGGCCTGTTTGACCCCGGTCGGCCACGGCAAAGTCGTCACCGGTTGGCTCGTAAGATAGTTCCACACCTCCACCACGTTGTTGGAGGAGTCCAGGCTGGAGGTGACGGCCAGGCCCGACGCGGGGCTGATGGCAACAGTATCACTGCCGGTTACCGGTCCGAAGGGCGCGTGAAGCATCCGCCCCGTCGCCAGGTCGTGAATTGCCCATCGGCAATTGGCTGCGGGAAGCAGCACCTGGTTCTCCTGCCCCGCGAACTGGGCATAATTGATCAAATGGTCCGTAAACCACATTTGGATGATCGTGGGACATTGTTGCAGGAGCATGCCCAGTCGGAGGCGGTGAACGGGCTCGGTGCGTGGGTTGTCGGTATCCTGGCGCAACGCTTCGGCGAACCAGGGCAGCGCCCCAAGGAGGTCATTATCATCCAGCGCCCGGGTGCCGTAGGCGACGAAGGACCCCACCCGGTGCTGGCGCAGTTCGGCTGACTGTTTGCGGCGCTCGATTGTCTGGTAGAGGATCAGCCCCGCCAGAACGGCGATGACGGTAGCCACAGCGGCAAAGCGCTTGATGCTGCCGACGATTTGCTCAAGCCGTTGGAGCCGCCGGAGCGAATGCCCCACCCGCAACAGCAACAATTGTTTGTGGATGTCCTCCGCGGTTTGGTATCGCTGCGACCGGTCGGGGCCACAGGCTTTTTGGCTGATGTGCAGCAGTTCGTGGAAGCTGGCCGCATCCTCGCCTTGGGCCATGACGGGAGTGACATCAGGCCAATCCTGAACCGGACGACCGGTCGCCATCGTGTAGAGGACTTTGCCGAAGGCATAGAGGTCGCCCAGCGGAGTCCCGTGCACGTCCGGGTCCATGAAGGGCGGTGAACCAATCAACGTGCTCTTGGACGCCTCCTGGAACTCCGCCACCAGGCCGACATCGGCGAGCTTGGCCACCCCGCGAACAAAGACAATATTCGAGGGCTTAATATCCCGATGGGCCAGCCCATTCTGATGCAGCGCCACCAGGGCCGAGGTTAGACTCAGGCCAACCTGCACACATTCGGCGGGTGTAAAACACCTGGGAGCGTTGGCGTCGGGTTCCTGCCGCCGGGCAAGCTCGCTGGCCACAGTCTTCGGCACATATTCCGCCGGCTCGAATGATTGGCCAGTGCGGAGATCGTCGGCGAGCTCCATCACGTACGAGAAGCAACCGGCCTCGTCATCCCGGCTTACGTGAAGGATATCGATGAACCCAGCGTGTTCACGGGAGATTTCCTCGAATTTCTTCAGTCCTGTGAACTCGGTTTCGTATAATCCTTCTCGTGGAAACCGGGTGCGGCAGACAAGCTTGATGGCGCGGAACCGCTGCGTGGCTTTGGCCCGAGCGAGCCAGACGTCGCCGAAGGTGCCCGTGCCGACACAACGGATGAGCTCATAATCCGGCATCCGGGGGGGCATAGTCGGCACCGTTGGGGCATCCTCAATCATCGCGGGGGTTGGGTGCCGGGCGAGATATTACGCTCAGTCGTTGCGCGGCCGGCTCCGGAGCGGCCCATTTGGCTTGGAAATCGCGGGCCTGGGGAAACCCCTGCCGTGGAGCTCGGCGCTGAACGGAGAGACGCACCAGCGAGGGCGAGTGACAGAACACCGGGTATTGGAGCCTGGTGGCAAGGAGCCCCATCTTCGGGCCCACTTGCTCGGGTCCCTCCCGCCAGTTATCGCAAAACAACTGCGCGGCCTGACGCGAGATTAAGAGAGCCTGAGCCCCCACCAGGTCGCGCGGGTCGATGACTATCGCGTTGTTGCTTGGGATCCGGGCGAATTCGCGTATGCCGGGGTTATGCAGGCTCGCGAGGGTGATCTGCTTTCTCGCCAATAGGCTCCAGGCGCACAGGTTTTGGAAAAAATGAGCGTTGAACTCGAGATTATCCTCGAGGTAGAGCAAATAATCGGCGCCGCTCTGCAAGCCGATTTGAAGGGCTTTCCACGCGGTATGGGCCAGGCGATCCGGTAGGCGAGTAAACCGTTGTTCGTCCATTTGCACGTGAACTGGCCGGCCCGCCCAGTCGGTGGCGGCGAGATTTGCCAGCGTCTTTTGGAGAGAAACCCCGCGTTCGGGGGACGAAACCACGCAACTGAAAAGTTTGACCTCATCCTCGGCCGGCGCCGAACCTCCTGCATCGGCGGGATGTGGCAGCGGCCTGGGTTTGAGCTTTTCGATTTGGCCATCCCAGACTCTCCGCAAATCACACAAGATCTGCCGACACTCTTTATCGAACCGGAAGCCGCGAATTCGCCGGTTGGGAGCGAAGAGGCTCCACTTGGCCATTGTGCGATGCTGAAAAAGGCGGTGTCCCTCGAGGTCGTGTTGGCACATGACGCCAGGTAGCCGATGGGGCTTTCGGCTGGGCATGGCATAGGGCGTGTTCAGCCTGAAGAACGCCATCTGGAAGGTCTGTTTATCCCCATGAACATGCTGGTAAAAAAGTTCGCTATGCTGGTTATACCAGAGACACAGGTTCAACGGGCGCCAGCAGTTCTTCTTGTCGACCAGCACCTGTCCGGTTTCAAACTCCGGGCCGCTTTGGCAGGGCACATCGAACAGCTTCCAAGCCGTGCTTCCGCGCCTCAGCCGCCAATAGTCCGGCCAGAAGACTGCCCCCAACCGCAGAAACTCCGGGGCGTCGAATAAGTGCTCCGGGTTTTGCACGGGCACATTATCAGCGTCCAACAACAGGACTTGCTGGAAACGGGAGTGCAACAACGCGTAGGGCTTGACCGCCCATACGTGGGTTAAATTCGCAGGATGCTGGCACCTGACGGTCTCGACATCGACGCATTTAACGCCCAGGGGTGCCACAAGCGCGCGCATACGGTCATCCATTTCACATTCGCCGCAGTGCCACAATTCGATGGGGAGGTCGCATCCCAACCGCCGCAGCATGTTGATGCACACCCAAGCGTTGGTGAACATGGGGACTCCGCCACCGCAAACGACGATACCACGGCCGGTAAACCCGGGGGGACAGGCGGGGATTTCGTTGATGAACCGTTCGGCCAGTTCGGGCGCGGTGTAGAAGTTGAGCGGCCTTTTTGCCAGGGTATTGCTGGCGGTGGACCCCACCCCGCCGGCGGCGAGTTTTGCCTCTTTCGGAGAAAGATAACGTGCCGTGCCACCCCCGAAATAGGTCTCAATTCGCTGGATGACTGCGTCGCTCGAGATCATGTCCATGCACCGGGGCAATCCCTGCTTGACATCGACACAGAGATGCTTTTTGGCGTCGCGCTCATCACCATCCCCCAGCGGTGTCGTGCGAGCTTTCCAGCACCCGCCGTGGGCGCAGCAGGCGAGGGCTCCGACGGTGTGAATGAACTGGTGACCGGGATAAGCCTCCCAATGCGGGGGTTCCCTGCCGCCGGCCACGACCACGCAGGGTCTGACGGTGTGCCGGTCCGACCGCAAAGGCACGGCTGCGGCCAGGTGCATCAATCCCGTTACCCCACAAAGCACGCCTTGGGCATGGTGCACCAGCAAGATCAACTCGCGGATCGTTGTGCGCCCGCGCAGATCGATGACTCCTCGCAGTCTCGGGTGGTAATGCGCCCCGTCGCCGACCTGGACGAACTGAATGTGCCCACGGAAATGGTCCACGACCTCCTGATACCTTCGCACGTCCCACCACTTGATGGTGCAATCGTGCTTGCCTCCGGCTGAAATTAGCCAGAAGGGAATCCCGGCTCCCACAAGTTCGTGAACTTGCGATCGCCGGGCTTTTTCCTGGTCTGAGAGGTAGATGTCGCCCCGCATCGCCGCCGGCTTCATCCTGGTGCCAAGGTATTGGTTAAGAAAATCGATGAACACATACACCGAATGACAGCCCACGGTATCGCTACGGTTGACGAGGGACGGCACACAATCGACTACCTTGACCTCGGGGTCGTAATCGCCCAGCGGAGTGAGGCGTGGATTGTGCCGCCAGAGATCCGGATACCAGGTGCGCACATCCACCACATACCGACCCGGGAAGGTCAATTGCAGATCGCGAATCGCCGCCGTGAGCAGCACAATGTCACCCAGCGAAAGCCAGCAACGGAATATGTAATTGAGCATTGAGGTCTTTTGTGCACTGGCCTGCGACTCCGCGGCCGTGCTCAGCACCCGCATCCTCTATCGCTGGTCCTCCGGCGCCGGACGTTCGCACGGAAGAGCGAATCCATCGCCGCTCCGCGTTCAGGCCCGGTCCCCGCAGCGCCCTGGCTCGACGCCAGAGGCGGCTCTCTCACCTGGCGAGGCCCTGCTCCCTGACCCTGATCTCCAGCGCCTGTTTGATCACCCGCGCGGCCACGTCATCCAGGGAGATGGTTAGGACCAATTTTAGCTGGGTCTCAGCTTCCTCCAGTACCCCGGCCAACTCCCGGTGCACCAGTTGCAGCACCCATCTTTCCATCGCTGCCCTCTCCAAATTCTCGGTCGAGACGTCCATGGCGCTCTCGGACACAACGATGGTTTGCTCGTGCCATACCGCGGTGTAAACGGAAGGAGGGCTGCAGATTGGCGAATAAGAGCAGGCTGGTCCTTTGTCGCCGGGCGGCAGAGCCAAGTACGCGGTCTTCACAGCTGCGGAGTTTTCAGTACCCATAGGATTTCTCTCGTTGTCACGGGGTTCAACCCAAGAAATCACAGATCGCCACAGCCAGCAAGCGATTTCCATCGCCCGGAAATGGTCTTTCACCGCTGGCGCTCGCACAACTGGCCAAACAGCCTGAGGAAGTTCTTTTCCACCCTGGGAGCGAGCGTCCCGAGAGCCTCCCCAAGTAGCTCTGCCGCAAACTGGTAAACCGCCCCCAGGTTAGCCGGGTGATTGAGCGGCTTGCCCTCTGTCGAGGGCGGCAGTGGATACCTTACACGTTCCGGTGGCAATGGTTGGTCCGGCGCGTCAGTTTCGATCAGGAGCCGGTCCGGCGGCACGTGCCGGAAGGCCTCCCTCTGACGGTCCTTCCGCCCGTGTGCGAAATAGCCGGGCAAAGAAAAGTAGGCTCCATGCCTGGCCAGCGGCTCGATCATCTCCTGCGGCCCCCCGAACGAGTGGAGCACAAATCCGCACTTCGGCCGCGGCCCGTCCTCGAGCAGTTCGAGGAGCCGACCCCAAGCCTGTTGACAATGAATACTAACCGGGAGGTTTCGCTCAGCCGCCATGCTCATCTGTGCAAAGAACATTTCTTCCTGCAGCCCTAAATCGTAATCCTTGATCCATCGGTCCAAACCGATTTCCCCCACCGCCGCCACGCCGGCGTCCAGGTAACGAATCAGCACCTCCCGCCATCGGGCTGAGCGCTCTCTGACATACCAGGGATGATAGCCGAAAGACGGGATGATCTGGGGATGATTGCGAGCCAGATCGAGCACTGTGTCCCAGTCCCCTTCGCAAGCCCCGTTCACGACCATCTTCTGAACGTTCTCGGCGGCCAGTTCCTTCCACATGACGTCGTCCAACCGGAGCCGCTCATCTTGAAGGTGGTTGTGCGCGTCGTAAAGCCGCAGGGCGATGGTGGGGAGCTCGTTCCGGCCGGCGTTGCTTTGAGCCGCCAGTGCATCGTTTCGAGTTCCCGGCTGGGTGCTCATTTCTCCTGAAGTGTCGGAACGCCCAATGAAAACTGCGGCCAGCGGAATAACCCGCTGTGACGAAACCAAAAGAGCGCACCAACGGGGTGCGCCCAAAAACACACGGTAAGCCGAGGGTACAGGATGTTGCCTTCCCAGGCAATGATATTTGACGTGCCGATGGATGCGCTCTGGGGTGGCCCGGCCGTGTCGCACAGGGAGGTATCGCCTCAGTCTTGGGTCGGAGCGCCGATTTCTAATCGGCTTAAGCGAGCCGACGGCCTTCTGCAAGCCGAGTACAACTCGGCGCTCCGACCCAAGACTGAGTTACACAGGGAGCAAACCTTTCCTTGACGCCTCGCCGCCGCGCGCGGTAATTGTGGCTGCAATACCTGCAGGTTCGGCCTATGTGGAAGTCTGTCGTCCAAAAGACAAACGAATTGCGGGCGCTTGATCCGCAGAGCCGGGCATTCGGCGCGATGGCGCATCGCGATGTTCTTCGGTTCTGCTTGAGCGTGGGTGCCCTGAGGCAGGTCGGGGGCCGAATCGGGGCGCCCTGGCC
>DATDCV010000371.1:0-7447 GCA_036524155.1 Verrucomicrobiia bacterium
CGCGCGGTTCGGCCGCTTGCAGGCCGCGGCACAATCCCTGGAGGATCGCCCGCTTCTGAGCCAACCCGGCCAGCTCGAAATCGCGAAGAATGAAGCGAACCACCGCTTTGTCGGCGCGGCCATCGAAATGGACCGGGTGGATGAAACCTTCCCGCTTTTCCGTGGTTTCAGGCGAGCAATGTTCGCGGGGCAACATGGTCAGGAGCTTGCCCGCCAGGTGCAGCGCGTTGATCATGCCTTTTGCTTTGGCTTCCCCCGGATGCGTCGAGACCCCGGTGATCGTGACCGTGGCCTGGTCGGCCGAGAACGTTTCCCAACATATTTCGCCCGGCGAATGGCCGTCCAGGGTGTAAGCGACATCCGCCGCTAGTTCCGCAAGATTCAGCTTGTCCACGCCCCGCCCGATCTCCTCGTCCGGGGTAAAGCAAAGACGGATTTTCCCATGCGCAATGGAAGAATCGTGGAGGAGGTGATCGGCGAACGTCATGATGGCGGCCACCCCGGCCTTGTCATCCGCCCCGAGCAGAGTCGAGCCGCTGGCCGTGACGATATCCTTGCCTTTGGCGCGCACCAATTCCGGGGCAACCGAACTGTCCAAAACGAGCCGCGGGTCACCTGGAAGCCGGATCGCGCCGCCGTCATAGTTGCGGTGCACGATGGGTTTGACATCCTTGCCCGAGAAATCCGGCGCGGTGTCTACATGAGCCAGGAATGCAACGGTGGGAATGCGTCGCTTTCGCGAAGTGGCGGGGATGGTGGCCAGCACATAGCCATGATGTGTCAGTTGCACCTCGGCGGCGCCCATTGCCTCCAATTCGGTCTTGAGCAGGTTCTGGAGTGTCAACTGCCCGGGCGTGCTCGGGCACGATTGCGAGAACTCGTTGCTCTGTGTATCTAACTGGACATACCGCAAAAACCGGTTGAGCAGGGCGGAGGAGCTGGCGTGAGCTGAGTCCGGGTGTCGTGTCGCTTTGGCGTGCGCGTTCATATTACTGGAGCGGAGGCGTGAACGGATTCTTGCATTCAAGCCCGGCCAACGAAACCGCAAATCGGCGAAAAATCAATGAAGAACACTGGACGACCCCGCAAAGGATAAGGCAATGGTAGGTGGTGACGATCATCGGCCTCCAATTTGATATTGCTTGGGAAAACAAGGCTGCGAATTACGCGACGGTCCGGCGATTGCTTGCCCACGCCGGGCCGGAGCCGGACTCGCTGGTCATACTGCCCGAAATGTTCGCCACCGGATTCAGCATGAACGCCTCGCTCATCGCGGAGGATTATGGCGGTCCGACGGAACAGTTTCTGGCGGGTATCGCCCGCGAATTCCGCGTCACAATCATCGCCGGTGCGGCCATGCGCGCGCACGACCGCCGGGTGCGGAACAAGGCCGTGGTCTTTGGCCCCGACGGCAAACTGATTGCCTTTTATTCCAAAATGCGGCCATTCACACCGGGGGGCGAGGCTGAGCATTATACCGCCGGGGAAAAGGTGGTTGTGTTTAGCTGGGCCGGCATCAACGTTTCGCCTTTCATCTGCTACGACCTGCGTTTCCCGGAACTGTTCCGAGAGGCAGCCGCCCGGCATCGCCCGGAGTTGTTCGTGGTGATCGCCAACTTCCCCGCCAAGCGCCTCGAGCATTGGGAGGTTCTCCTCCAGGCCCGGGCCGTCGAGAACCAGGCGTTTGTGGTCGGCGTCAACCGGACGGGAACAGACCCGTTTTGTGAATACCCGGGTCGGTCGATGATTGTTGGCCCGACTGGCGAAATCCTCACTGCCGCAGGGGATGGAGAGGAAATCTTCAAGCAGCGCCTGGATCTCGAGGGTTTGTGGAAATACCGGGAAGGGCTGCCTTTCCTGAACGACCTGAGGGCATCTTATACCGCTGTGGCGTCCGGCGGTCATACTCAACATCATCGCAAGATTGACCTGGCTTGACGTGCGGCGGCTTGGCCAGACTGCGGGCCAACCTGTTCAGAATCGATACGTGCTGCTTTGGCGGACGCGCTGACGGTCGATCGGCGCCGGGAGGCGAACCTACCTGCCAACCGTCACCAAAGCGACTACGGCGCCGACGGCGATCAGGCCGCCGATGAACGAACGCAGTGTGGGGCGTTCGCCTTCGATAGCGTAGGCCAGGGGGATGGCGACAATCGGTGTCGTGGCGATGATGGCCAGGACGATGCCGGTCGGAGTGGTTTTGAGCGCGGCCTGCATACAGCAGACCCCGAGTGTTTGGCCGAATAAGCTGTTTAACACCACCCAGAACCACACGCTTTTCCATTTTTTGATCGAGGCCTCGACGACCAATTGATGCGGCGCGCGCCTCTGTACCCGGAAGACTTGCCGCTTAACCACCAGGAGGACCAGGCCGGCGAGGATCAGTCCGCCGGCCACCCGTTGAAAACCGGCCGTGCCCGCGTCGGGCGATTCGCCGCAGCTCTCGGCGAGCGCATAGGCTTTGCGGCTCAAAACGGCTCCCACCGCGGTGCCGAGGGCGGCGAGGCTGCAGGAGAAGATGCCAATGACCAATTGCCTCCGCGGGCGCCCGACATGTTCACCGGGGGCAAGCGCCACGCCGACGCCTGCCAGGATCACGACTCCGCAGAGAACCTGGAAGGCTGACAGGGTCGTTCCGAGCCATAGCCACTCGACCAGCGCACCACAGGGCGGCGCCAGGCATTCGATCAGCAGGAGCGAGAGCCGGGGACCCAGGCGCGGCAAGCCCTGGAAGAAGGCGACGTCCCCCACGCCGATGCCCGCGACGCCGCTGGCCAGGAACAGCGGCAGAGCTGCTCCTGAAAGCCCTAGTCCCCAGGTGTACGCCCAGATTGCCAGCAAGGCGGTGGCCACTGTTACCCGCCAGAAATTCGCCTCCGTGCCACCAATAAGCCGCGCCGAGCGATGGCCACAAATGACCGACAGCGAAAACAAAACGGTGGTAAGTAACGCGGCGAACACTGCCGCGAGACTATCTGAAACCGAGTCATTCCGCCAGACTCGCGCTTGTCGCCAAAGAGCGACGCTCTCGCTGTCAGGTTCATGGCAAGGGGGAGACTACCGCGGGCGCCGTGCTGTCTTCTCCCTCTCCGCCTCTGGAGGAGAGGGGTAGGGGAGAGGAGGCCCTGCAACGATCAACAGCGAGGTTCTTGAGCTAGACGCCCTTACTGGCAGCTTGATGGAGGGCCTGACTTTAAACTTTGGTGTTTGGTCCCGGCCCCGTAGACTGGCGCGCGTTTATGCGAAGCTCTCGATTCCGCCTGGCCTCGTATTCGGGCCTCTTGTTCTTCCACGTGTCGCTCCTGGCAGCGACACTTCAAGCGGACGAGGGCATGTGGCTCTACAACCACCCTCCGCGGGAACTGATCCGGCAGCGCTACGGCTTTGATCTCGACCCGGCATGGCTCGAACATTTGCAGAAAGCCTCGGTTCGCTTTGGTAACGGCGGTTCGGCTGAGTTCGTGTCCGAGGAAGGATTAGTGCTGTCCAACCACCATGTCGGTTCGGGCGCGCTGCAGCGACTCAGCACGGCTGAGCTGAATTACGTGCGCGACGGGTTTTACGCGCGGACGCGCGCCGAAGAGAAGCCTTGCCCGGGCATCGAGCTGAAGGTGCTGATGGAGATCGAGGATGTCACCGAAAGGGTGAACGCCGCGGTGGGGGCTGGTGCGCCGGATGACGCCGCCTTCAAGGCCCGCCGTGCGGCGATTGCCGCGATTGAAAAGGAGTCGCTCGACAAAACGGGCCTGCACAGCGAGGTGGTCACACTCTACCAGGGCGCTCTCTACCACCTCTACCGGTTCAAGAAATATACTGACGTCCGGCTGGTGTTCGCCCCGGAGGAACAAATCGCGTTTTACGGTGGCGACCCGGATAATTTCGAATATCCGCGCTACGACCTCGATATTTGCCTCTTCCGCGCTTACGAAAACGGGAAGCCGGCGAAAGTTCAGCACTACCTGCGCTGGAGCAAGGCCGGCGCGCCTGATAACGAGCTGGTATTCGTCTCAGGGAACCCGGGGCGGACGGATCGGCTGCGCACGGTAGCCGAACTGGAGTTCCTGCGTGACATCGAATATCCCCGCACCCTTCAAAGGCTGAACCGGTTGGAGGTGCTGCTGGGAGCCTTTGGCGCCCGCAGCGCCGAGAATGCGCGTCGTGCCCGGGGCGATCTGTTCGGAGTGAGGAACAGCCGCAAAGTCAGAACTGGCGCGCTGGCCGGGCTGCTGGACCCCAAACTCATGGGGCCGAAGCAGACCGCCGAAGCCCAGTTCAAGGCCGCCATCCATGACCGGAGCGGCCTCAGTGACGCGGAGGCGGCATGGGATCGAATTGCCGAGGCGCAGAAGATCATCGCGCAGAACTCTCTGCGCTACGACATGCTGGAGCGCGGTTACGGCTTCGCCTCGCCTCTTTTCACCTACGCCCGGCAGTTGTGGCGTGTGGCGGAGGAGCAGTCCAAGCCAAACGGGGAGCGCCTGGAGGAGTTCCGGGAGTCTGCCCGTTCGTCCTTCGAGAACGCGCTCTTCGCTGAGCAGCCGATTTATAACGACCTGGAAACGCTCAAGCTGACCGATTCCCTGACTTGGCTGGCGGAAGAGTTGGGCTACGACGACATCCTGGTGCAACACGTTCTTGCCGGGAGATCGCCTCGCGACCGCGCCGGTGACCTTGTCCGCAATACAAGGCTCGGCTCCGCCAAGGTGCGCCGCGAACTGTATCGCGGGGGCCGTCCCGCGCTGGAAGAGGCGAAGGACCCGATGCTGGAGCTGGCCGCCACGGTGGACCCCGCCGCGCGCGCAGTGCGCAAACTGCTGGAGCCCCAGCGGGAAGCGATTCGCCAGGCTCATGCCCGGATCGGCAAGGCGAGGTTTGCCCTTTACGGGCGCAACGATTACCCCGATGCCACGTCATCCCTGCGCCTCGCCTTTGGCCTGGTCAAAGGCTATGCAGAAAACGGGCAGAAGATTCCTTTCGAAACCACGTTTGCCGGTCTGTACGAGCGCGCTGCGGCTCAGAACTACCGTCCGCCCTTTGACCTGCCGCAAAGCTGGATCGCGAGGAAGCGGAAACTCAAGCTGGACACGCCGTTCAACTTTGTCTGCACGGCAGACATTATCGGCGGAAACTCGGGCAGCCCCGTCGTCAACCGCAAAGGTGAGCTGGTCGGGGTGATCTTCGACGGTAACATTCAGTCGCTGACGGCGGACTTTGCGTATTCGGACGAGCAATGCCGTGCGTTGGCCGTGCATTCGAGCGGGATCATTGAGGCCTTGTCGAAGATCTACCGCGCGCGCGAGCTCGTAGCGGAATTAACGAAAGGAGAATCGCGGTGAAACCAAAGGATCTGATGTCGTTGGTCCGTGCCGCTTTGCTCGCTGCTTCTTGCGTCTTATGCGCACACGGTCACATAAGCTCCGCCGCGCCCGGCTGGGTCCCGGTGGGATTGTCCGGTGGCGGCGGCATGTTCACGCCCGCCATCTCACCCGCGGACCCGAACCTGATGATGATCAATTGCGACATGAGCGCCGCCTACATTTCGGAGGACGGGGGCCGTAACTGGCGCATGATTCATCACGCGCAGCTTCGGAGCGACACCGGCTGCCGACCGGCGTTTCATCCCGCCGACCCGAATATCATCTACGCGTCCTCCGGCGGCCGGCTCAAGGTCAGCCGTGACCGGGGGCGTACCTTCGCTGCAATTGGGAACTTGAAGGAAGCGCTCAACGGCGAAATCGCGATCTGCCCGTCCACTCCTGATCTGATGCTGGCGGGAACCCGCAGCGGGAAATGCTGGGTATCGCGCGACGCCGGGCTCAACTGGGCCGTTTGCGCGGGACCAGGCGGTCGCGTGCTCGGGTTTCATTTCGACGCGGCAGGGCAGGGGAAGGTGATGTTCGCGGCCACAGACAAAGGCATCTGGCGTTCGGATGATGGCGGTGACACATGGGCCGAGAAGACTCAGGGCTTGCCCTGGAAGGAAATCCAGGGATTCGCCGGCGGGTTGGACCCGAAGGAGAAGACGGTGATCCTCTATTGTACGGTTCGCAGCAAGGCGGACGACGGCGCGTTTAAAGGTGGCGTCTATCGCTCGCGAGATCACGGCGACACCTGGGAATCAGCGATGGGGACCGGGCTCAACACGGAAACCAAGCCGGCTGACCAATACGCCTACGGGCCGATCGCCCAGTACCAACAGGTCCTCACGACGGATGCCAGGCCTTCGACCGTTTATGTTTTCAACACCGGCACGGGCTTTCATCCGCCGCATTTCGACACCGTCTACCGCAGCGACGACGCGGGCCAGACCTGGCGCGCGACCTACTACATGGACCCGCGGTTCGAGCGATACAATGTCGGGCCCGACTATGTGACCGCCTCCTCCGGGCAGTCCTACAAAGGCGGCGAGGCTCCCTTCGGAGTCGCCATCTGTAACAGCGATCCGGAGCGGGTCCTGCTCGTAAGAAACGAGGCGCACATCACCCATAACGGCGGCGCCAACTGGTTCTGCGGCTCAGCTTATCCCGCCGCGGACCAGAAGCCCGGTCCGGGTTCGGCCTGGACCTGCAACGGGCTGGTCGTCACCACGACCTGGCATTGCTATGTCGATCCTTTCGAACCCGACCGCCGCTACATCTGCTATACGGACTTGGGCTGGGCGCGATCGCTCGACGGTGGCAAGTCCTGGATTTGGTGGGACCCAAAGACTTGGGCGCCGTGGCGCAATACCTGTTATGAGCTGGCATTCGATCCCGATGTGCCCGGCAAGATTTGGGGCGCGTTCTCCGATGTGCACGACATCCCGAACGACAACATCATCTCCGAGCGCCATGGCAACAAACGTCCCGGCGGGGTTTGTCTCTCCACGAACTTCGGCGCCTCGTGGAAGCCGGCCGGCACGGGCCTGCCGCCCAAAGCGGTGACTTCCGTTGTGCTCGACCCGAAAAGTCCGAAGGGCGCCCGCACGCTGTACGCGGGCGTCTTCGAGTCGGGTGTCTATAAATCAACTGACGACGGCAGGACCTGGGTGCTGAAGAAAAACGGCCTCGGGGCACCGGAAAACATGCGGGTGTACCGTGTCAGCCTCCACAGCGATGGTGCTCTGTTCGCCATCATCTGCGCGAAACGCCCGGCTGGTGGGAAGCCGCTCATGGCGGAGGGCGTGGGGCTCTACCTCTCAACGGATGCCGGAGAGTCGTGGGAGAAGATCTCCACGTCCAAGCCGCTGCTCTATCCGAAGGATTTTTCCGTCCACCCGCGCGACAGCAAACGCATCCTGATCGGCGCATGCGACGTGAATTGGGAAAACAAACAGGGCGGTTTGTATCTCACCGAAGACGGTGGGAAGACCTGGCGGCGCATCGGACGCGAGGGACCGCAAACGTTTGGCGGCTACTTTCATCCGGAAAAGGAAGGTTGGATCTACATGACCCTGACCGAGGATGCA
>DATDCV010000372.1:0-11917 GCA_036524155.1 Verrucomicrobiia bacterium
TTGCTCTACCAAGTGGGGCCCGCGCTGTTAGAGGAATATCGAAGAAACAATCCGGCCCAAACCGGTCCAGCCGCGGTGCTGAGGCGGTCAACATCGAAAAAGCTACCGCTCAATTCCTAGTGACATTGGACTGAAGTCCGCAGCAATGCTCGGCCGACTATCGCCTCTGGAATGCGGATGCCCCCCTGCTGACGGAAGTTGCTGCGGACTGAAGTCCGCGCGCCGGATGCTTGGCCTAGCCGCAACTGCGCCCACACAAAGTTTCCCATGTTCAACGCTGTCTACATTCGTAACGCAGCGGCCAGTCGCGCATTGCTGCGGACTGAAGTCCGCGCGCCGGATGCTCGGCCCGCCCGCAACTGATCCATTACTCAACTTCCTCGTCTGCGTTTTGACACCGTGCTTCGATCTCTGGCACACTCCAGGCATGAACGCCGCACAACGGAACGGTTTGAAGCAAACCAATCAACGCGGGATAGGCCGGCGAAAGTTCCTGAAGAACACCGGCATGGCGGGCACTCTGCTGGTCTTCTCCCCTTTGGGTTCGGGCTCAGGCTTCTCCCAGGACCAATCGGGGACTGCTCTTCGAGACTACCCGTTCTTTCCCTTCTGCATTGATTGGCACGACAGCAAGAAGCGCACATTTAGAGAGCAGGCTGCGATGCTCAAAGAACTCGGTTACGAGGGAGTGGGCCACATCTGGCTCGATAAGGTGGATGAGCGGATCAAGACGCTCGATGAAGCCGGCCTGAAACTTTTTCAGATCACCATGCAGGTGGACCTGACGCCGGGTAAGCCAGTCTACGACGCCCGCTTCAAGGAGGTCCTCGCGCTCGTCAAAGAACGGAAGGTGCAGTTCTGCCTGCTCACGAACGGCGCCAAGGCGTCCGATACCTCCGCCGATCCGCGCGGGGTCGAAATCTTGCGCGAAATGTCGGAGCTGGCTAAAGACTCCGGTTCCCAGTTGCTGCTCTACCCTCACGTCGGTTGCTGGGTCGAACGCATCGAAGACAGCGCGCGCGTGGCCGCAAAGGTGGACAGACCGAACGTGGGCGCGATGTTCAACCTTTGCCACTGGTTGCGCGTGGACAAACAGCGGGACTATCAGTCGTTGCTCAAGCAAGCCATGCCGCGGCTCTGGGCCGTCTCAATCAACGGCGCGGATGAACACGACGATAAACCCGGGTGGGATCATTACATTCAGCCGTTGGACAAGGGCAACTTTGATATCGGCAACTTCCTGAAGACCCTGAAGGACCTCGGCTATAAAGGACCGATCGGTTTGCAGTGTTACGGGATCGGCGGGGATACGCGCGAGCACCTGGCGCGCTCGATGGCTGCCTGGCGCAAGTTACGGGTAAACCTCGAGAGCTGAGCGGCTTGCCGGCCACCGAACCTTGCTGCGTTTTTCGATCGGGTGCTAAGCTGGCGCCCGCTTTCGTACATTCGGGTCAGTTGAACTGAGATGTTCTCGCAACTTTGGACGACGTTTATTGACTTGATTCAGGCGCCGTTTCGGGAGTCCTGGATGATTTGGGGCATTGTCCCGCTGTACTTTGCGCTGCTGCTTAACGAGTTGACCTCCGGCAAGGCCAACTTTCGGACTGCGCTCCAAACCGGCTTCAGTTTTGTGTGGGCGGCGGCTCAATGGCTGTATCCCTATTTCACGGCGTCGCGGTCGACGGTCGTGCCGACCGGCTGGCAGGTCGTGCTCAAGATCAACATCTTTGTCTCCCTGGTGGTTATGGTCCTTGGGGTTGTCGCCCTGATTAGCGGCCTGCGCCGGCGTTACCCCAAATACTGCTCTTTCCTCGGGCACACGCGGTTTAGCAACTACTTTATGATCACGATTTACCCGATTCAGGCGCATTACCTTGCCTGGAGTTGGGAGCGCCTGGCGGCGATTGCGCTGTTCGCCGTGCCCATTTGGCTGGTCCTGCATTTTGGCTTGATGCCGCTGAGGAGGTAAGAGGGGTGTGCTTCTTAGTCGTTTTCTTGGCGGCTTTTCGCTCGCAGCGGCTCTTTAATGGTAAATGACGATGACGGAGAGCCAACAACTGCTGGCTGACTACGTGGCGACCGGGTCGGAGGAGGCTTTCCGGGAGCTCGTCGCCCGATATGTTGACCTGGTGTACTCGACGGCGCTGCGCCTGGTCGAGGGCGATCCACACCGGGCGAAGGATGTGGCCCAAACGGTCTTCGTAGACCTCGCGCGCCAGGCAGCCAACCTCTCAGCCAACAGCATGCTGGGCGGCTGGCTGCACCGGCACACGTGTTTCGTCGCCAGGACCGTCATGCGCGGCGAACGGCGTCGTCAGGCTCGTGAAAGGCAGGCCGTCGAAATGAGCGCGCTGGATAATCTCCCTGATACCGCCCTGGCCGAGATCGCTCCCGTCCTGGACGAAGCCATCAACGAGCTGGGTGCGGACGACCGCGATGCCGTCCTGCTGCGGTTCTTTGAACGCCGGAATCTGCGCTCGGTTGGCGAAGCCCTGGGCATCAGCGAAAACGTGGCCCAAAAGCGCGTAGCTCGAGCGTTGCAGGAGCTGGCGGTCCTGCTCAAGCACCGCGGAGTTAGCCTGCCGGTGGCAGTTCTGGCGAGCGGCCTGGCGGCCGGCGCAGTCAAGGCGGCGCCAGCGGGACTGGCGATGGGGTTGGCCCAGGCAGCGCTGGCCAGCTCGAGCGCAGCCGGCGGAATGGCGGCCATTTCGACCGAGACAGTGATTGCCACCAAACTCAAGATCGGCGTTGCTTGCGCCCTGATCATCGGCGGAGCGGCGACGACTTTTTGGCTGCAGCATTCAGCCGGCCGGAAGCAGTCGCGCGAGCAACCGCTTTCAGCATCACAATTGACGGAACAGCCGGCCGGCGAAACGGAGATCCCTCCCACTCCCCCGCCAGTCTCTCAACCAACAATTAGTGCTCCACTCGCCGCCGCTCCGCGGTCGGAGGTCGAACCTCGCACGAGAGCCACTGAGTTTAGCGGTGTCGTTGCCGAAGCTCCGAGTCAAATAGTTAGAGCACCACGAATGAACGCTCCTGGAGTCGCGCCGATTCAAAGATTCGTTGGCGCTTCGGGAAGCCGGGTGAGAATCGAAGGCACGTTCGATTTCAAGCGTCGCCGGTGGCAGGCGGAAAGCCGCGAAATCGGTGGGTTCCTGGAAATCGAGCAGGATGCCATCAAGAGTCGAAGACCGGGCGAAGTACGGGCGCGAGCGGAGGTTTTCGTGCCCATTCTTTCAATCAAGACTGGCGACAAGGACGGGCGGCCCTGGAGCGACCAGATTGATCAGGCCTGGTATACCGCCTTCAGAGCCAAGGGTAATCCGACGGCCAAAATCTGGTTTTATCTCTCAGCCCTCACCCTGCGGGAAGGCGACATGACCAACGGCGGAGCGCCCACGTTCGAAGCCAGCGGCGACCTCGTCCTGGTCGGCGCTACAAACCACCTCACTATGCCGGTCCAAATCCTGCCCCTCGAAGGCGGGAGACTCTTCGTTTCAGGCGCCACTTCGATTGAATGGGTCTCCGAAGAGGTGGATCCTTTTGCGATTCCAACGGAGCTGGGAACCTTTAACCCTGGGCCCGCCGTGGCCATTAGGTTTGAGTGGTTGGTCGCCTCAAAGAACGCACCGCAGTCCGCACCCCAAAAGGGTTTGGTGCCGCTCTACCTCGACCTGCCGGCTCCCACATTCAAGGAAATCCCGCGCGATCTGCGCCTCGGTCCAGATGTTGAACACCCGTCCGACATGCCGCGGCCGCCGTTGCTGGTGCCGCCTGGTCTGAAGAACCTCGCGCCGGACACGGGGATCACGTGCAGCGATAGCTACGCCACTGCGGAGGCTCTGGCGAAGATCGTCGATGGCAACAAAGGTGGCGCCGATGAGAGCATCGTTTACTTGCGAAAAGGCACTCAGTGGGTGCAGTTGGACTTCGGTGGCTCGCGGGAGATCTTTGCGATCGCGATCTGGCACGCCCACAATGCCGCCAAGGTGTTCCATGACGTCGTCGTCCAGGTTGCGGACAACGCAGAGTTCCGGTTCAACGTGCGAACGCTCTTCAACAACGACCGGGACAACAGTTCGGGCCTGGGCAAGGGCGCCGATCGCGAATATCTCGAGACCTACGAGGGCAAACTAATCGACGCCAAGGGTGTCCGCGGTCGGTTCCTGCGCTTTTACTCCAGAGGCAGCACTGAGAGCGCCCTCAACGAATACACCGAGATTGAGGTGTACGGACGCGAAGCGCAGTGACTAGTCCTTGAACTTCAAAACTCGTCGTAATCAGGCCAAGTTCCAGGCAGGGATCGCGGCGAGATGGAACAAACCACGGAATACACGGGATACACGGAAAGAGCAAAGAACCATGACTAGATCGAGAAATCAACCTCGAAGCACCGCCCCCTCTACCACGATCTCACACGGTAAAAGCGCTGGCGATCGGATACGGAAGGATCGGTTAAGAGCCGCACCGTTCCATCACCGGCAACCAGCGGAAAGAGGAGCTTCCAATCCGGTTGCTCCAATGAAGTGGTATATTCCAGCGCGTAGACCTGCCCGCTCTTTGTCGCCACCGTCACGGTCAGGCCGGCGGGGGTCCGCTGCGCGGCAATCCAGGCGTGAGCTAACGGTGGCCCATCGCCATCCAGCGCAAGATTGTTCTCGTAGCCGGAGGCAATGGCTGTCGCGTTCGACACTGAAGCAGGAGCAAAAGGAACTCCGCCGACCCAAGGATCAGCGCTGAAATCAAAACCCCAGCCGACGACTTTGCCGTCTGCCTTAAGCGCCATATCCAAGTGATGGTCGTTGCCCGGAGAAGCAGCGATCTTCACCACATTACTCAAACCCGCGGGCGGCTGGTAGAATTGGTCGATTGCGACCACCTTTCCGTCGGCCATCAAAGCCAGCACACATCCACACCCTCCTGAGATCGCCACGACATTCGTGAGCAGCCCGAATTTGCTGCTGATCTCTTGGGGCCAGCCCCAGCCCACAACGGTACCGTCGGCCTGAAGCGCCAGACCGCCAGTGCCGACCGAGACGGCGACAACATTGCTCAATCCGCTCGGAACGGGTGCGGCATTTGAACCCCAGGCAACCACACGTCCCTCCGCAGTCAACGCCAGCGAACTGCTTGCGATATATCCGTAGGTGGCGATCTGCACGACATTTGTTAGGTTTGGCGGGACATTGGTTCCGCCACGGTCACTCAATCCCCAGGCTACTACTGTGCCATCTTCTCGCAATGCAAGCGAATGGTAGCAGCCCGCCGCGACCGCCACTACATGGTCCAGTTCGGCTGGAACAGTCACCGGGGGGTCCGGAGGGGTCCCATTCCAAAACCAGCCCCAGGCACCATAGCCCGCAACGGTACCGTCGGCTCTCAATAACAGACTATGCTGGGCTCCTACTGCGATTGCCTTCGCCTGTTGTCCCGCACAGTCAAGCTGGCCCGGCCAGGAGACGCCCCATCCGATCACGGTGCCCCCGCTAACTGAAGAAACGGAGGCGCAAACCAGCGCCGCAGCCGCGATGCGGTTTAAGAGGGATGGCAAGTCCAGCCCGTGGCAATCAGGGTGAAGGGAAGACAACAGGTTCTGCACGGGTCGTTGGGCATCTCCACGAATCGTTTTCATACCCGGTTCGAATTCAAAACCACTGCTGGACAGCGGTCAGGGCAGCATTATATCCGCTAAAGCTTCGAGGCTGCAATGAGAATTCCTATCGCGCGGTACGTCCGCTCAGTCCTGGGTCGGAGCGCCGAGTTGCACTCGGCTTACACGCGGCCGTCGGTGAGCTTAAGCCGATTAAAAATCGGCGCTCCGACCCAAGACTGATCGGATACATCGCGCGGTGGCTCAGTGGTCGGTTGGCCAAGCATCCGGCGCGCGGACTTCAGTCCACAGCAACTTCCGTTAGCAGGGGGGCATCCGCATTCCAAGCGCGATGGTCGGGCGGGCGTTGCTGCGGACTGAAGTCCGCGCGCCGAGTGCTGTGTCGTTGCCTCGGCCGGAATGACCCATTAGGCTCAGGCCGTTTATGCTGCGGAAGAGCACTTCAATTCGCGCGTTCGTCGTGATCTCGGTTTGCTTTGCGGCGGCCGGCAGGGCTTCGGAACTGCGCCCGCTGATTCAGGATTTCATCGGGCTTAACGGTCACACGGTCCAGTTCAGACCCGAGCTGTTTGCGCCCGTGTGCCGGCTCGCGCGGGATTATCATCCGGTCGAATGGGACCTGGGCACCAATACCACCGAGATGCCGCCGTGGCCGTTGGCCAAGAATGGCGTCGACTGGAGCAAGGTATACGGCTCGTGGCGGAACCACGGTTGGGGCATCGATGTCTCGCTCATGTTCGAGACCGTGCCGCTTGCCGGGTGGGCGAACCTCCAACGTGACGCCCGCACTTACGGTGAAGCCTTTGCGCGAGAGTTCGGACCTTCCGGAAAACGAAAACTGGTCAGTTCGGTCGAGATCGGAAACGAGCCGGGCAAGCGGAGCGACGCCGAGTACGGCCACGTCTTCAAGGCCATCGCCGAAGGCATCAGGACTGGTGATCCTCAAATGCGAATCTGCTCCTGCAATCTCACGACCGGGAAGAGCGGCGACTATGAGAAAAGCGCTCAGTCTTTAGTGCGATTCACGAACCTGCTCGATGTGCTCACCATTCACACCTATGCCCAACTGGAAGGCTGGCCGAGCTGGCGAAGAACGTTCCCGGAGGACCCAAGGCTGCCCCGCTATCTCCAGGACGTCGAAGCTCTCTGTCGCTGGCGTGACAACTATACTGCTGACAAACCGGTCTGGATCACGGAATTCGGATATGACAGCAGCACGAAGCGCCCTGCCCCGGCTGGCGATTTCGCCCGGTGGACAGGCGTCAGCGACGCTCAGCAGGCCCAGTGGCTGGTCCGCTCCCTTTTGGTCTTCTCAGCGATGCCGGTGGAACGCGCGTACATCTATTTCTTCAACGATGAAGACCAGGCCCAGGTTCATGCCAGTTCCGGCCTGACCCGACACTTTCAACCGAAACCGTCCTTTTATGCAGTCGCCCACTTGCAGCGGGTGTTAGGTGAATGCCGATTCAAACAGGTGCTCACGAATCAACCGGCGCCTGTGCGAGTTCAGGAATACCAAAAAGACTCGGGGGAGGTTGTTTGGACAGTCTGGTCGCCAACCGGGAACGGAACCGAGATCAACACCACGCTCGGGAACCTGCCGGGGAAGCTGCTCCGCGCGGAGCGAATGCCTCTGGATGCCGCTGATCCTGTCGTTCCCATTCAGCCAGACTCCTCCGGGCGGATTCAGATCTCCGTCCAGGAAAGCCCGTTGTATCTGCTTTTTGAAAAACGCTGAGGCGTTGGAGCGGATGCAATTTGAGCGCCCGCTCCGCCCTGATTGAACTTCTGCGACAGAATTCTTACATTCTGCGGCGCATGAAATGGTTCTTTGTCGTGTCGGCCTGCGGTTGTTTTTTGCTCCATTGGTGCGCTTTCGCTCAGTCCCTGAGTTCCAGCAAACTTTCGGCGCATCTCATCAACAGCTACACGGTTGGCGGGTCGGAGATCGTCGCCGGCCGGCCGCAGACCCTGAAGGTGCTCGGGCTGGACTCCGGTTTCCCCTCGGGCATGGTGCAGTCGATGCGGGATTACCGGGCGCACGCGCCGGGAGGAAAGATTGTCGTGCGGATCTACTCGCCGAAAACGTATTCGCTCGCCAACGACGCAACGGCGAGCGCGTCCGACTTTTGGACCACGGTGCTGCAGCCGGGGCTGAATTCTCTGACCGCGTTGGACCGGGCGCTCATCGACTTCCTGGAAGGCCCGAACGAAGGCCAGACCCCGACGCTGGGTTATCCGGGCTCGGCACCGCTGCAGGCTTCGCGATGGTTCAACCAGTTTTGGACCAACCTGACGCCGCGGATCGTCACCGCCGGCTACAAGCCCTGCATCGGCAGCATCGCGGTGGGCAATCCCGCCGGGACGGTGTCGGAGATGCAGTCGTATCTGGCGGCGTTTGTGCCGGCGCTGCGCCAGGCGAAAGCCGCCGGCGGCGCCTGGAGCTACCACGCCTACACCGTGAACTACACGACCGATCTCGGCACGGAGATTTGGTACTCGCTTCGCTACCGCCAGTTTTACTCGTATTTTGCGACCGCCTACCCGGACCTCAACACCATCCCTCTAATCCTGACGGAAGGCGGCGTCGACCAAAGCGGCGACCCCAGCCTCTCGGGCTGGCAGGCGCGCGGTTCGGCGGCGGACTATCAACGGTGGCTCAACTGGTTCGACGGGCAAATCCGGCAGGATGCGTATGTGCTCGGCTGCACGTTGTTTGAGATCGGAAACCCCGAGTCCTGGGGCTGGCCTTCGTTTGACCTGGAACCGATCGCCGGGTGGATGGGGAATTACCTCGGCGCCCCGACGAGCGTTCCCCCGGCGCCAACCGGGGTCCAGGCGCGAGCAGTGCCAGGGAGTATTACGGTGAGTTGGACCAACCCGCCGCTTAACCCCACCACCTGGACCGTAAAACGTTCCACCACCGCCGGCGGGCCCTATTCCCCCATCGCGGCGAATATCACTGGGGGCGTCCAAGCGACCTCCTACCAAGACACCGGTGTCATCAACGCGGTGACTTATTATTATGTAGTCTCGGCACTGAACGCAGTGGGTGAGAGCCCCAACTCGACGCAGGTCAGCGCGCGTCTTACCAACGCTTTGCCCGACGTGGTGGTTACCGCGGTGAACTGGACCCCGGCAAGCCTGTTCACGAGCAGTCGGGCTGTGTTTTCAGCCCGTGTGCTGAACCAGGGCTCGGCCCCGACGCCCGCCGGCACGATCCTCGGCGTCGGATTCAACGTCGACGGCGCCGGCACCGCGTCGTGGTCCGCCAGCTACACTGCGGCCCTGGCGCCCAATGCGTCCGTCACGCTGGTCGCCGACGGGGGACCGACCGGGAACTATTGGACTGCCACGCCGGGGCCGCACACCGTCGTTGCGACGGTCGATGACATCAACCGCTTTCCGGAGAGCAACGAAAACAATAACTCGCTGTCGGTCCCATTTACCGTCTATGTCACCGGCTATGCGCTGAACAGCGGCGGGCCGGCGGTGGGGGCATTCGCGGCGGACGCAAAATTCGCCGGCAGCGCGAATACGCTCTCGGCAACCAACGCCATCGACGTGTCTGCCGCGGCGAATCCGGCTCCGGCGGCCGTTTATCAGACTGCGCGCTGGGGCGATTTTGCGTATGTCCTCGGCAACCTCGTCCCCGGCAGCAATTACACTCTCCGGCTGCACTTTGCGGAAATCTCTCCCGCAGTTAACAGCGCCGGAGAGCGGCGTTTCAATGTCGCCGTGAACGGCGCACGGGTCCTGACCGATTTCGACGTGTGGGCCGAGGCGGGCGCAAAATTCCGGGCGGTCACTCGTCAGGTCAGAAAAACTGCCGACGGAACGGGAACGCTGCTGGTGGACTTCAGCCACGGTTCGGCTAACGATCCGATCTGCAGCGGCATTGAGCTGTACGGCGCCGCGCCGGCGGCTCCACCGATAATCACTGCTATCACGGTGACAAACGGAACAGCGACCCTGTCCTGGCAGAGCGCGCCCGGCGGCATTTACCAACTCCAATACAAGAACGTCATCGGGGAAAGTTCCTGGACGCCCCTGGGCGACCTGTTCCTCGCCGCCGGCACCGCCTCTTCGGTTTCCCTGCCCGCTCCCGCGCCTCAACGTTTTTACCGGCTCTCGCTGGTGAACTAGCTGAATTCGTAAATTGTGTAAAGCAGCCGAACGATGCCTGCTCCGAAGATGACGGCGCGCGAGGAGCGAAAGCCGCGCCCGATCCGCGAACGATGCTGAACGTAGCCCGCGAGAAAAAGCACCGCTGGCACAAAGGCAAGACCGGGATAACGAATAAACATGTCCATGCGCGCGAAATGGCCTAACGTCCCCTAGCAGCGGCCCCGCGCCACTGCCGTGATATGCAAACACAGCGGAATCGCTGTGTTCGCTGCCTGCGGTTAAGCGCTCTCTGTCTCACATGCCACCTCTTCTCGAAATGCGCCTCTGGACAAATCCAACCACAAAGTAGGCCGCAATCGCGGCAACGGAGGCAACTCCGCACGCCAAAAAGAGGTCCCGCCGAACAACGTCCATAGTGAAAATCGTCGTTCCTAGCTGAACAACCCCTGCCACGATGTTCGGAAGATATTTCATAAAATAGACTCTCGCTGAACGTTCGGGGTCAGGCGCGGCGGTGCCGAGGCCGTTTGGGATGCCACGAGCGTGCAATGCCGCGGTTGCCTGCGCCGCGCTTGTTGGGCTTAGGATTCCACCTCCGCCGCATCTCTGCAAGGTCCGCACGGACCTCCCGTATGGACCAGACAGATTGCAGCCCGCGTCGTCTCCGCCGTAGGTGCTCCGCAGCATACTCGAACGCCTCCGCACATAAACCGCGATAGTCTAGGACGACCCAGAATAGTAAGAAGTGGGCGTCCAGTTGAAGGCTCAGCGGCCGGGCATTTGGGCAGCGGCGTTCGAGTTCTGCTGCTGGGACGCCAATCAACTCTCGCAGAATGGAATACGCCTCACTGTCCCGGCCGAGCATGTGCATGGCGTTTGCCCGGTTGTAGGCTGCTACCGGACAATCTGGAGCCAAGCGGGTTGCTCGCTCGAAGTAACGCAATGCTTCTGCGTAACGGCGAGCCTCGTGTAACTTCAAGCCCGCCTTGAGCAGGCCCTCATGATCCTCGCGAGATTTCATGTCTTGGATAGCCAAACAGCCCGACGCTCCGCAGTCGCGGCCCCGCGCCACGGGCGTGATGTACACACAAAACGGAATCGCGGGGTCCGCTGGCTGCGGTTCGGCAGCATCATTTTGACGACTCTCGTGTCCTGACCGTAACGTTTGTGGCTGAAACATTGGTACCGTTGATGGTGGTGGCTCCCAAATAGAATGTATTACTACCATCAGAAATCGCTACCGGCTTGCTGCCGGACGGTGGCGCGGTGGAACTACTCGACGGCTCTTTGCTGCAACCGACCATGACAATGGTAGCGCAAATGACTCCGACGATGATTGCGTTTTTCATAAAGCGTAATGGTGTCTCAACGGAAAAAGTGAGCGATGGTGGCGGCCAGTGCGCTCGACCTGGCCCCCAGGTGGCCTGCCGCCATCCGCTCAACTGGCTTGTTGAACGTCATACCACCTGAGGCCACTCGTCCAGCAGCTTGTCAAATGCCTTGCCGCCGAGCGGGTCGTCCGGATCTCGCAGGCAAGCCTTCCCGCTGCTATAGACGCGGTGCCTGTCCATGAAAGTGCCGTCGGCGGACAGCAGCCGAATGGACACTCTGTCGACACCCGCAATTCGCTTGTTGGTGTAAAAGACGCTCTTCTTGTCAACACTGAGCAGGCCGCGCCACACCCGCCAAGTGGTCGGGTCCGCTCCGGGTAGCGTTGAATGTTCAAAATAGACGTGCTCACGATCATATCCAAAGCGATTCGCCAAAGAGACAAACGTGCCAGGATCGGCGGACGGTATTCGGTAGATGCCTGCCCCACTGGCAAACCACACGGATGTTGCATCGGCCGCATAGCCAGCCTGAAGAAACACTCCTGATGCCTCTGCCACCAACGACGCGTCCAGCACACGAAACCTCTCTGCAGCAGCGCCTCGAATGGGTGTAATCACGAAGTAGGCGCGAGAGGAATCAACCCCGAAGTTGGCGTTGAGGACTCGGAATGTGGCGTGATCGATCTTCCGAGACCGGAATGGGCCGAAGAAGACGCCCCGAGCATCCCGAGCGTAGTTCCCCAACAGGACCTCAAAGGTCTTCGGGTCGGCACCAGGGAGAGGACGGCCCATGTAAAAAACGTGCTTGCTGTCAACTGCCCAGACAGGGGTGTCGAGATTGCGC
>DATDCV010000373.1:0-2704 GCA_036524155.1 Verrucomicrobiia bacterium
ATATGTGGTTCGACCTGCGCACGAAGCGAGTGGTGGGAACCGTGGTCCTGCTGGCCGGCTTTCTGAGTTGCGGCCTCTTTTGCTTAGGCCTGCGCTGGTTGTATTCGTAGCAAACCTGCGATTCACGGCCCTCAAGATTGCGATTGCTGGGGAATGGTGGCTCGATTCTAATGGCGCAGAATGAATGCAACTCAGCGGTCGTTAGCCCGGAGCCTGGTCGTGCCTTTAGTTTCGGCCCAACAGGATTTCGTGACCGCGCTCCGGCGCGCATTCCCTCTCCTCCCTTGGAGGAGAGGGCCAGGGAGAGGAGGCCCCCGGTATCGACACTCGTTTGTCGGGTTGCTGCTTCTAGTCGGCCTCTCAGCAGCCAGTCCACCTCTTGGCAGCCAGCCCGCGACGCACTTTCGCCCGGAGAAACTCGCGGAAATGGATACTGCGATCGAGGAGGCTATCGCCAGCGGCCGCTGTCCCGGGGGCGTGCTGTGGTTCGATCACCGCGGCACGAGCTATCACAAAGCCTTTGGAGAGCGCGCGCTCGTCCCGACAGCCGAGCCGATGACCGAGGACACCATCTTCGACGCGGCTTCTCTCACGAAGGTGGTCGCTTGCACGCCGGCCGTCATGCTGCTCGTCGAACGCGGCCAGGTGAAGCTCGATGACCTGGTACAGACCTACATCCCCGAATTTAAAGGAGACAGAAAGGAAAGCGTCACGGTGCGGCAATTGATGGTGCACGCCTCGGGTCTTCGTGGCGACATCGAGACCAAGAGCGACTGGACAGGGCGAACGGCGGCGATCGCGAAAGCCTGCGAGGAAAAGCTGCTGACTCCACCGGGCACAGCCTTCCGTTACAGTGACATCAACTTTTTCCTGCTCGGCGAAATTGTGCAACGTGTCAGCAAGACACCGCTCGAAGAATTCGTCGCCCGCGAAATCTATCGGCCCCTGAAAATGGTCGACACCGGCTATTTGTCGCCCGAATCGAAACTGTCCCGGACCGCGCCGACCGAGGTCGTCGAAGGCAAGCCCTGGCGCGGGGTCGTGCACGATCCGACCGCGCGGAAAATGGGCGGTGTTGCCGGGCATGCCGGCCTTTTCACCACGGCGTCGGACCTGGCCCGTTACGCGCGGATGCTGCTGAGCTTCGGCGAACTCGAAGGAGTGCGTATCTTCAAACCCGAGACCGTTCGGCTCATGACCTCCGTCCAATCTCCTGATTCACTCCCCGTCCGCCGCGGGCTGGGATGGGACATTGACTCCGGCTATAGCGGTCCGCGGGGCAAGTGGCTGCCGCTCGGCTCCTACGGTCACACGGGCTGGACCGGTACCTCGATCTGGATCGACCCCTTCTCGCAAACTTTCGTGATCTTCCTGTCGAACCGGAATCACCCGACCGAGCGCGGCAACGTGGGGCCGCTCCGCGCCCGCCTGGGCACGCTCGCGGCCGAAGCCATCGACGACTTCAACTTTGCTTACGTTCCCGGCGCACTGGCTGCGCGCGAGCTGGAATCAATCGCGGCAACCACAGGCAAGCCTCGAAAGGCCCTGCAACTGAGGACGCTCAACGGCATCGACGTGCTGGCGAAACAAGGCTTCGCGCCGCTCAAAGGCCTGCGCGTCGGCCTGATCACCAACCACACCGGCGAGGACCGTGACCGAAACCCCACGATTGACCTCCTCATCCACGCGCCCGAGGTGCAGCTCGTCGCATTGTTCAGCCCCGAGCACGGGCTCCGCGGCATCGTGGACGAGAAGGTCGGCGACAGCAACGACGAGAAAACCGGCCTGCCCATCTATAGCCTGTACGGCTCCGGCACCAAGCCCAAGCCCGAACAGCTCAAGGACCTTGATGCGCTGGTGTTTGACATTCAGGATATCGGCTGCCGGTTTTACACTTACACCGCCACCATGGCGCTGTGCATGGAAGCGGCTGCCGAGAATGGCAAGAAATATTTCGTGCTCGACCGGGTCAACCCTATTAACGGCGTCGCGATCGAGGGCCCGGTCCTCGAGGGGGGCCCTACATTCGTTGGTTACCATGCCGTCCCGCTCCGCTACGGCATGACGATCGGCGAGCTCGCCCGAATGTTCAAAGCCGAGCGCCACTGTGCCGCGGACCTTACGGTTATTCCGCTCGAGAATTGGAAGCGCGAAGCCTGGCTCGATGAAACGGGACTGCCCTGGACGAACCCTTCGCCCAACATGCGCAACCTTGCCGAGGCTATCCTGTATCCAGGCATCGGCCTGCTCGAAAGCGCCGTCTCGGTCGGGCGCGGCACCGACACGCCCTTCGAAGTAATCGGTGCCCCCTATGTCGATGATTTGAAGCTGGCCGCCGAACTCAACGGCGCCGGTCTCGAGGGTGTCCGGTTCGTGCCTGTCCAGTTCACCCCCAGCTACAGCGTCCACAAAGGCCAGCTCTGCAAAGGCGTTTATATTCTCCTCACGGACCGCGAGAAGTGCAAAGTCGTGGACGTCGGCGTCGAGATCGCGCGCACGTTGCAGCGGCTCCACCCGGAGAATTTCCCGGCTGACAAAATGCGCCACCTGTTGCTACACACTTCAACGCTGGAAGCGATAAAATCCGGCAAACCTCTCACTGACATCCGTGCCGGATGGGAGAAAGATCTCGCTCGGTTCCGGGAGGTCCGCGCTAAATACGTGCTTTACTAATCCCGGCCCATCACGCTGCCCCATTTTGTCG
>DATDCV010000374.1:0-12951 GCA_036524155.1 Verrucomicrobiia bacterium
GCCCTCCCGCATCATACATGTTATCCGCCCAGGTCAGGTCCAGGTCCCACGGATGCACCGTCCACAGCTTTGCGACGGGGTCGAGATAATAAAAATAATTCTTCCCGCCGCCGATGTCGTAATGGTGAATCCCCTGCACGATCGCCTGGTAGCTGTAGCCATTGGGCAAATACCAATTCGTGCGCCACCACTCGACGGGGGAGCTGCCGTTCAGGCCCGATACAAACGCGCTCAAGTCCGATTTGTCCGTCACCGCCGTCGCCCCCTGGTTGTTGAGCTCGCCATAAGGAAACGGCGTCACACCCGAATCCATCTTGTAGAAGTTCCCGTCCGGCAAATCGTGCTCATCCAAAAAGCGGCCGTCCTCCTGCTCGACTCCCAAATAAAGCCCCCAGAAATCCCCCTCGTATTGCGTGCTAGGGTCGGCTTCGACAATGTCGTCGATGATCCGAAACTGCAGGAACGTCGTTTTCGGTGCCTCCACCCCCGCCAGGTTGAACAGTCGCAGCCCTACCGACTCGAACATCCCCTGCTCGCCCCGATGCCAGTAATCCCCCTGTTGAATGCACGCCCCCAGGTTCAGTTTGGTCCACTGTGTCTTAAACTTGCGCCCGTAGTCATCCCGCATCTGGAGGTAATGTCCGCGGTTCAAATCGAACTTCCACATGTTCTTCACCATCGAATAGCGCCACACACCCCCCCGCGCGCGGTAGTGCACGTGGTCATATACCTTGCCCTCGAACACCAGCGTCCCCACCCACTGGTACAGGTCCCCCCCATACCGGCTGAACCAGGTGGCGTTCTCCACATCTGTACGCGACGAAATCAAATGAATTGACGGCAAGTGCCGCATCACGTTCGTGTCGAACGCCACCACCGGCGTCACCCCGGGCCGGACCGCGGCCTGCCACGCCGGAACACCGTCATAGCAGAAATAAGCGAAGTTCGGCTGCGGATCGTCGCTGTAAGGAGCAGTAACCGCCAGCCCCGCACCATCGACGGCCGTGATCCGGTACCGCACCAGCCGCCGGTGCTGCTGCAGGCTCGCCGGCAGCACCGCCGTGAACACACTGTTGCCTGCGTGCTCGTCCCCATTGGCGCCGTTGTCGGCCATCGGCACCGCGGTCCAAGTGTTCGTGTAAGCCGCGCTGGTCAAAGAAATGTAATTCCCCGGCTCGACAACCTGATACTGGAGCGTAACGCTCGCAACTCCGTCCGGATCGGTCACCTTGGCGGTGATCATCACTGGCTGGCCTCCCAGCGGTTGGTTCGGGGTGTGGTCCACCTGCCGGATCTGAGGCGGGGCGTTGGTCGCGTACACCGAGTTCAGCCCGCCGGGCGTCGGACCGTGACCGGGCGAGCCGGTCGACGCAATCAGACGGCAATCGAAAAACGCGTCGGTGCTGCCGCTAAGACTGATGTTGTGCACCTGCACGGCCAGAATATTGGTTCCCGGCCGCAGATAGCCCACCGCGTTATCCAAATTGAACACGTCATAGGTGGCGGATTCGCGCGCGCTCCCGGTCGCCGTCGCATCGTAGGGCACTTCGGTTGCGGGCAGGCTTTGATTCCAGACATTGCTTCCGTTGATCCAAAGTTTGAAGCCATCGTCATATAGCGCCTCCAACCGCAGCCCTACAATCGGCGTTGGATCCTGAACGACAAATGTTTTTCGCAGAAAAAATGAGATGTAATTGCTGCGCATGTCGTCCAGCGTGGTGCCCATCCCGATGCTTGGATCGTACCCCACCGGCGAATCCCCCGTCCCCCACGCGCTGTCGCCAAAACTCAGAAACCGCCACGCGGTAGTGGGCAACGAAGCCTCGGTCAGCCCCTTGAAATATTTCCACCCGCTCGAATGGTCCGAAACGAACACCAGGCTCTGCTGAATCGGATTACCGACCACCGACGCCCGCCAGTTGCCGCCCAGCGAGTTGTCCAGCGCCGGGTTGATCAGCTCGATCGAATACCCGGGCGGGTCCCCCACCGTCGGCCATGGAAATCCGAGTTGATATTCGACCTTGTCCTCGACCCCGCCCGCCGCGTTGAGCAGTAACACTGTGTCCGCGTCGTTGTTCAGCAACCCGACCCACGGCCCCAACGCGCCGACACTCCACTTGGAAAGCATCGTCGCCGGGTTTTGAGCCACCACCAGGTATCGCGCGGCGGCGATTGTTGTCCCGTTTGGGACTGTAAAACTGACCCCGCCTGAAATCTGCCACCCGGAAACGTCCACGTCGTTCGTCCCCGAGTTATACAACTCGATGAACTCCGCAGCTTCGGTCTTCGGCTCCGGATGGTAGTGGATTTCGTTTATCAGCACCCGGCCGCGAAGCGGCGTTGTAGCGGTGAAAAGGAAGACCAGGGCGATAGTACTGCCCCAACGACGTCGCTGGATCCGGGCCATAATTTCAATATCCGACAGCGTCCATCCTAACAGCTCAACGAAACTCCCGGCAAGCGTTTGTGATGACCACTCCCCAGCCCGAAGGATTGGCAGACAGTAGCCGGAAGTCGCCAGGGGGTTTTCGGGGGGCGACCTCCGGAACCAGCGCCACAAAGAGCCCGCCACCCCGCCAATCCGCGGATTGGCGGGGTGGCAGAAACACCGCCATCGGCAGGTCTCCATTACCACATCGTCTTCAGGCGCCCAGCTCAGCGCCCAGCGCTCCATTCCTTCGAGACGCGGAAATGCACGCTCCCTCGGTATTTCGTTGCCGCTCAGAAGCCAGACTGGTCATAATCGCCCGCTATGATTAGCAAATTCCGAACCTGTCTCGCCGCCCTCGGGGCCTCCCTCGTCGCGGCGGCGCTCACCTCCCGCGCCGCCGAGCCCATACCCCTGCCTGAACATCCGCGCCCGGACTTCGAGCGGTCCGCCTGGCTCAACCTGAACGGCCCCTGGCAATTCCGTTTCGACAAGGACAACGCTGGCCTGAACGAGAAATGGTTTGAGGCCGCCAACGCCATCGCCGCCAAAACCATTCTCGTTCCATTCCCCTGGGGCTCCCCTCTCTCTCAAGTCGCCGATGACGCCCCCATCGCCTGGTACGCTCGCGCCATCCAAACCCCGCCTGACTGGCAGGGACAGCGTGTGTTCCTCGTCATCGGCGCATGCGACTGGGAAACGCAGGCCTGGCTTGACGGCAAGCCGCTCGGAACCCACCGCGGCGGCTACATCCCGTTTGAATTCGAGCTCACGCCCGCCCTCAAGGCCGGCCAGCAACACCAGCTCGTTCTGCGCGTCGACGACACCACCCGCGCGTTCAAGCTCGAAGGCAAGCAGGGCTACGGCAATGCCCGCGGCATCTGGCAAACCGTTTACCTCGAAGCGCGCCCGCAGACCTTCCTCCGGTCCGTCCATTTCGCGCCGGATATCGACCGGGGAAAGGTCACGGTCAAAGCCACACTGGGCGCCCCCGCGCCAGCCGGCGCCGAGCTCAAACTCCATTCCAAATCCGCCCTTTTCCCCGATACCGCGAAGGCCGTTCCCCAAGGCGCCGACGCAGTCCAGTTCGACCTCCCCATTCCTCAACCGCATCTCTGGTCCCTGGATGACCCGTTCCTCTACGAAGTCGAAGCCCAATTGCAGGCCGGCAACGCGCCCGACCGCGTCGCGACCTATTTCGGCATGCGCAAGATCAGCGTCGCCCCAATCCCGGGCCTCGGCTTCCCTTACATCGCGCTCAACAACCAGCCGCTTTATCTTCAGATCACCCTCGACCAATCCTATCACCCCGACGGATTTTATACGTTCCCCACCGACGCTTTCATGCGCGATGAAATCCTGCGGTCGCGCCGTATCGGCCTCAACGCGAATCGCCTCCACGTGAAGGTGGACGTACCCCGCAAGCTTTACTGGGCCGACCGCCTCGGCCTGCTCTTAATGGCGGATGTCCCCAATAGCTGGGGCGAGCCTACCGCCGAGATGCGCCAGGAAATCGAGCAGACTTTCCGCGGCATGGTTCAGCGCGATTACAATCATCCGGCCATTTTTACCTGGGTGCCCTTCAACGAAACCTGGGGCCTGTTCTCCGGCAAGGACAACAATCGCAAATACCTCCCCGAAACTCAGCAATGGGTCGCCTCCGTCTACCGCCTCGGAAAACAATTGGATCCCACCCGCCTCGTCGAGGACAACTCCCCCTGCAACAACGACCACGTCGAGACCGACATCAACTCCTGGCACGCCTACCTCCCCGGTTACGAATGGCGCAACCATCTCGACCAGGTCAGCCGCGATACCTCCCCCGGCTCCGCCTGGAATTTCATCGGCGGCCGCAAACAGGACGCCCAACCCCTCCTCAACAGCGAGTGCGGCAATGTCTGGGGCTACGAGAACAGCACCGGCGATTGCGACTGGAGCTGGGACTACCACATCATGATGAACGAATTTCGGCGGCATCCGAAGATCTGCGGCTGGCTTTACACCGAACACCACGACGTCATCAACGAATGGAATGGCTACTACCGCTTCGACCGCTCCGACAAATTCACCGGGCTCGACGAGATCGTCACCGGCATGACCTTGCGCGATCTCCACGCGCCGTTCTATATCTCCACCGGCAGCGATCTGTGCCGCGACGTCCAGCCCGGCGCCGAAGTCACCGTTCCGCTCTGGGCGTCGTTCATGACTGATCGTTCGCCTTCCGCGCGACTCCGCCTCCGCGCCTCCCTCACCGGCTGGGACACCCTCGGGCGTTGGCACTGGTATTCCCAACAGGCAAAGCCCATTGAATTCCGCCCATGGCTCTCTAAAGAAATGGAACCGCTCACTATCACCATGCCCGACGAGCCTTCCCTCGCCCTCCTCTCCCTCGTCCTCGAAGACGACGCCGGCACCGTCCTCCACCGCAACTTCACCTCCTTCCTGGTGGCGACCGGCCCCTCCCCTCGCGATCAGCAGATCGACCTCAATGGTGCCACCGCCCGCGTCATTCGTTTTGCCCCCGCCTCCTTCGCCTCCGCTCAATGGTCGCGTAAACAGTGGAACGTCCTCGACGGCTTCAAGGTCGATGGCGCCGGCTCCGGATTCTTTGAATACCGCGTCCCCTGGCCCCAAGGCCTCCAGCTCGAACAGATCTCAGGCGCTACCCTGCTCTTCGAAGCCTCCTCAAAACAGTTGTTCGGCAAGGACAAAGAAGGTGCCACCCGCCAGGAGGGCGATTTCATGCTCGGCAAAGGCACCCACGACCCCAGCCTCAACCCCAATTCCTATCCCATGACCGACTCCGCCAAATTCCCCAGCGCCGTCGTCGTGCGCGTCGCCGGTGAATCCGTCGGCCAGTTCGACCTCCCGGACGACCCCGCCGACCACCGCGGCATCCTTTCCTGGCACGCCCAAAAACGCGACCGCAAACTCCGCGAGGCCGGCTCCTACGGCTGCCTCATCTCTGCGTCGATCCCGCACACCGCGCTGCGGGCCGCCGCCCAGGCCAAAGAGGCTGTCATCCGCTTCGAGGTCGATTCCGCTCTCGCCGGCGGCCTGGCCATCTACGGCGAGCGCTTCGGGCGCTACCCCCTGGATCCGACCCTCGTCTTTACGCTAAAAAAACCCTAGTATAGTTACCTTGAAAAGGTGCGCTGGTACGCTGGCAAGAAAGTCCCCCTGCAAGGCGTCCGCTGAGATTCCCTCTCCTCCTTTGGAGGGGGGGGCAGGTCCTCTTCCTCGTCCTCTTTCTCGTCCTCTTCCTCCTCCTTGGTCCCCTTCCCCGCCCCTAGAGCGGAGGTGGCACTTTCTCTTTGCAACGTCCATGCGCACTAACCATTTCCGAACCCAGCGAAACCGCCTCCACGAAATCCCGCAGAACCATGGTCGCAAGCGAACGCCGAACTGACCCCGTTCCTACAAACCTCTTGTGAAAATCCCGACGCCTAAATCACCCGCCCCTGGCGATCCCATCCCCAGGCGCCAGTTCCTTCGACACACCATTCTGGGCACCGCCCTTTTTTTCACGAACGGCGCGCTTACCCTCAAAGGCGCCGCCACCCCAACGCTTTTCAGTTTCGACCCCGCAAAAAACATCATCCCCGCCCCCACAGACCCTGCCCTCTGGCCGCGGTTTCGCCAATCCCTCGCCGAGTGGCGCGCCGCCACCCGCCGCCAACTCAACTATTCCGATGCGCTCTATCTCCCCACCGAATTCGCCTGGGCCAGCCACAATTTCTGCTGCTGCTTTCTGATGCTCTGCGACCAGGCCTTTTGCGACCCCAAAACCGGGCGCTACCGAGTTCGCGCTTTTCTCGACCAAGGCCGCCGCGAGTTCGGCGGCTACGACAGCGTCGTCCTCTGGCACGCCTATCCCCGCATCGGTTTGGACGCCCGAAACCAGTTCGACTTTTACCGCGACATGCCCGGCGGCCTCCCGGGCCTCCGCGCCGCCGTCGACGACCTCCACCGGCAGGGCGTCCGCGCTTTCATCGACTACAACCCCTGGGACACCGGCACCCGCCGCGAACCCAAACCCGACCTCGACGCCCTCTGCGACCTCGTCCGCGACCTCGCCGCCGACGGCATCTTTCTCGACACCATGGACAAAGGCGCCGCCGAGTTCCGCGCCAAACTCGATGCCGTGCGCCCCGGCGTCATCCTCGAAGGCGAAGGCGCTCTCCCCCTCGAACGCATCGCCGACCATCACGCCTCCTGGGCCCAGCAATTCGACGACTCCCACACCCCCGGTGTCCTCAGAAATAAATGGCTCGAACGCCGCCACCTCCAGCACCAGATCCGCCGCTGGGATTTCGACCATACCGCCGAACTGCACGCCGCCTGGATGAACGGCAGCGGCATCCTGGTCTGGGAAAACGTCTTCGGCTCCTGGGTCGGCTGGTCCCATCGCGACCGCTCAATCCTCCGCTCCATGCTCCCCATCCAAAGACACTTTGCCCAACCCTTTTGCGGTGAATCCTGGACCCCTCTCGTCCCCACCCTCGCCCCCGATGTCTATGCCAGCCTATGGGAAAGCTCCCCGCCCCCGGAGGCACCCGCTAGTACGCCGGCAAACAAGTTCCCTTACAACGCGTCTGCTGAGACTCCCTCTCCCCCGCCAATCCGCGGATTGGCGGGGAGGGCCGGGGAGAGAATTCCCGCAACATGTTCGCGCATTGCACCCCTGGAACCTTTGCAGCGCCAGCGCTCGGAGGTTCCCCTCTCCTCGGGGAGAGGGGCAGGGGTGAGGGGGAATTTCTCCAGCAGGTTCGTGGAAAGAAGGCCCTCGTCGAACAGTCCATCTCCCACTCACCGCCTCCGCCTCTGGACCCTCGTCAACCGCGCCAGCCGCGAAGTATCGGGCCAACTCCTCCCCATCACCCTCCAACCCGGCGAACGCCTCTTCGACCTCATCTCGGGCGCCGAACTCCACAGCCCCTCCGCCCGCATCCCCCCGCGCGGCATCGGCTGTTTCCTCGCCGCACACTCCACCGCGCTGGACCGCCCAATTCTTTCCCTGCTCAAAAATCAGCGCCGCTTGTCCCGCCGCGCCAACTTCGACACCGCCAATCCCAAACCCGTAACACACCTCCTCCCGCACAAACCCTCCCCCATCCACAAAAACATCCCCGACGGCATGGTCGCAATCTGCCCCGCCACCGCCCATTTAACCATCCACATGCGCAACCGCGAATGCGGGTTCTACGACTCCAATCCCCCTCCTGGACACAACCTCTGGGCCTCCTACCAATTCTCGGTCCAGTCCTTCGAACGCCAGATCCACCTCCCCCGCTTCGCCATCGACCTCACCCCCGTCACCAACGCCCAGTTCGCCGCCTTCCTCAACGCCTCTCAGTACAGCCCGAAGCACAAGCACAATTTTCTCAAGCACTGGACCGGCAACGCCCCTCCCCCGGGCCTCGAACACCACCCCGTCGTCTACGTCAGCCTCGACGACGCCCGCGCCTACGCCCGCTGGGCCCGCAAACGACTCCCCACCGAGGAAGAATGGCAATTCGCTGCCCAGGGCCCCGATCACCTCACCTATCCCTGGGGCAATGAAATGCTCCCCAACCGCTGCAACTCCGGCCAGACCGGTTCCACCACCCCCGTCACCCTCTTCCCAGCCGGCCGCTCCCCTTTCGGCCTCTTCGACATGTGCGGCAACGTCTGGCATTGGACCGAAAGCGAACGCTCCGACGGCCGCACCCGCTTTTGCATCATCCGCGGCGGCTCCTTCTACGCCGCCAAAACCTCCGGTTGGTACATCGACGGCGGCCCTCGCCCCGCCAACTTCGCCGCCAAATTCCTCCTCCTGTCCCCCTCCCTCGACCGCTGTGCTACCCTCGGCTTCCGCTGCGCCGCCAATCTGCCCCGAAATAATTTTCTGAGATGATTCTCTTGACACCAGGCGCTCTTTCCACCAGATAAGAGAAAACGTAATGGCACCACACTAGAATTTCTTAACCACACCCCACAACTAACCAAACCAAAGAGGGCGCCTTGGCGCCCTCTTTCATTTCCCTCTAAGCCCGCGGGTGGGCCCGGTCGTACGCTTTCTTCAACCGCTCGGTGGTGAGATGAGTATAGACCTGCGTCGTCACCAGGTGCGCGTGGCCCAGCAGCTCCTGCACGCTCCGCAGATCCGCTCCCGCATCCAGCAGATGCGTCGCATAACTGTGCCGCAGCTTGTGCGGCGTCAGGCCAGGATCGAGCCCGGCCAGAGCCAGGTATTTCTTCAGACGCAATTGTAGATCCCGTGGCGAAACCGGCCGGCGGCTGGCTGCGTTGGCCAGGAAAACCGGGGACTCCGCGCCCGGCGGCGACAACAGCGCCCAATAATTCTTAATGGCCCCCAGCGCCGGCTCGCCGATTGGCACCAGGCGCTCCTTCTTCCCTTTGCCCCCCACCCTCACCAGTCGCTCCTGCCAATCCAGATCCTGCGTCCTCAAACCGCAAAGCTCGCTGATCCGCAACCCGCAGGAATAAATCGTCTCGAGGATGGCAACATCTCTGCGGCAACGTATCGCGGCCTCGGTCACGTTCCCTCCTCCTCCTTGTCCTCCTCCTCCTCTTCCTCTTCCTCGTCCTCGTTCTCTTCCTCTTCCTCCTCCTCCCCCCTCCGTGCCCTCCCCGGCAACCCCACCGTCGCTCCCCTCGCCCTGCGGACCGCATTCTGCCGGCAGAAGCTTCAAAGGCGCTGCCAGCAAATCCTCCATTTGTTGCCGCGTCAGGAATTTCGGCAAACGCCGCCCGAGCTTCGGCAAAGCCAGATTCTTTATCGGCGATGCGGCCACCGCGCCGTGTCGAATCAAAAACCGGTAAAAAGTCCGCAGCGCGGAAAACCGTAGCTGGATGCTCGCCCGGCCAAGATGTTGCCTCCCCAGAAACCGCAAATATGCCCGGAAGTCGTCGCGAGACAGTCCCGTCCAGGGTGGGGGCTGGTGGCGTTCGTTAAGGTGCCACAGTTGAACCTCGACCAGGGCGTGCCGGTAGTTTCGCTGTGTGTAGGCGGAGGCGCCGCGGTCGGTATTGAGGTGTTGCAGGAATTTGGCCAGCCAGGGGTCAGGCGGGGGTGCGGCCGATGGGAGCGGATCAGGCATAAGAGGCCGCGAAGCGTATGGAGTGCGCGGAGCTTGCTCCCGCTTTCGTGCGCGCCGCAGCGATTCGAAAGCGCCAGCAAGCTGGCCGCACTCCATACGCTTCGCGCATTCGGGACCCGGCAATCCGTCGGACCTGGCGCTGGGCTAATACCTGCCTACGGGGACCAGGGGCTGCGGAGAAAGCCTCGGTTCGAATGGTCATGCACTCGCGGATTCCCGAGGCGGAAACTCAAACGTAATCTTGCCCAGGTCGTCCATCACCAGGTATGCCGAAAACGGCCGGCCCGCCTTGGAAATGAATTTGGTCAGCAGGTCCGTCCGGTTTTGTGCCAGCAACTTTTCCGCCTGCTCGCGGCTGATTGCCTGCTGCAAAATCGTCTTGTTCATCTTGAACTTGCAGGGCCGTTTGTCCGCCTGAGATTTCTCGCACATAAACGCCAGCTCAGTGTCGAACACCTTCCCCCCGCATCTCGGGCAAACCCCGGCAAGCGCCTCCCGGCCGGTGAAATCGATCTTCACCGCCGGTTCCTTCGCTGCTCCGCCCTTTTGCGCCGCTTTCGCCGTCCTCGTCCGCGGCTCGAATTCGAATCCGATGCCGTCTTTCTTTGCCACCAGGTAGGCCTTGAACGGGCGGCCTTTCCTGGAAATGAATTTGTCCAGCAAATCCGTTTTGCCGGCGCTCAATAGCTTCTGCGCCTGGTCACGCGTCACCGCCTGCTGGAGGATGATTTTGCCAAAACGAAAATCACACTCACGCGCCGCCCCAACCGATTTCTCGCACACATACGCCATCGCCGTCTCAAAAACCCGGCTCCGGCATTTCGGACACGTCCCGACCGGTTCCTGGCCGGTGAAATCCACTTCTGTTTCGGCGCCGTTGGCCTGACGTTGGTCGGGGCCAAAATCGAACTCGGTTTTGTTTTCGCCGTTGAGCTTTATCACCGCGGCGAACGGTTTGCCCGCTCGGCTGCGGAACCCCTGCAACGGCCCAATTTGCTTTTCGTTGATCAGTTGCTCGATCTCGTGGTTTTCAAACAGGCGCCCGGAAATAATCTTCCAGACTGAAAAATCGCATTTGACGCACTGAAACGCCTTGTATCGCTCGTGCACCTCGCCGCCGCATTTCGGGCAAGCGACCTTCAGCACGCCAAAGTCGCCGGGAATCGTGTCGTGCTCGAACAGTTTTGCCCGGTCCACGATCCGCCGCGTCATGTCGGCGATGCCCGCCATGAACTCATCCCGGCTCTTCTCCCGGCGCTGGACCTGCGTGAGTTGGTATTCCCAGTCGCCCGTCAGTTCCGGCTTCGTCAGCTCCGGAATCCCCAGGCCGTTCAGCAATTCCATCAGTGAAAACGCCTTCGCCGTCGCCTGCAGGTCCTTCCCCAAACGCTGAATGTACTGTTCGTTCGCCAGCCCATCGATAATCGCCGCCCGTGTCGCGGGCGTCCCCAGACCCTTTTCGCTCATCGCCTCTCGAAGTTCTTCGTCCTCGACCAGTTTGCCGGCGCCTTCCATCGCGCTCAGCAATGTCGCTTCCGTGAAACGTGGTGGCGGCTTGGTCTGGCTTTGTTTCACCTCCACCTCCGTCGTTTTCACTTCCTCGCCCGCCTTTACCGGTACCAGGCTGGCCGCATCTTCCGTCTGCGCTTCTTTCCCATACACCGCCAGCCATCCCGGGTTCACCAGCACCTTGCCCGTCGTCCTGAACGGCTCCCCCTCCACCCGCGTGATCCGGATCGTTTCCAGAAATTCCGCCGCCGGATAAAACACCGCCAAAAACCGCTTCGCCACCATGTCATACAGCTTCTGCTCCAGCTCCGTCAGGTGTCGCGGCGGTTCCGTCGTCGGGATGATCGCAAAGTGATCGGACACCTTCGCGTTGTTGAAGATCCGCTTGTTGGGCCTCACCCACTGGTTTTTGAGGATCGTGTCGGCGAACTGGCCATAATGGGTCCTCGCCAGCATCTGCAGCGTGCTGCGGACTGTCCCCTGATAATCCTCCGGCAGCGCCCGGGAATCAGTCCTTGGATAGGTCAAAACTTTATGCCGTTCATAAAGCGTTTGCGCCACCTTCAGCGTCGTCGAGGCGCTCAGCCCGAACCGGCTGTTGGCTTCCCGCTGCAGGCTCGTCAGGTCATACAGCAGTGGAGAAAGCTGGGTGGTGGGCTTGCTCTCCTCCGTCACGGTGCCCGGTTTGCCGAGGCACTTATCCCGGATGTTCTGCGCCTTCGCCTGCTCCCAGAAACGTTCCGGCTTCAGGTCCACGTCGCCGTCTTTGTCCGGCCGGACAAATCTCTCGTCGAACCACTTCCCGGTGTAGCTCCCCGCTTCCGCCTGAAAGGTGCCGATGACTTCCCAATAATCGCGCGGCACGAACTTGCGGATTCTTTCTTCGCGCTCCACCAGGATCGCCAGCGTCGGTGTCTGCACCCGGCCGACCGTGGTCTTGAAAAACCCTCCGGACTTCGAATTGAACGCGGTCATCGCGCGGGTGCCGTTGATCCCCACCAGCCAATCGGCCTCCGACCGGCTCAACGCGGCGTCAGCCAGCGGCAACATCTCGCGATCTTCGCGCAGCTTTGAAAACCCCTCGCGAATGGCCGCCGGCGTCATCGATTGCAGCCACAAGCGCCGGATCGGCTGCTTCGCGCCGGTATAGCGGACGATGTTCCTGAAAATCAACTCCCCTTCCCGGCCGGCATCGCACGCGTTCACCAGCGCATCCACGTCTTTCCGTTTGACGAGCTTGCCCAGCAGCTTCAAACGCGATTGGGTCTTCTCGATCGGCTGAAGGTCGAAATGCGGCGGGATCACCGGCAGGTGCGCGAAGGACCATTTTCCGCGCGCCGGTTCCACACCCTCGGGAACGATCAACTCAAGCAAATGGCCGACCGCCGAGGAGACGACGTACTTTTCACTTTCATAGTACTCGTCGGTTTTCTTGAAACCGCCCAGGGCCCGGGCAATGTCGCCAGCCACCGAGGGTTTCTCAGCAATGATTAACGCCTTACCCATGTTTTCTAAAGACACTTACACGCTCTGCTCATTTGCCGCAAATCGCGCCCAAGTCGCCGGAAAGTGGACCAAGCCGGTTGGGGTGTCAACGTTTCGTGACTTTCACCACGCAGGCGATATCGCGCGAAAACTCCGGCGCCGCCATTCGCAGGACACCGTCCGTCGCGCCCACGTTTTCCTGTCGAACCACCTTCCCCTCGCGCGTATCCCACCACTCAACCGCGCGGCTCCCGTCCGTGCAACCCGCCAATTCAATCCGTGCGTTCGATATTGCGCCCGGCTCGCGCTTGTCCAACACGATCTTCCCCCAAGCCGCCTCCCGATCGAACAGCCACAGCCACGCGCGGTCCCCGCTCCGCAACCCCACAACTCGAACCCGCGGCTCGGAACACCGAGCTGTGATTG
>DATDCV010000375.1:0-2121 GCA_036524155.1 Verrucomicrobiia bacterium
GATTCATCCGCTTCTTCCAAAACGGTGCTCATCTTGGATATGAAATCAGCCTTGGACTTCGATCGGCATGCAGCGCGATAGTTGGCACCAACAGATGTGCCGGACCTCAAGAGCTGCCGCCCAAGGATTTTGGATGTGTCGTCGCGTCGAAGGTGTTCTGTGAATTTTATTACAGACAGCGCGAACTTGCGTGTTCGATCTTGCAGATTTTGGTGCTTCATGGCTTGGATTCTGCACTCTGCACTCGAAACTCTCCACTGCTTTCAGCTCTCAAGGTGTAATTAGTTCTGCACGCCGCTCTGCGAAGGCGGAAGCTCGTGGTGCAAGTCCACGTGAGAGCACCATTTTAATGGTGATCATGATGTAACAGCAGCATCACGCCCCGTGAAGGCGTTTGTGCCGGTGCGAATCCGGTTGGTCACCCCAACAATCCAGTGCTGAGTGCAAAGTGCAGAGTGATGAATGGAATCACCCTGATTCATTTCGGATTCGGTGCTCATTCTGCATTCTGCACTCTTAACTCTCAACTTTTTCTGACGGGCCGTTGAGTATGGATCATCGGTTAAGCGAGAAATCGCGAGCGGGTTCGAACCCCGCCCCAGCCGCTATGGCTGGGTGTCCATCTCGCCTCTTGTCCGTCGCCTTGCTGAATTTACCAGCGCAATTCCGTATAACCACCCGGCTTACTCGAGGAGACAGAAGATGAAACCCGGTGAACGTGTTTCTGGATTTCCGGCCAACTAGTTGTCGGCAGAACGAGAATTGCCAAGGTTCGGCGAGTCAGGTTCTGCTGGTACCGGAGGTTCTGATCAGTCGTGATCAAAAGGTCGAATTTACCTTCCGCAGCGGCCAGCAAGTCTCCATTGGATAGAGCAGACCATCCGAGTTCGAAAGCGGTAGATACGGCGTGACCTGCCAAATGCCGCCTCAATGGTACCGGAGTCCCTTGATCAAAGAGGATTCGCATTTGCGCGGCTTTTCAGGCCACCGCCAGGCTTTGCTCGGCGTAATGCAAGACCGCGCTGACTTGGTCTTTGGAAACTCCCGGGAACCAATCGAGAAAATCCTCAACACGGGCGCCGCTCTCTAGATTCTCAAAAAGAGCCCGAACAGGAATCCGGGTTCCTTTAAAAACCCAAGCGCCGCTGAGTTTCTCAGGTGAACGCTCAACTGCCGTGCATTGGTTCCAATCGATCATCACTCCGAATGTGCCATTCAACGCCCCCCTCAGCAAGGCGCTTCACGGGGGCAAATTCAGGAGTAAGTTTTCGGGCCGAAGATCATGGGTTATCGGACACTGTAGGTTGGCGGTTCATGTCCGTCCTCGCGTTTCGACGCGAGTAGCTCAATTGCAGAGCGACAGTGCTATCCAGATCGCTCCTTGCCTGCTGCATTGCGGGAACCAACAATTTTCGATGGGCCGAAGACATTGGGTTATCTGTCATTGGTTCGACTCCAATCCGGGGCGCCATATGCCCCGGTCGCTAAGTGGTATAGCAATTCCCGCGTCGTCCCTTGCCCATCCATTTTTCAGCGCCTCCTGCAAGATGACTCCCGAGTCAAGGAGGTTGCGCTTTGCACCATAGTTCAGCGCCGAGCGTCCGGTTATTGTGGTCGCAGTTCTTTGCCAAAGAGGTGGAGATGGGGAAAACGCCAACAAATCGATATGAATGAAACAAAACCAGTCCGGCCGCCAAGGTCGGACAAACCGCCGTAGTGAGGAGCTGGAGGTTGCTTCCTAAGCAACCAACTCTCCACAGCTCCTCTTGCCTGCTGAAATGCGGGCCGCTGGTTGTGGGTTACCAAATGCCGGGAGAAAAACGGTTCTGTGGAACCGAAGCCCGTGAATGGGCAAAAAGTTTGCGAGCCGCCACCTGACACTTCGTCAGCGCTGGCGGCCGCACATTTCGATCTTTGAATTTCCTGCGGGCCGAACGGTGTGGGTTATCTCGTCTGTTAAACGAAACATCCCCACGCTTCCCAACTTGTCCGCAGTTCCAAAACAAGCAAACCGTGCCGAAGGTTGGCGGCGCAATCAGAAGAAAGGAGGCCAGCATGGCTCTCAATTACGCAAAGCTGTTCAACCGCCGGGTGACTCCGCAGTCGCGGCCAATCCCGGGC
>DATDCV010000376.1:0-37536 GCA_036524155.1 Verrucomicrobiia bacterium
CGCTGACGCCGCCCAGAAATGCAAACCACCCGACTTTTGAATTCCGCAGGCCCATCGCGCGGTCCATGCCGTGCACCGGGAACGGTGTGAACACGTCCCACTTACGGAACCCGGCGTCGCGCACCTTCTCGGCGGCATGGAGCACCGACGCCGCAGTCGTGAACTCCGCAACCATGCCGTATGGGCGGTTTTCAAGGTTCATCCGGTATCGCCTCCTTCACTTTGGCTCCACCCAGCGGATGGTGCGGGTCGGATTGCGGCGTGACTCCTTTGACTTCCGAGATTGCGATCATCGGCAGGAATCTCAGAAAGAGCAGGAACATGGTAAGGAACAGGCCGAACGTTCCGACATAGGTGCAGATATCGACCCAGGTTGGCCGGTAGTAGCCCCAATTGGAGGGGACGAAATCGCGGTGCAACGAAACCACGATGATCACGAACCGCTCGAACCACATGCCGACGTTCACCAGGATGGAAAGGATGAAAACCACGACCAGGTTCCGGCGCAGTTTCTTGAACCAGAAAAGCTGCGGCACCAGCACATTGCACGAAACCATCATGATCCACGCCCACTGGTAGGGCCCCAGCGCGCGGTTCATGAAGTGGAAGCGCTCAAATGGGTTGCCGCTGTACCAGGCGATGAAGAACTCCATCGCGTAGGCGTAGCCTACGATGGAGCCCGTCGCCAGCGTCACTTTGCACATCACGTCGATGTGCCGAAGGGTGATGATGTCCTCGAGTTTGAAGATCTTGCGGAGCGGCAGCAGCAGCGTCAGGACCATGCCGAACCCGGAAAAAATCGCCCCCGCCACGAAATAGGGCGGGAAAATGGTGGTGTGCCAGCCGGGCAACTGGGAAACCGAAAAGTCCAGCGACACGATCGAGTGAACCGAAAGGACCAGCGGGGTGGACAGCCCGGCGAGGATCAGGTAGGCCTTTTCATAGTTGCTCCAGTGCCGGTTCGAGCCGGTCCACCCCAGCGCGAAGAGGCCATACAGGAACTGCCGCGCCCGCGTCCGCGCGCGATCCCGCATCACGGCCAGGTCGGGGATGAGCCCCATGTACCAGAACAACACGGACACGGTGAAGTAGGTCGAGACCGCAAATACGTCCCACATGAGCGGAGAGCGGAATTGCGGCCAGATCGAGTTCGAATTCGGGATGGGGAACAGCCACCAGTCGTACCAGGTGCGGCCCACATGCAGCGCCGGGTAAATCATGGCGCACATGACCGCGAAAATGGTCATGGCCTCGGCCGCGCGGTTTACGGCAGTGCGCCATCGCTGGCGCAGCAGGAATAGAATCGCCGAGATCAGCGTGCCGGCATGTCCGATGCCGATCCACCAGACGAAATTGACGATATCCCACGCCCACATCACCGGGTGCATGTTGCCCCAGACGCCCACCCCGGTGGAAATCTGGTACGCCAGGCAGAAAAGCAGCATGCCCAACGTCAGCGCGCTGGGAATGAACAGAATCCACCACCACACCGGGGCGCGGTCTTCGATCAGCGAGGCGACGCGGTTCGAGATCCAGCCGAAGCCGCGGAAATTGGCAACCAGCGGCTGCCGTTCCAGTTCAGGCGGTGGCGGCGCGACGTTCACCGAGCTGACGTGGCTGAACTGAGGAGCCTTCACGGCGGTGGCCTGGGCTGACATCAGCGGGCTCCTTTCCCCGGTTGGCTCGCGGCACCGGCGCTCTGCTCCTCTTCACCCGCATGCTCGAATGGGTTGCCCATCCTCTGCTCGTATTCTTTCAGGCTGAGTGGCAGCTCGTAATAATCAGGCATCGCCCGGTTGGGGTTCCGCACCCGGGCGAGATAAGTCGTGCGCGGCTTGGTCAACAAGGACTCGAGCACGTGGTAATCGCGATCCAGTCTTTTGAGCTTCGAGACCGGGCTCGCCTCGTCATTCAGGTTGCCAAAAACGATTGCGTTCGCCGGGCACGCCTGTGCGCACGCGGTCGTGAATGTCCCGGAAGGAACCACGACGTCTCCGGAAGCGCCGGCCTTGATTTTCTGCGCGATCTTCGCCTGCTCAATGCGCTGCACACAGAAAGTGCATTTCTCCATGACGCCGCGCATGCGCACCGTGACGTCCGGATTTTTGATCATCTTGAGGAGATCCCATTCGTCCTCGGGCCGGGTGGCGAGCGGCCCCAGGTAAAGCTTCTTGCCGCTAATTGGGCGCTTGTTGTAGTCGAAGAAATTAAACCGGCGCACCTTGTAGGGGCAGTTGTTCGAACAGTAACGCGTTCCGACGCACCGGTTGTACGTCATCACGTTCAACCCTTCCTGGTCGTGTGAGGTGGCATTGACCGGGCAGACATTTTCGCACGGCGCCGCTTCGCAGTGCTGGCAAAGCATTGGCTGCGTGACCACCTGCGGGTCTTCGATCCAGCCGGCAAATTGGTCTTTGTCTTCGGCGTTGAACGTCGCGAAGGACTCGTCGCGCGACTCCAAATCACGGCCAGAGTAATACCGATCGATTCGGATCCAGTGCATCTCCCGGCCGCGGTTGACCTGGTCTTTGCCGACAATCGGCACGTTGTTCTCGCTCTGGCATGCCACCATGCAGGCCGAGCAACCTACGCACTTGTTCAGGTCAATCGACATCCCCCACTGATGCAGCCCGGTCAGCTTCAGTTTGTCAAATGGGTTGGGATAAAGGGGCGCTTCCGCCGGCGATTCTTCGGCCCCCATGTGCCGGGCAAAGGCCGGATGCTGGCGGTACTGCTCCAGGTTCGCCTCGCGGACGACGGGCCGGCCCTCCATCGACCAGTGATTCTGGGTGCAGGAAATGGGGTAGGTCCGCCCAACTTTGCGCACCGTGGCTCCCACGCCAAAATTCGAAAAGCCCGTCGTCCGCAACGCGTAGGCATTGAAGCCCGTGCCGTGGCCGACCCTTCCCGCCTTTTCCCTGCCATATCCGAGCGCCAGGCCGAGCGACCCATCCGCCATTCCCGGCTGGACCCACACCGGCCCCTGCACTTTTTGCTCGCCCAGCGAAATTTCTACCAGGTCGGAATTCCGAACCTGGAGCTCGGCCGCGGTTCTCCGGCTCACCAGCACCGCGTTGTCCCACACGATCTTCGTCACCGGGTCCGGCAGTTCCTGCAGCCAGCCGTTGTTGCAGTAACGGCCGTCATCGACGCTGTAATCACGGTGAAACACCACTTCCAGGCTGCCCTTGGCCGGCCCGTTCACGTTCAGCCCCGTGACCGCGTGCGAAACGGCAGTCATGTCCAGTTTCACCGCTACCGCCTTTGCGGCAGAACTCGCGAGAAAACCGTCGTGCAGGAATTTCCGCCATTCCGCCTCGACGTTCTTGCCAGGGACAAACGCGGTGAAGGTCTCCTGCGTGATCCCGTAGGGGTCGCAGACCTTCTCGCCGGCTATCCGGGCCAGCACCTCGATTTCTGTCAGCCCTCCGAACAGCGGCGCAATCAATGGCTGAATGGGTACCAATGTACCATCGCTCGTCAGAGCGTCGCCCCAGGACTCGAGGTAATGGGCCGCAGGGAAATGCCAATGGCAGCCAGGGAACGTTTCATCCTCGTAATACCCGAGCCGCACGACCGACTTCGCTTTTTTCTGAGCCGCCGCCCAATCCAGGTCTGCCGGCGCGGTGTAAACCGGGTTGCTGCCGAGAATCACGAGCGTCTCAACCAGTCCCCCATTCAGCGCCTGCGCCAACTGCCCGATGCCTTCGTAGGTGTCCGTCGGCGCGTCATGAAAGACCACCGTTCTGCCAACATTGCCGAGAGCCGCATTCATCGCGTGCGCGAGCAAATGAACGGCTAGCGGCTGCCGGTGTCCGGCGACCACGAGGGACTTGCCGCGATTGGCCGCCAAATCCCGCGCGCAACCCGCCAGCCATTCGTCCGCGGCCTTGGGCGCGCTTTGCGGCAGCCTGGCGACATTCTGCAAATCGGCAACCCCGTCAGGCTGGAGGTGACTGGCCAGCGCCGTCGCCGCCTGGAGCACCATGCTCGGCGGCAAGCGCAACCGGTGGTCAGCCGAGAAACCTGTCACACTCATCAGGGTTTCAACGATGTAGAGCCGGTTGAGCGAATCCTCGGGTTTCTCAAGCTGCCGGCGGCTCGCAAACCGCCGGATGTGATTCTGGACATCATCTTCGGAGCCCAGGAAGTCGCAATCGAGCGAAACAACTACATCAGCCTTGTCAAAAGCGTAGCGCGCTTTGACGGGCTGGCCAAAGGCCAGCGAAGCGGCACGGCGGTGAATGTCAAGGTCCACCGGCTCATAAGCATGCCACCTGGCCTTCGGCAGCTTCTGCCGGAGGAGTTTCTCCAGCCGGGCGCGCGACGGGGAAGTATCCCGCTCGAGGAGGAAGCTCAAGCCCTGCCCGCCGTTCCCCTGGGCGGTCCGCGAAAGCTGTGTCAGAAAATCGATCGCTTCCTCGGCCGGCACATTCTGGCCGTTGCGCGTAAACCGCAACGCCCGGTCGGGATCGTAGAGGTTCAGGATCGACGCCTGGGCGTAACGGTCCGTCCCGCCGTTGCTATCCGGAATCAGCGAGTTGCCTTCTATTTTTGTGGGTCGCCCGTCGTTGGATTTCACGACCAGGGGAATCGCGCCGCCAGGCGAGGGCATCGCCGTCGCATAATATTGCGGCACCCCGTGCAGGTAGTTTTGCGGCATCTTGCCGAACGGCTCGATCTTCTCCACCGGCCGCCGGCAGCCGGTGCTCGCCAGCCCCGCGCCCGCCAACAGGAAGGAGGCCGACATGATCTTCATGAAATGCCGCCGCGTTACGGGGTCGCTCAGCTCGCTCGCCCCCGCGGGGAATTCGTTCTCGATCCACTCTCGAAATTCGGCCGTGTCGCCCAGCTCGTCGAGGCTGCGCCAATACTTGCGACCGTTTGCCAGGTTCGCTTTCATCGGTGGCATGCGGAGCAGTTCTGCAGCGATTCAACTTTCCACTGGCCCATCGCTTTCAAGCCGAATTCCTTCTGTTTTTGCGGCGATTGTGGTTTCCAGTCCAAATCGGTGATCTTGTCCAGCGGCCGCAGCTTCATCTCCGGATGCCGATGGCACTCCAGGCAAAACGTCATGCTGAGCGGCTGGAAATGATAAACCTCGTCCATCTTGTTCACCGGGCCGTGGCATTCGACGCAACTAATGCCGCGGTCTACGTGAACGGAGTGGTTGAAATAAACAAAATCCGGCACCCGGTGTATCTGGATCCACGGTATCGGCTGGCCTGATCTGGCGCTGTCGCGCACCAGAGCCAGGCGCGGGTCGTCCTTCAACACTTGGTTGTGGCAGTTCATGCACGTCGAAGTGGCCGGAATGTTCGAATACCAGGATTTTTCGACCGCGTTGTGGCAATAGCGACAGTCCATCCCGAGTTGCCCGGCATGCGTCGCGTGCGAGAACGCTACCGGTTGAATCGGCTGATACCCCACCCGCGAGTACTTCGGCGTCAGGTAATACCAGGCGCCAGCCACCAGAGCGCCGCTCACCAGCACCGTGCCCGCGATCACGGGCACCGGCAGCCGGTTCGTCCATTTGGGGAAGATGGCTGACATGCCGCTCAGCGCCCGGCGACCAGCATTCCCGGATAAATTAGACGCCGCGTGGCGGCGCAACGTCGGCCATTAATGTGCATTAGCAGTAACCGTCAATTGTTCTCTTCATCACAAATTCGGACAAGCTCAAAACCAGCCGGCAAGCAGCACCCCGGTTCAAATCGTTGGTCGCTGTGCCAGCAACTAGTAGTATGCGCGGGTGGGGGATGCAAGTCCGCGGGCGTAGTTTTTTGTCACATTAATAGTGTGCATTAGATATGCGAATCAACCCCGGCCGCTGAGCCGCCGTCGCCCCGTTTTCCCGGGCTGCCCCTCCGATCGTCCCCCGACGCCGTCCGGCCGCGCCCGGGTTCGATCACGCTCCTCGGACGGGCGGCCCGGCAGAGGTCCCCCGGCCCGAAGGGGATACTTTCTTTAGGGCCCCTGCTTACATATATAAGCACAGTGAATACTCGTGTTAAACACCTCAAAATAAACTATTGACATCGAAAACGGCTTTTGATAGGAAGGGGCTCAGTAGCCGTAACTCCATTATCCTATGAACGGGATTTTTCGGGATTTCTGGGCAAAGGTCGTGCCTCCGGCCGCGCTATCTCTTCTCACCACCTGTCTGGCATTTGCGGAGGGCATTCCGGAGCCGGGCCTGGTTCTGTATGGCACGGTCCGCAATACGGCGGGCGGGCAGGACGTCCGGCTGACCTCGGGCACGCTGACGTGGACGTTCCGGCCCGTTGGCGGGGGGAACCCGGTGACTGTTACGACCGCGCTGACGAACCTGCACGACCAGTTCTCTTACCTGTTAATTGTTCCTTGCGAGAGCGAAGTCGGCGGCTTGCTGGCTTCGAGTAACGTTTTGCGACTCGCCAGCCCCGCGTTGTCTTACGCGCGGACGAACGTGTTGCTTGATGGCCAGCCGATCTACCTGGTGAACACAGCTCAAGCCAGCTTCGCCCTGCCAATGACGGCCCGTGGGAAGATCGAGCGTGTGGACCTGGTGTTGCAGCGGGCCGACGTGGACAGCGACGGAGACGGGTTACCCGACTGGTGGGAGGCCCTGTATTTTGGCGGAAATGGCGACCCGAACGCGGATCCGGACGGGGACGGAATGTCGAACCTGGCCGAGTATCGGGCCGGGACAAACCCCACCGACCGGAATTCAGTTTTTGCCTTTATTCGGATTCTGCCGGACCCGGTTGGGGGTTTGAGCGTGGAATGGTCCAGCATAAGCAACCGGACGTATGTTCTGCAGCGTTCGACAAACCTGCCCGGGGGGTTCGTTGACCTGCAAACGGGGATCCAGGCGACGCCCCCGATGAATTCGGTTCGGGATGCGTCAGCGGTCGACCCTGGCCCGTATTTCTACCGGTTGCGCGTTCAATACTGACGGGAGGGGAGGAAGCCATGAGTAAAGCCATAAGATCGGGTTTGGTGCTGGCGGCGTGGGCGTTGGGCTGCGGCGATGTGTTGGCGCAATGGACGACCCAGACCGTAGCCCTGCGACCGGGATGGAATGCCGTCTACCTCGAGGTCCAACCGAAGCCCGAGGAGTGCGATGCGCAATTCTCGGGGCTGCCGGTCGAGCGGGTGTTCGCCTGGAACAAGCGCTTCAGTTCAGCGCAGTTTATCCAGGACCCGAACTCGCTCAGCTATACCAACGCCGACTGGGGTTTCTACGTGCCCCCGGGGCATGAATTGGCCGGCGACATCACCCTCTTTGCGCTGCAGGCGGGAAAGTGCTACCTGGTCAAGCTGGCGGACAATGCCTCTCCCACCAACTGGGTAATCCACGGCCTGGCGAGGTTGCGCCGGCCCACGTGGCTGACCGAATCGCTGAACTACGTCGGCTTCAGCTTGCCGTTGGCCTCCCCTTCCACCTTCGCAAGCTTCTTCAGCGGGTCCACCAACCATGTCAATGGCCCGGTTTACCGGTTGAGCACACTCGGCGCCTGGGAGCAAATCCCCACAACCTCGCCTATGAAAAGCGGCGAGGCGTTCTGGATTCGCATGCAGGGCCGCCTCGACTATCCCGGTCCTTTGGAGGTGACGCTCGACCAGAGCACCGGAGTCGATTTCGGGCGGACGGTACCGGAACAACCGCTCCGGATAAAGAACCGCTCAGCTACCACCAAAACTGTCATTATCAGGACGTTAGCATCGGATCCCGCCTATACCGCCGACGAGCCGGCGCTGGCCGGCAGCGTCCCGCTTTCGTACTGGTACAGTAACCAGATCACAAACCAGTTCGGGTGGACCAACCTGCCTGCCCAGATCGTTTACTCCAACCTGCCGCCGGGGAGTGAATGGACATTGCGCCTCGCGGTGCGGCGCGCGGACATGGTTCCGTATGCCGGCCCGTTGGGGCCAGCCGGCGCTCTTTACCAGTCGCTGCTGGAAGTGACAGAAGCCGCTAATACGACGCGGCTGCTGCTGCCCGTTACCGCGCAGGGATTCCAGGATCTCTCCAGTCCCGCCGCGCAAGCCGCCAGCAATGGCGTCCGACCTAAGCTGCTCGGCGACGAACTCCCGCTGCGTCCCGGTTTGTGGGTCGGCAATGTAACCGTCAAACAGGTCAGCCAGCCGGCTTCTTTCGATCCAGCGCTGCCGAGGGCCACTCCGGCTGAGTTCCGATTTCGCCTGTTGTTGCACATGGACACCAACCGCACCGTGCGTGTGATGCAGCGCGTGCTCCAGATGTTCCAGGAAGGTTCTCTTAAGCCCGATCCCGTGTATCCGGGCAGATACATCGTGGACCAGCCAGGCCGGTTCGTGCTCATTACCGACGAGGCCCTGGTCGCTCAGATCCCCAACCTCACCGGGGCGGCGCTCCGCGATGGTACACCTGTCGCCCGGCGCTTCAGTTCGGCCGCGTTCGGTTTTCGCGCGCCGCTCGCGATGACCACCAGCCAGGCGACCCTCTCCTGTGCCATTCCGCTCAGCTATGATGACGCTCTCAACCCCTTCAAACACGCCTTTCATCCGGACCACAACAACCTGGACGAACGATATGAACAAAAACTGCCCGAAGGCAGGGAGTCGTTCACGGTTAACCGCCAGCTCCAACTCGAGTTCACGGCGCAGGATCCCGATGGGCTGACCATTGCCGGATGGGGCGACAACCAACTAGGTGGCATCTACCGTGAAACGATTCGCGGCCTTCACAAAGCCAGCATCTACCTCCAGGGCACTTTCCGCCTCAACCTGGCTTCCCACGTGGGAACCTTGAACGCCGGCTATTAGGCCGCAGCTTTTGGATAAAACCGTTTAACCAACGCGAAATGGGACAGAAAGAAAGGTAAAACCTTATGAAGAAGTACCTGCATGTATTGGCCTGCATCCTCGTTCCGATGGCATTGCTTGGGCAAACCGTGCCCTCACTCGTGAACTACCAGGGCCAGTTGCTCGATTCCGCCGGCACGCCCCTGCCGACTGGCGAATACACACTAACTATGTCCCTGTACGACGCGGCGACGTCGGGCGCCCTCAAGTGGGGACCGCAGGTTTTTGACGGCCAGGGTTTGCCGGGTCACGGAGCCAAGGTCCCGGTGGTGAACGGGTATTTTAACCTGATCCTGGGGCCTGCGGATACCAACGGCCTCCCGGTGGCCAACGCGTTCGATGGCCATCCGCGCTACCTCGAGATCCGGGTCGGCAGCAACCCGCCGATTGCTCCCCGGCAGCAAATCCTCAGCGCGCCGTTCGCGCTGAACGCGGACAAGCTGGGGGGCACGAACTGGAACGCCGTCTTCGACGGCGGCAATCCTGCGACGGGCAAGATCTCAGGCGGAAAGATCGCGGACGGTAGTGTCACCTCCGTGCAGATTCTGGATGGAACTATAGCCAGCTCGGACCTCGCCAACGGATCAGTCCGGTCTAATCATATCGGGGCGGGTGCTGTTTACGCTTCGCACATCAGCAGCCTGAGCAAGCTAACGAAAGACGGCTCGGTCACGACAGCGCTTTCCGTGAACTCCAGTGGCGAGGTGGGGCTCGGGACCTGGAGCCCCGGCACAATAACAGGCACGCTGCGGATCAATGGTTCCAGAACGGACCCTGCCTCGATTGTAACTCCGAGTTTTGCCGTGTTCGGTTCTTCGGCTGGTAGTTTGGTTCTGCAATCAGGCCGGAATATGACTTCCGACCCGGAGGCCGCCGACCCCAGCATCGTATTTACGGCTACTGGCGATGGCTACGACCCTTATACCGTATCACTTCAACTAGTACCCTTCCAATCACGCCTTTCTCTCATCGGTGGTGCCTTAGGCATCTCGGGTTCCCTCTATGTCACTAACACCTATACTATTTTACCAGGAACAACTTATCCCATTGTCTGGGATTCCGACACCAAACGCTTGATTCGCACCAGCTCATCCCAGCGCTACAAGTACCACATCCAGCCGCTTCAGGAAGACGCTTATAATGTTCTGAAAATCGAACCCAAGAGATACACCCGCGGTGAGGGTTCAAAGCGGTGGGAAGTGGGCTATATCGCGGAGGATTTGGATCAGGCCGGGCTGAAATCAGTCACGATCTACGACGAACAAGGTCGCCCGGATTCGATCGACTACGCCAAGATCGTCCTCTATTCGAACGAGATCATCAAAGACCAGCAGAAGCGGCTCAACGCCCAGCAAACCCAACTCGAAACTCTAAAGAACGAGCTCGACGAGTTGAAGCGCCTGGTGTCCGGATTGAAGCAGGACCGTCAATAAGCGCTCGCGGGTTTGGCGCGGGAGAATTAGGTTATGAAAACCGAGGAAACCTCTCGAAAATGGCGGCGGGGCGCCAGGTGGCGATTGCTATTTCTGGCGGCACTGGCAACGGCGCCAGTCGCCCAGTCGCGAGTTCAGGCAGCCAGTGTGAACCTTGGCCTCTCGGATTACCGGAATGTCGCGTACCACCCGGCGCCGGCCGTGCCGGGGGTGACACTCACAGGAACAAACCTCGCCGTCTCGATCTTTGGCGGGAACATCGGACCGACCGGTGTCGCCTCAACGCCGAATGACGGAAACCTCTACCTTACGAGAGTCTCCTTTGGCCAGCCAGCGGCCGGCGACGTTTTCAAGGTGCCGGACTTTCAGGTGGGCCAGGAAATCACCGTGCCTCCAGGCGCCAGCCTGGCGTTCGCTCCGGAGTTTGACCCGAGCGCCAAGTTCTTCTATGTCGCGTCAGCCCAAAAGCTCTTCGCCAATGAGGCCGGCTTCGCGACGGTGATCTGGAAGAACGCCTCGGGTGTTCCGGTGGTTACTAACCGCTACTTTATTTCCGGCATGCCCGTTAAAGAGCCGATGGCGATCTATTGGACGGAGGACAACTCCGGCGTGCCTACTGGGGCGCCCACAGTTGACTTCAGCACCGGCCCCGGAGTGGTCGTGCACCCAAATTCTGCTATTCCTAATCCCACTGCGGTATGGCTGGCCGGCAACCAGCTCCACGCGACAAATTACGAAGGCACAATCATCCTCGAATACACCAACCGCGCTACCGGCGCCTTTATGGGCATCGAACTCGTGGAGATCCGGCAGTTTCAAGCGGACCAGGTCACCCAGGCCGGGATCGGCGCTTTCCTGGCTCCGAACGCGACCGTGACGAACACCGCCAGGCCCTATGTCTCGCGTGGTCTCTCCGCCAGTCCACCTTATGCGTATCAAATCGGCTACGGCCCGTTGGACGGCCAGGTCTTTGCGGTTCGCCCCACTAGTGCGGACGATCAGATCGAGGTCTTTTGGAGACGCTGGGGCTTGCAGAACCTCGTTTGGCCTTATGAAATGCACCGCTATACGGCTGTGTGGCCCGCGAATTTTGAGGAACTGGCCAGGCGCATTTACATCACTCACGACGCGGTGGGTTCGGTGACCAAGGCGCCGTTTGTGAAGATGCCCGAGCCGCCGATCAATGTCCGGATCCATTACAACACCAACATCACCCCGGCCTACATGTCAATGGAACCGGCCAGCCGCAATCTCATGGCGTCGAACCTGACTGGCCGGGTGCTCATCCAGTATGACACGTTCCCTCAGACCAACGTCTTTGCTCTCCAGCTTGTGGATGTGCGCCCTTACATGCCTGATTTCCTGACGGACGACTTCATCGGCGCGCAGTTACTACCCAATGCTACGCCGTCCGACAAAACCACCAATATCGTCTCGCGCGGACTGGCTCCGGACAATTACGCATACCAACACACGGTGGAAGGCCGGATGTACAGCGACGTGTTCGCGGTCCGCCGGACTACGAGCGACACCCAGATCGAGGTGTTTTTCATGCGTTTAGGAGTGCTCAATGTCGCCTGGCCCTATGAAATGCATCGTTACCGGGCTGATTGGCCGGTCAACGACCCGGCCAGGTATAACCGCTATGTCCGTGCCAGTTCCGCTCCGCAAGGACCGGTCGTTGACCTTCCGCCAGAGTACTCGGGGACGCTTATGTCCTTCCAGGAACCGGCCAGTCACGCCCAACAGGTTTCCAACAACCGCTTTTGGACCACCAGCCCTGGCTGGTCGCTGCTCAAATATGCGCCCTCCAATATCGTTATGTTCCAGGTCGTGCGGACGGTGTGGCATGATGACGGCGCCTTTTTCAACCTCAGCCAACTCCCCAGGGATATAGGCGGCGAGATCACCGACCCTTATCACCAGGGACCGCGGCCGGGCTACATTTATCTCCCCTACGGTGACCGCTACGACTGGGAGATCTATGATGGAACCACGAATGACCCGCCGGCGTTTCAGACTGGCCAGATCTTCGCCGTCAACAAGGGCCCGCTCGAGGTCTGGTGGTATAATATGAACCAGGGGGTCCAGTGGCCTTCGCTGGTGAAACGATACATCGCCGACTGGCCTGGCGTGGTCAGCGACAAGATCATTATTGCCAGCCAGCGCGGAACCGGCGGCATCGACGGTGACACCTACCGGAACTTCCGTTTCTATTATCAGAACGACCCGGCGTTGCCTGGTTTCAACCCCAACGACGAGCATGCCTTGATGCAACTGGTCGACAACGGCATGGGCATCTTCGCTTTGCGCAGTGACTTGGGAACGCCGTCGACTTCCGAGCCGTTCGTCCTGATGAAGTACCGCGATGCAATTGACCGCTGGCACTACCGGCTCTATCGGGTCTTAGCCGAGGAAGCCCCGTATTTCTTCCAATATTCCGGCGAGGCGGGAAAGCTGATTCAACCGCCTTTCCCGCTGAGCACATTGGCCCCATTGTGCGAGGAGAACGCCGGCGTTTCCGGGCCGTACTGGCGCGACCGCAACCTGGACTACTGGGCGAAATCAGCCGGCAACAATGGCGGAACGGCCGGCATCGTCATGCGCTACTTCTACCCGGTGCAGCCCGGCTTCTTCTTCCCCGGTGCGAGCCCTCCCGGCTTGGGAGCACACGTTCCGTGGCTGGACCTTTATGCCGGCTCCCCGACAGTGCCCGTGAACATCAACTATACTGTTTCCTGGCCTGCGGACACGCCCGAATTGCGCGTGGGCGAGTCGTTGGTGAAGGCGAAACGGGGTCTCCCCGACATCGCCCTGCAACCGAGTGTGCAAATCATCTATCAGCAGTCGGTTGCTCAGGGCGGAGGCAGTAGTGTGAAGCTAATCGACCCAACACTTATTCGCGAGGCCAACCTGGCCCAGCTTCCCCCGGAAATCCGCACCGCCAATCGGGCCGGTAAGCTCTACTTCATCGACCTTCCTCCCAATTTGCGTTCCCGCGTTTGGTATGAGGGCTCGCCGACGTTTAAGCTGCGTCTAACCGGAGAATTTCGCGAAACCACCGGCATCGAGGAACCCCAGGGGTATCTGTTGTTGAATGTGCTCACCGACCGCGATTACGACTCGCTGATCGCGCTCAGCATGAATGGCACGTTCCGCACTGCGGTTGGTCAGCTCAAGGCGGTTGCCGCTAACGTTTGGGAGGTCGCTCCCAATCAGCCGTTCAACCAACCGCTGGCGCTCACCGCTGGGCTGGCAACCGGAGTTGGATACGTCACGCTGGCCTTGAACAACAACTACACCAACCCTATCCCTACCGGCCCCGTTAGCCTGCAGATCATCAAGGTCTCCTGTCCGCTGTACAAGGGCGAGCTGAAGGTGTTGTTTTCGGAGAATCCCTTTGACGAGAAGATAACGTTGCGGCACAGCGGCGATTTTGCCGGCAAGGCAGATAACTATATTTTCGAATGGCGCACACTGCCGCCGGGGACAGACGGACTGCCGCAGACAGGTGTGGCGCCGGAGAATTGGCTCTTCTACAATCCCACACCCGCCAACGGGACTGGCGCCCTTGACATCACCATTGAAGGGCCCGGGTTGTTCACCCTGAGCGACAATTACTTCCTCTGCCGTTACAGGCCGGCCGCCAGTGGTCCTTGCGGCACGGGATGGAGCGCCTGGACCGAGCCTCAATTGGCGGAGGGCTGGATCAAGCGTGTGCTGGCGGGCATCAACCCGTTCGAGCAGCGGTTCCGGGACTATGAGAACTCCACGGTCAACACGATCGTCAATATGATCAGCCAGGCCGGCCCGCGCTGGTCGGGAAATGTGCCGCTCGATCCCCAGGCCGCTAACAGCCTTGGCCTGATCGAGATCTATGAAACTGTTTTGAACCGCGGCATCGACCTGAGCATTGAGGGTTTGCCCCCCGTCAACTACCCGCCGGCCAACGATGCTTTGTTGCTGGTGGCGGGGCGGATTTCGGATCTCTACATGCTGCTGGGAAACGAAGCCTACGCGGACGCGGCCGACCCGACCATCGGCTTCGGAACTTCGGATCCAACCTATGGCTCGGAGGCATCGTCGATTCATTGCTTCCAGAACCAGACGGCTTCGCTTCTCGAAGAAGAGCTCGATTTGCTGCGCGGGCGCGACGATCGCTTGCTACCGGGCGTGAAAGTCTACCCGTACTACAACCGGCTGGTCTGGAATTTCACCGGCGACATCAACGGCGGGGAAGTCGCCTACAACCTCAACTACGACATTCGTGATGTAAACGGCGATGGCACGATTGACGAAGCCGACGCGCAGAAGATCTATCCTCAAGGCCACGGAGACGCCTGGGGGCATTATCTCTCTGCCATCAAAGGTTACTACCGTCTGCTTCGGAACACTAACTTCACCTGGGTGCCGCGCATCGAGGCCGTTCTGGTCGGCGGCATGCCTGTGTCCGTGGACTTCTACGACGAACGCAAGTTTGCGAAGGCGGCGGCCGCCCGGGCTCGGACGGGTGCCGAAATCGTCAACCAGACCTATCGCTCGTTTTACACCGAAAGCCCGAGTGGTCAGTGGCAGGGCTACCAGGACTCGAACACGAACCGTGCCTGGGGTATGGCTGAGTGGGGCAGCCGTGCTGGCCAGGGCGCCTTCTTCGACTGGGTCGTAGCTAATGCAGTCCTGCCCGAAGTCAGCACCAACACCGGGATTCAGAAAGTCGATCGCACCAGCGTCACCGAGTTGCGTGACATCGGCGCCGCTTTCCAGGATATCCAGGAGCAGGTGGACAAGGCGGATATGGGACTGAATCCTCTTGGACTCGTGCGAAACGTCGTGCCGTTCGACATCAGTCCGACTGACATCGACGCGGGCAAGACACATTTCGAACAGATCTACGATCGCGCGGTAAAAGGCCTCAATAATGCGATCGCCGTGTTCAATCACGCCAACAATTCCACGCAGATTCTCCGGCGCCAGGCGGACAGCATCGCCGAGTTTCAGAAAAATGTCACCGATCGAGAGGCGGACTTTAAGAATCGGTTGATCGAAATCTTCGGCTATCCATATCCCGAAGACATCGGCGCTTCCGGCACCTACCCGACCGGCTACGAGGGGCCGGATTTGTACCACTTCAGCTATGTTGATTCGCGTGAATGGACCGCCCAGGTTTCCCAACCTACGCGCATGGTCGCTGTGCTGCTCTCCGATCCGATTGTTGGTGCCGACGGCAGCGTGACCGCCGCCCCGAAACAGGTGTTCTTCAATGTGGCGGAAAATACGCGCGAGTTTGTGAAGCCCACCTCCTGGACCACCCGCCGCGCGCCGGGCGAAATCCAGCGGAGCCTGGGCGATCTCATCTTGAGCCGGCTGCGCCTCGAAAAGGCGCTGGTTGAGTACGACAATCTGATGTCGCAGATCCAGGACCAGGCCGATTTGCTCGCGGCAACTTACGCCATCAACGCGAATGAGATCGCGGTGTTGAATGAGAGCCGAGCCACACAGCAATCCCTTAACTCGCAGATCTATGACTGCCGGAATCTGCAATTCTATTGCCGTGGCTACGCCCGCGCCCAACTTGCTATGGCCTCTGCCATCGCGGAATTCATGCCCCTGACCGTTGGGGTGGCAATGGATGCTACCTCGGTGGTGCGCGGCGGTGCTCTGTTGTCGGGTTCAGTGATGGCCGCGATCTTTGAGACTTCGGCCGACTCCGCGGGTCTCGACGAGTTGGACTATCAACAGGCGAAAGAGATCGCACAGGCTGATACCAATCTCCGCTTGACGACCCTTCGCCAGGAACAGGCGGTGCTACAGCAGATTGCCTTGCTCCAACAGTTGGTCCGCCAGGAGGCCTCCCTCCGGCTTGAATTGTACAACACTGTTGAGGCGAGCCAGCAGGCAGCCGGTAACTACCGCGCCGCTCTAACGCGCGGGCAGCGGCTGTTGGAAGACCGGCTCCGTTTCCGCCAGCAGACCGCCGCCCAGGTCCAGGCGTACCGTTACAAAGACATGGCCTTTCGGATCTTCCGAAATGACGCCTTGCAGAAATATCGTGCGCAGTTTGACCTCGCGGCGATGTATGTGTTCCTCGCCGCCAAGGCCTACGACTTCGAGACCAACCTGCGGGAAGGCGACTCCCGGAAACCGGGCGCCGATTTTATTAATAACGTGGTTCGATCGAGGACTATCGGACTTATTCAGGGCGGCCAGCCCATGACGGGCACAGGCTCGGGCGACGCCGGCTTGGCCGATCCTATGGCGCGAATGTTCCTTAATTGGGACCTCGTGCTGAAGACCCAACTGGGTTTCAACAACCCGGACACCGAGACCGGGCGCTTCTCCTTGCGGCAGGAACTTTTCCGCGTGCAAACGAACGCCACCAGCCGCCTGGCGAGCAGCACTTGGCGCGAGGTCCTGACCCGCTCGATCGTCTCCAATCTTTTCGATATCCCCGAGTTCCAGCGCTACTGTATTCCCTTTAGCCCCAGCCTGCCGCAGGAGCCTGGAGTCGTAATCCGCTTCGGATCAACGATTAATTTCGGTGAGAACTTCTTCGGTTGGCCGGCCGGCGGTGGCGATAATAGCTACGATTCGTCTCATTTCGCCACCAAGGTTCGCTCTGTCGGTGTCTGGTTTGCCAATTATAACAACCTGGGCAGCGGCATGATTAACACACCGCGCGTTTACCTCGTTCCGGTCGGCAGCGATGTGATGCGGTCGCCCACGGGCAACCAGGGCGTCACGCGCGAGTGGAAGATCATGGACCAACTGCTGCCCGTGCCGTTCCCGCTCAGCTCGACCGACCTGAACAATCCCGGTTGGATCCCGCTCAATGACTCGCTGATAGGCACTCTGGGCGAGATTCGGAAGTTCGCCAGCTTCCGCGCCTACCACGATAGCGGCAGCTTCACTCCAGCCGAAACCATTAACAACTCGCGGCTCATCGGCCGGTCAGTCTGGAATACGGACTGGTTGCTCATCATTCCCGCGGGGACGCTGCACTCCGATCGCGCTGAAGGGCTCCAACGGTTCATCAATGGCAGCCTGGTTAACGGCGTGCGCGATGGCAACGGCGTCACTGACATCAAGATCTTCTTTCAGACGTATTCGTACGCGGGGAATTAGCCGGCGTTGAAGCCTGAAACCGTGGGAGCGTAAAAGCGTCAAGGCGTTGAAGCGATAAATCGTTGAAGCGTGGCAAGTGACGCGCATTACATGGGTGGCCGGATGTTGAAAAACGATGAGTTTAGCTGCCACATGTGAGAGTTCGAGGAGGCATCCTCTCCAGCCGCGCGTCTCCGCCGGGCGTGGGGTGAAAGGGCTGCTTGCCCTCGGCATCGCATGGGTGTCCTTTTCGCCGGGATTCCTTGGCCCGGCCGTGGCACTGGCCGCTGACAAAAACGGTGTCTCGCCAAACACAATATCTTTGCCGAAGGGGCCAGGGTCAATTGAGGGATTGGGGGAGTCCTTTCAGCCGGCGCTCAACACGGGAACCGCCAAGTACAGCGTGGCGCTGAAGCTGCCGCCGGGCACTGCCGGCCATGCCCCGTCCCTCAGTCTGAACTATGAGGCTGGCGCAGCTAACGGACCGTTCGGGTATGGCTGGCTGATTGGTGTCGGATCGGTGCAACGAAAGACCGACCGGGGAATTCCCACCTACGGCGAGAACGTTGGGTTTCCGCGTCCGGACAGTTACCTGGACAGCAATCGGGAGGAACTGGTACCGCAGGCTGATGGTTATTGGTTCTGCAAAAATGAAGGGGCTTTCGTTCGCTACCGCCAGTTGAGCAGCTATTGGGAAGCGACGCTACCAAACGGTACTCGCCAGGAATTTGGACGGACGACAAATGCTTGCATCCTGGATCCAGTTACAGGTCACGTTTTCTCATGGTTGCTGGAGAAAGAAACCGACACCCATGGCAGCGTGATTGTCTATAGTTACGCTGCCTATCCGGGCCTTCAAAATGTCAACCAGAAATACCTGGCCAGCATCTCCTATGGCCCGGGCGCTCCTCCTTGGGAGAACTTTCACTTTGTCACGTTCAGCTATGAAGACCGACCTGATTGGTTTGAGGATTGCCGGGCCGGCTTCGTCGTGCGGACCGGCAAGCGTCTGAAGCGGATCTTCGTGGGCACCCAGGGCCCGACGCTGGCGGGCCATCAACAGGGAGATTTCAACGGTGACGGGATCGCGGACAACCTGAACCGTATCTATGAGCTGAAATACTCAGAGTACGCCGGGACGAACTCGCACTGGTCGCTGCTGGCCAGCATTCGGCTGATTGGAGCCGACGGAACAACTTCGCTGCCGCCTGCGAGTTTTGGTTATGTTGTGTGTGATCCCCCGGACCTTCTTTCCGCCGCAGGCAAAGAAATTGGTGCCGCAAACGAGCCAGCCTTGGTCATGGACAATGAATTGGCCGAGTTGGCCGATCTGAACGGCGACGGGCTGCCCGACATCCTGCGGACCGGCGGCGCCGCTCACCAGGCGTGCCTCAATCTCGGTGAAACGCTGGACCAGGGACAACGGGTGATCCGTTGGGCCTCGCCGCTGCAAATGGATTCGCTCTCAGGCGACCCGTTCAACTTCTCTCTCGATGAAGCCGCGACGCACCTGGCGGACATGGACGGAGACGGAGTGTCGGACCTGGTGCATAAAGCAGCGGACGGTTCGGTCTTTTATTTCCCAAACAAGAGCCGCGTCGGCTGGGGCGAGCGCAGCCCCATGTCCGCGGGCGACTTCCTGCCGCCTGCTCCTTTCGGCGTAGCAGATGTTCGCACCGCCGACATCGACTTCGACAAGCGCATGGACCTGATCCGGGGTGACGGAATCCAATACCAGATCTGGTTTAATCTCGGCGGAAATCAATACTCCGAACGCGTCACAGTTATGCCAGACACGGTCTTTGATTTCTCACAGCCTGCCGTCCAAATTGCGGACTTGAACGGGGACCGCGTGCCGGATATCGCGAGGATTCGGCCTGCGAGCGTAGAAGTCACTGCGGGGTTGGGCTATGGGCACTTTGCCGGGCTTGTGAGTATAACCATCCCTGACGGCCCTCTGGATGATGCGCAGGTCCAAAAGGCCAAGCTGACGGATATCAATGGCGACGGGTTGGCTGATCTGGTGCTGGAACGCGCGGCTCCCGGCGAGCTCTGGTATTGGCTCAGCCTGGGCAACTACACGTTGAGCGGCCGTAAGACCATCGCCGGCATGCCGACCGGGATCGGGCTCAATACTGCGATCCGTTGGGCAGACCTGAACGGGAACGGGACCACCGATCTCATCTATGCGGATCAGTACTCGACGCCGCGTCTGCGCACGGTGGACATCGGTGAGATCCTGGGCTCGGCCCCGGCGCCGAATATGCTGGTGGCGATTTCCAATGGTATTGGGCGAGTGACGCTGATCGGCTACGAACCTTCCACGAAGTTCGCGCTGGATGACGCCGGCGCGGGGCAGCCGTGGCCTGACCCGATGCCGTTCCCTGTCACCGTGGTTAGCGCAGTCACCAACGGCGATTCAATGGGGCATTGGTATGTGAGTAACTATCGTTACCACGACGGCTATTACGACCCGGACGAAAAGCAGTTTCGCGGTTTTGGTTGCGCAGAGCAGACGGAGGTCGGCGACGATACAGCGCCCACGCTCGTGACTCGCTCCTACTTCGACACCGGCCGGTATCACGAGGCCCTGAAAGGCCGGCTGCTCCGGGTAATGGCACAGCAGGAGGACGGCGCGGTATTCTGGGATGAAACCACGACTTGGACCGCTCCGCCCCGGGTGCTCTTTACTGGAACAAACGGAACCAATGTCACCTTTGTTCATCCAGTCGCCACAACGCGGGCGATAAAGGAACTGGGGCGCGGAACCGAGAAACGACTCGAAGCGGAATATTCCTATGACCAATTCGGCAACGTCACCACCAACGCAAACTATGGCATCGTGCAAAGCGGCGACCGTCTGGCTGCCGGAGACGAGCGCATAACGGTTACGGAATATGCGATCAACACCAACGCGTGGCTCCTACGATGCGTGTCGCGTCAGAAGATTTTGAACGGCCAGGGAGCCACCATTTCACGTCAGGACTCTTTCTACGATGATGAGACTTTTTCCGCAGAAAACTGGGGCAGCGTGAGCGTCGGGAATTTGACCTTGAACCGCGCTTGGAAGGATCCTGGAAATCCCACGGCATTCGTGCAGTCAATGCGGAGCCAGTATGACCTTTATGGTAACGTGACTGCCACCCTCGATCCATTGGCGGCTGCCCCGGGAGGCGCGGTGGATTTGGCCGCAGGACACGTCCGGGAGATCGCCTTTGACCAGCGATTTCACTCTTTTCCGGTTCGGGAAACCATCCATGTTGGCCTCGGCGGCGCCCCGCTCGTGTATCAGGCTTCCTATGACGAGGGCTTCGGCGTTCACATCAATTCTACCGATTTCAATGGCCACGTGTCCGGCTACACCAACGACGCCTTAGCCCGCTTAACGCGCATCTATAAACCAGGTGACGCTCCGGAGTACCCAAGCCAGGAATTTGAATACGTCCTGAGGCAGCCGGTTAACGGGGATCGCCTGGTCAACTACATCGAGACCCGGCGCCTCGACAGAACTCCCGGTCTGGCCGGACTCAGCCGGCTCGACCACTATTGCCGCTCTCGCCAGCTTTTCGATGGCTTGAGCCGCCTTCTGATGACCAAACAGGAAGCTGAACCTGCTTCCGGGACCTCCGCTGCCAGAGCAACGGTAACTGGGGCGGTCCGCTTCAACGCACGCCAGCAGCCCTTTTACCAATTGAACCCCTTCTTTACCACGCTGACTGGCGAGTCGGATGCGGTGCTTGCTTTCGAAAATATCGAATCGCCCGGCTGGACAGGTCAGTTTCATCAAGGCGGCAGCCTGGCCACGCTCCCTTTGAGCAGCGCCCCGGTGACCCAAACCGCCTTCGACGCCTTGTTGCGGGAAATAGCGGCTACCAACACCGACGGCACCCTCCAGCGCACCACTTTCGAGCCGCTGGCGACCATCATTTACGATGAGGAAAGAAATGATCCCGCCTCCTCACATTTCGGCCTCCCCTCATGTTACTTCTACGACGGCCTCAATCGCCTTGTTCAGGTCGATGAATCGTCCCGGCTCAACGACAACGGCACGCCCAGCGCGGAAACGCGCCGGTGGACCACGCGCTGCGAGTACGACGTCAATGATCAACTCTTGCGGGTCATCGATTCCCAAAACAATGCGAGAACTTTCGTTTATGATGGGTTGAAGCGGCGCACGCTGATGAGCGACCCTGACCGGGGGACCACGCGCTGGGTCTACGATGAGGCCGCCAATCTATCCGAGAGTATCGACGCCAAAGGCCAACGGATTACTTACACCTACGACGGAGCAAACCGTGTTCTGACGACAAAGTATCAGGGTGGGCCGGGCGCACCGCTCTGGCGTGTTCTCTCGCCCACGCCGGAGCTTTCGACGAACGCCGAGATCGTTTACCACTACGATCTTCCTCACCCGAATCCAAACGACGGCTCCAGCGTCCCGGTCTTAGCCCACAACACGAAAGGCTTGCTGGCCTGGGTGGAAGACCTCTCCGGGGAGGAACATTTTTCTTACGACGCCCGCGCTCGCCGCGAGTGGACCCTGAAGCGAATCCCCGACCAGGCGTCAAAAGCCGGCCCCCTGGTGAGCTTCCGGACAGCCTTCGAGCACGACAGTTATGACCGGCTTACGCGCGTCGTCTATCCTGACAACGATGAGGTTCAATACACGTATAACGAGCGAGGATTGCTGAAATGCATCCTCGGCGGCCCGGGCGGCTTCCTGGTTTCGAACGTCACGTATTGGCCGTCGCAACAGCAGGAACAGGTACTATTTGGCAACGGCGCCCGCACTCTTTCAACCTACGACGCGCGCCTGCGCCTCAAGAATCTCCTCACCTTGGGCCGGTCTCCCGGCAACCCTGCAGCATCCGTCCAGCTCATAAACCTGGCTTATGAGTTCGACGGCGTCTCCAACATCAGGCAGATTACGGATAACCGCCCGGGCACGGTTGTGGCCGAGGGGGATCCTCGTCGAAACACGCAAATCTTCGCTTACGACGACCTCTTCCGGCTCACGCTCGTTCAGTATTCGTTCAACGCGCCGGGCCAACCCGCGCGTAACGATGGCGAAATCCGCTACCGGTATGATCGGATCGGCAACTTCCTGGCTCAAACCTCGACCCTCACTCACCAGGAGCAAGGCTTGCCAGTGGCCAACCTGGGTGAGATGGAAAATGGGGGAACCCCTGGGACCTGGAATCGTCTCGGCCGCCAACCAGGCGACGCCCCGGGGCCTCATGCCCTCACCGCCATCCGCAATGCACAAGCCCCTCCGCGCTCCTACGCCTACGACGGAAATGGCAACCTGACCCTGATGGACGGACTGCAATGCACCTGGGATTTCGAGGATCGCCTGGTGACCGCGGAGAATGCCCAGATGCGCGCCGAGTATTCTTACGACTACTCGGGTCGGCGTGTGACCAAACGGGTCTGGCCAAAGGCCTCAACCAATACCGTGCCCGCCGGCGAGGCTCTTTTCTCTACCGTGTTCTATGTTAACCGGCACTTTGAAGTGCGCGAAGGCGACGCGCCTACTAAGTATGTGTGGGACGGAGAGAACCGAATTGCGCGTGTCACCGGTTCGCTGGCGGCTAATTTGCGCTTGCAGCAGCTTCGCCTCTGCCGTGGGTGGAATCTGTGTTCCACCGCCATCACCGCTTCCAACGCTTTGCAGCAACTCCAGGCTGGCGGTTCGGGCTCACCTTTGGTTAAGGCCGCTTTCCGCTGGGACCCTGGTGCCGAAACCTGGCTGACATTGGGCGCCGGAGAGACTCTGCCTGCCGGAGCCATTTTGTGGCTCGAAGCGAATACTAATGGGATGGTGGCTCTCCTGGGGGCTTATTCCGAGCCCACAAACTACGCGCTGGTCAGTGGTTCTCATTTCTTACCCAGCGCTGGACTGGAGGTGTGGAGTCTCGCTTCCGCTCTGAGCCCAAGCCCTTCAGGGGACCTCCTCGGCACTGCCGCCCTGTGGTCGTTCGACGCGGCCAACGGCTCCTGGCTCTCGACCCTCTCGCGCGAATCGCGCTTGTCTTTCCCCGAAGAATTACGGCCCGGGCACGCCTGGTTCGCCACCTTTGCCGCGCCGGTTGAACTGGAGGTCCCTCCTCCCGCCCAGCGTCTGTGCTTCTATCACCAGGACCATCTGTCTTCGCCGACCGTGGTAACTGATGGCGAGGGATGTCTGGTCGAGGAGACAGCCTACTATCCTTTTGGCTACCCACGTTCCACTTTTAAAACTCGCGGCGCGAACCAGGCTTACTGTTACACCCAGAACGAGCAGGACGCGGAAAGCGGCTTGCTCTATGCCAACGCCAGGTACCTCAGTGGCGTGCTGGGCCGCTTCCTCAGCACGGATCCCTACTATCCGCGTCACCCACTGGTCGATGAAGAGAGCAGTTCGCCTCCGCGAAAGCCGAGACGCTCCGGCAACCTCAACCTCTATTCCTACGCGTGGAATAACCCCCTGGTATTGCGAGACACGCGTGGCCTCGCGCCAGGCGATGTCTTCGCGTCCGCCGACGAAGCGGTGGGAGATGTGTTTAGTTCTCCCTCGCCTACCGATCCGAAGGAAACCCTCGAACAGGAATCGGTGAGCGAGAACAAGGAATACGGGGGCATGGTCTGCAAGGACCCATCCTCAGGCTACTATTTTGCGACAAAGGCCACGTGGGATTACTCCACCAGCGGCGGTAGCGGTGTGGATCCAACGAAGAGTCCTTGTCCGGAATGGGCTGAGACGGTGGGGGATTACCACACGCATGGGAGTTACGCCCAGAAATTTGGGTCAGTCAATCAGCCGGTCACCGACCCTGCGTTGGATGAGTTCAATTCGGATCAATTCTCGGTTACTGACGAAGTCGGGATCACTGAGGCTTCCCTGACCGTCCTCAGCTCGGAGTACAAGGGATACCTCACGACTCCGGGTGGCATACGCCAGGTTTTTGACCCGGAGACCAAACAAACGCGAGCCATAGTTCCAACTTCTCAAACTGGGAAGCCCTCAGGCGCAAATCCCATTGGTTCGTACATCTCGTCGGCCCTGAGCCGGCTGTTCTAGCTACTGAAACAACTGCGGCGCGAACTCGTTCAGATATGGTCTGCGCAAAACCCGGTGGCGGGCGCTTTCCCGGCAAACAGTTTCGGAAGTTTTATAATTGATTATGACAGTCGCGAACTTGTGCGGTGGTCGTCGGCGGTTGCCATGCGCTCCCGGTGAGGTCTCGAGGGCGCCTCTGGTTAAGGCGCGTTGTGTGTTTGATGGTTCACTTCGTTTTGCGGCTGTGTCCGTCGCTGTCCTTACGGCAACCCTGAACCCAGCCCTCCTCCCGGCTGCCGACAAGAACGGCGTTTCACCGAGCGCGATCTCTCTGCCCAAGGGGCCGGGATCAATTGAGGGATTGGGCGAGTCCTTTCAGCCCGTGCTGAGCAGCGGGACCGCGAAGTACGAGGTGGGGGTGGAAGTTCCATCAGGCCCCGCAGGGCATGTTCCGAAGCTGAAGCTTGGTTATGAGGGTGGGGGAGGCAATGGCGCGCTCGGTTTCGGCTGGACACTATCGCTCCAACTTGTGCAGCGGCGCACCGACCGCGGAATTCCCACCTATGGCGAGAACTTAGGCTTCAGCCGCGAGGATGTCTTCATTAACGAGTCAAAAGAGGAGTTAGTGCCGCAAACCAACGGCTACTACTTCTGCCGTAACGAGGGAGCGTTCACCCGGTACCGGTCGGTCGGAAACTACTGGGAAGCAACCTTGCCGGAGGGAACGCGGCTCGAGTTTGGTCGGTCGGCAGCCGCCCGGATCGAAGACCCGGTGACTGGACACGTCTGCTGCTGGCTATTGGAAAGTGGCATTGACACGCACACCAACACGATCCTGTATTCCTATGCCACTTTTCCGGGGATCCAAAACACGAACCAAAAGTACCTCGCGAGCATTCGTTACGGGCCTGGAGCGCGGCCGTGGGAGAACTTCCATTTCGTTGTCTTCGAGTACGAGGACCGGCCAGACTGGCTTGAGGACTGCCGCTCGGGATTTGTGCTGCGAACGGGCAAGCGCCTCAAACGCGTTATCGTGGGCACCCAGGGCCCGACCCTGCCCGGTCACCAGCAGGGGGATTTCAGCGGCGACGGGATCACGGACAACCTGGACCGGATCTACGAGCTGCAATATGTTCCCTACGCGGGGACCAACTCGCATTGGTCGCTTCTCGGCAGCGTCCGCCTGGTCGGAGCGGACGGCAGCAGCGCCTTGCCGCCCGCATCTTTCGGATACGCAATTTGCGACCCGGCGGATACCCTCTCGGCCACGGACAAGGAGATCGGTGGCGTTAATGAGCCGCCGATGGTCATGGACAACGAACTGGCCGAGTTGGCCGACCTGAACGGCGACGGGCTGCCGGACGTTCTGAGAACGGGCGGCGCTGCGCACCAGGCGTTTCTCAATCTCGGTGAGGCACTGGACCAGGGACAACGAGTGATACGGTGGGCGGCGCCGGCGGAAATGGATTCGTTGTCCGGCGATGCGTTCAATTTTTCGCTCGACCAAACCGCGACGCACCTCGCCGACATGGACGGAGATGGCGTGTCGGACCTGGTCCACAAGACGGCTGCCGAATCCGTGTTCTATTTTCTGAACCAAAACCGCCTGGGCTGGGGCGAGCGTACCCCTATGGCGGCGGGCGATTACCCGCCGCCTGCACCGTTCGGCACGCCTGACGTCCGAGTCGCCGATGTCGATTTTGACAAACGAATGGACCTGATCCGGGGGGACGGAATTCAGTATCAGATCTGGTTCAACCTGGGCAACCAGCAGTATTCCGAGCGTGTCACCGTCCTGCCGGACACCGTCTTTGACTTTTCACTACCCGCGGTGCAAATAGCCGACCTGAACGGCGACCGCGTGCCCGACGTTGCGCGGATCCGACCAGCAACCGTCGAAGTAACCGCCGGGCTGGGCTACGGAAGGTTCGCCAGCCTTGTCACTGTTTTGATCCCTGACGGGCCGCTGGACGACGCCCAAGTGCAAAAGGCAAAACTGTCGGACATCAACGGCGACGGGCTGGCCGACCTGGTGTTGGAGCGGGTTGAGCCGGGCACACTCTGGTATTGGTTGAACCTGGGCAATTACACGTTCGGTCCGCGCAAGGTCATCACTGGCATGCCCACCGGGATAGGTCAAAACGCGGTTATCCGGTGGGCAGACGTCAACGGCAACGGGACAACGGACCTGGTCTATGCCGACGGCGCGTCCACTCCGCGAATTCGGACTGTGGACATTGGCGAACTGATGGGCTGCGTCGGCGCTCCCAACACGCTTCTGGCGATCTCCAACGGCATCGGTCGCGTCACGTTGATCGGCTACCGTCCCTCGACCCGCTATGCGCTGGATGATGCCGCCGCCGGGCGCCCGTGGCCCGACCCTGTGCCATTCCCGCTCACAGTCGTCAGCGCGGTTACCAATCTCGATTCCTTAGGCCACGCGTACGCCACGGTTTATCACTACCACGACGGTTACTACGACCCCGGGGAAAAGCAGTTCCGTGGTTTCGGTCACGTCGAGCAGGTGGAGCTGGGTGACAGTTCGGCGCCGGCGCTTGTCAGCCATCTTTATTTCGACACGGGTAGAAACTTCGAGTCGTTGAAGGGCAAGCTGCTGCGTCAAACCGCCGGCCTGGAGGACGGCCGCGTCTTTTGGGATGAAAGCACAACGTGGACTGTGCCTCCGCGGACTCTCATGACAGGAATCAACGGGACGAATGTGACTTTTGCCCATCCGATCTCGCGGGTCAAGGTCGTCAAGGAGTTGGGCCAGGGAGTTGAGCGGCGACTTGAGTCCGAATTCGAGTTCGACGCCTATGGCAACCAAATCCTGGAGGCAGATTACGGCATGGTCGAAGCGGGCGACCGCTCCGCGTACGACGACGAACGAATCACCCGCTACGAGTTCGCGCTCAACCTTGAGCGATGGATCCTGCGCTCCCCCTGTCGCATCGAGACCCGGGATGAACAAGGTGTCGTCGCCGCGCGGGTGGAAGACTATTATGACGATGAGTCATTTTCCGGCGCCAACTATGGCGAAGTGCAGCTCGGCAATCTGACGCTCCGTCGCAAGTGGATTAATCCCGCCGACCCGCAAGCGTTCATTGCCGCCCAACGCGCCAAATACGACCCGTACGGCAACGCCATCCTCAACCTGGATCCGCTGGCCGGTGCTCCGGGCGGTGTGATTGATGTCGCCCAAGGCCACTACCGCGAGGTGGCCATGGACTCGCGGTTTCACAGCGACCCGGTCCGCGAGACGGTCTTCTTGGGCGGGGCCAGGCCGCCGCTCGTCGCGGAGGCCGAGCATGACCCGGGTTTCGGGCGGCTGACGCGGGCGAGAGACTACAATGGCCATGAAACAAAGTACGGCTACGATCCTTTCGCGCGCCTCGGATGGGTCGTCAAACCGGGCGATACTGAGGCTTATCCTTCCTCAGAATTCACCTATGTGCTCGCTCAGCAGGTGGCGCCGGGCCGCATCGTCAACTACACCGAAAGCCGCCAGCTAGACAAGCCGCCCGTCGCTCCCGGTGCCAGGCGCGACCATTATTTCATCTCGCGGCGGTTTACCGACGGGTTGGGGCGTCATTTGATGACCAAAGAAGAAGCAGATTCCGACCCGGAGTCCGGCCAGCCGCGCGTCGTGGTCAGCGGCGCGACGCTGTTCAATGCGCGGCAGAAACCCGCCGTGACGTTGAATCCATTTTTCTCCGCCATTCCTGGGCAGTCCACCGACCAATTGCTCGAGTTCGAAGACATTTCTGACCCTGCCTGGCATGGAAATTTCCACTATCGCGGCCAACTGGTCTCGCTTGACCTGGCTGCCGCTCACAAGACTTCCCTGAGTTACGACGCCGTTCTGCGGACCACACAAACGACAAATCCGGATGGCTCCTTTACCAGAGCCGTGTTCGAACCATTGCTCACGCGCGACTATGATGAAAACGACTGTGCGGCTGGGTCCCCGTACTTTGATACTCCAAAAGTTCTCTATCGGGATGGGTTGCAGCGGAACATTCGGACGGATGAGGTGGTGCGCCTCACTGACAGTGGGGAAATGGCGGGTGATTTGCGCACCTGGACCACCCGGTTTGCGTACGACCTGAACGACTGCCTCGTCAGGATCACCGATTCGCAGAACAATACCAAAGAGATGGCCTACGACGGTTTGAAACGCCTGGTGTGGATGAACGATCCGGACCGGGGCGTGGGTTCTTACGTTTACGATGATGCTTCCAACCTCGTTGAAGCCCGCGATGCGAAGAACCAGCGCATTACCTATACCTACGACGGGACCAACCGGCTCCTCACAGAAGATTATCACGACGAGGGCGAGGCTTTCTCCTATGGTTTTGTTTATGACCCGGCCCGGCCGGTCAGCTCCTCCAATCGCCCGGACGTCGCCTACTTTTACGACTCGCCGGTCACCAATCTCGACCTTGGCAACGGCATGCTCGGAACCGCGGAGAACACGAGGGGTATGCTGGCTTACGTCTGGGATTTGTCAGGAGAGGAACATCGCTCGTATAGCGCGCGCCTCCTGGAGGCTTACACGGTCAAGCGGATCGTCGACCCGGTGGATGGAACACTGGTTTCCTATCAAAGCCGGCAGGAATATGATTCTCTCGACCGGTTAACCAGGCTCACCTACCCGGACAACGACACGATCGATTACGATTACAACGACCGCAAGCTGTTGCGCGGGATCAGCGGCGAGGCCTCGGGCGCAATATTGTCAGTAGCGGATTATGCCCCCAGTCAGCAGATTCGAGAGTCCAAGAGTGGCAACGGTATCAGCACCCGTTATAGCTACGACGAATGCCGGCGGCTCCACTCCCTTTTCACCGCGCCGGACGCATCTTCCAATCAGCCTCTCGTCGCGTTTGACTACTCCTATGACGGCGCCTCGAACCTCAAGTCTATTCAGGACCAGCGGCCGGCGACGTTGATCCCAGCGGGCTCGCCGCGTCGGAACTCGCAACGATTCGAATATGACGACCTCTACCGCCTCAGTAGCGTTCGCTTTGGCTTCGGGCCGCCGGGCGACACGTCGGCGAACGACGGCGAAATTCAGTATCGCCATGATCGGATCGGCAACCGGGTCCGCCAGACCTCTAACATTGATCACACCCGGGACGGTCAATCGTTAACTGACCTGGGCACTCTCAGTTATGGCGGCACTGAAGGCTCGTGGGGAAGGCTTGGGCGCAATTCGGCAGAGCCGGGGGCCCACGCGCTGTCAACGATTACGGCTCCGACCAATGCGGTGACCACCCGTTTCGGTTATGATGCTAATGGCAACGTGACCAACAAGAGCGGCTCGGCCTGCACCTGGGACTTCAAGGACCGCCTGGTGTCCGCCGAGGATGCCACGACCCAGGCCGAATACCGCTACGATTATCGGCATCGCCGAATCACCAGGCTGGTAACTCCGAAGGCCCAGGCCGCCACAAACACCCCTCCACTCGTCGCCACCGCCGCCGAAATCACATTTTACGTCAGCCCGTCCTTCGAAGTGCGCCCGCCTGATCAACCCGTCAAATTCGTTTGGAACGGCCCCAATCGCGTCGCTCGAGTCAGTGGCTCGTTGTCTCACAATCTTCGGGTCCAGCGGCTGCGACTGGCAAAGGGGTGGAACCTCGTGGCTTTGGCTGTATCCGCCTCCAACTTGTGGGCGCAATTAGCTCCGCCTCCGTCGCCAGAAAGACCCCCTCCAATTGTGCAGGCTGCCTATTCCTGGCGGCCGCCGGATCAGAGTTTTGGAGTGCTTGCCGCTGGTGAAAATGCCGTCGCGGGAACTGTGCTGTGGCTGAGTTGCTCCGCCGCCGGTTCCGTGAGCGTCACCGGCGCGTATAGCGATCCGGACGCGCTATCTGTTCCTGCCGGGCCGGGATTTCTATCATGTCCGGGCTTCGAGCCGCTGACGCTCCCGGAGATGCTGACCGGAGACCTGACTGGGTGGGCGTTTGACGCGTGGAACCAGGCATGGCAAGCCAAACTTCCGGCGCCACTGGCGATGTCCCAGCTCCCGCCGAAGCTGGCGCCTGGCCAGGCGCTGTTCCTCCAACCGGACGGCCCGGTCAGCGTGGTGGCCCCGGACTTGGCGTTGCGCTTTCAGTACTATCATCAGGATCATCTTGGGTCCTCGAGCGTAATCACCGACGTTGCCGGCCAGTTGGTGGAGGAGACCGCCTACTACCCGTTCGGCGAAGCCCGCCACCACGTTCAGCCCCGCCAGGTCAGCGAGCCATACCGCTTTACCCAAAAAGAGCTCGACGCCGAGAGCGGGCTTTACTGCTTTGAAGCACGATTTCTTTCCGGAGTCATTGGGCGCTTCATTACGCCCGACCCGGCCTATGCGGATCTTTCGCAGATGGAGCCGGAGAGACTCCAGGCCGTGCTTGGCAATCCCCAGGACCTCAATCTCTACAGCTACGTCCGCAACAATCCGCTGATCTTTAGAGATCCTACCGGGTTGGGCCTGGAATTGGTGACCGAACCACCCAAGGTTCAGGTGACCGTTATATCCGGTCACGGGTTTACCGCCCGGCCTGAGGATGTTGATATGAGCAAGGCCAACGAGGGCAAGATTAGGGTGCGCAAGCCAAGAGACCCCGGTTATACCGTCGTGCCGGAGGGAACAACTCTCGTTATGTATTCCCGCCACGGCCAGTCGCTCGAAGACAACCTCGGCAACGCCATCGAAACCCAGCAGGTCGACAAGGACCAATGGCGAGTCGAGTACCATGCCGGCGATAAAGTCCCAAACTACGTCCTCGCTCCTCCCGTGGGCTTGAACGTCGTGCGCAAGGAGGGTGTCAACCTAGTCACCGTGGATCGGCCGACTTCCCTGTCCGAAATGCTCAAACCTGGCATGGGGCCTGTCCATTATGCCGCCTGCCGATCTGGCGCCGGCACCTGGAAAACCGGCGCCGTCATCGACATCAGGGAATACCGCCGCCTGGGGCTCAAAGGCGGAGAAGGTGGGAGTGCGGTCGGCATGGATATGAGATCATATCCTCTCTGGTCACGGCATTGACGCGGTCCTACCCTTCGATCCAGGAGTGATGGCCTACTGGAACAACTGCGGCGCGAACTCGTTCAGATACTCCCGCCACACGATCCACGTGTGGGCACCGGCCGTCTCCTTATACACGACGTCGAAACCGTGTCTCTTGAGCATCTCCACCGTGGCTTGGGAGGTTTTGACCAGGAAATCGTCCTTGCCGGTGGCGAACCACACCAGCTTCAGGTCTTTCTTGAGTGACGCATCGTCGAGCGCGGCCTTGTTCCGTTCTTCCCAGGACGGACTGGTTGCCGCGGCGCCGCCGGGACCGCCGGCGATCCCGAACACGCCCGAGCTGTACACGCCCAGGTAGGCAAACCGATCCAGGTGCGCGAAGCCGATATTCAACGTCTGGGCTCCACCCATCGACAGGCCCGCGAGCGCGCGATGGCCTCGGTCCGCCAGAAGCCGGTACCGTTTCTCCACCAGCGGCATGATGTCGTCGACGAAATCGTGCTCGAAATCGTCGTTGAAGCGCGCCCCAAACCGGAAGGCCCCCGTGTGTCCAGCCGGCATCACCACCACCATCGGCTTGGCCTTTTTCGACGCGATCAGGTTGTCCAGAATGAACCCGGCGCGGCCCACGGAGGTCCAGGAATCATCGCAATCGAACGCTCCGTGCAGCAGGTAGAAAACCGGGAATTTGCCCTCGCCGGAGTCATAGCCCGGCGGCGTGTAGACGTGCAGACGGCGGAACCTCTTGAGGGTAGTCGAGTAGTAGGTCACTTCCGAAACCGCCCCGTGCGGCACGTCCTTCGTGTCCATATACTCTGCTCCCGGCACGTAAACCAGGCTCCAGGTGTTCTCGTTCGACTCGCTGGTCGCAGAGTTTCGCGGGTCGACCACCGACAAGCCGTCCACATTGAAGTTGTACCGGTAAGCCCCCGAGGCGATCGGTCCCAGCGTCACCTCCCAGACTCCGTTGGTGTCCTTGGTCATCTCCGAACCTTGCCCGACGCCCGGGATATCGCCGGCGCTGAGCTTCACCGCTTCCGCCTTCGCCGCCAGAATGCGAAAAGTGACCTTCCGATCAGGGGCCACTTCAGGCGACACCACCCGGGGACCTCCCGGGCCAAAACCGGCCCGCGCTGCGGGCTGGGCGAGTGTGCTGGTCGCCGGGATTAGGAATGGAAACAGAATCCAGCCGGAGAGGAGGCTGCGCATCGTTAAAGCGTTGAAGTGTTGAAGCGTTGAAATGGGAGCTCTTTTATTTTTCATGGTTCTAGTGAAGGGTGGCTCGCCGGTCTGTTCATCCGTGTCATCTGTGGAATCCGTGGTTTGTTCATCCGGACGGCCGCAGTTGGGAAGAGGCTAAGTGCGGACCGGACATTGTGTCACGCCGATTCTTGAAGTTCGGAAATCGGGTTTTAGGGGATAAGCACCGCCGCCCCTTCAACCCGTCCGCTTCGCAGATCCTCCAACGCCTGGTTGGCCTGCTCCAGCGGGTATGTCTGCACCGTGGTCTTGATCGGCACCCGCGAAACCAAAGCCAGAAACTCCTCCGCGTCGTGTCGCGTGAGGTTTGCGACCGAGCAGATGCTGCGCTCCTGCCAAAGCAGTTCGTAAGGGAAGGAAGGGATGCTACTCATGTGAATTCCGCCGCAGACCGCTATGCCGCCTCGGACGAGACTTCTGAGAGCGGCCGGGACCAGCTCACCCGCCGGCGCAAAGATAATTGCCGCGTCCAACGCTTGCGGCGGCTCCGCATCGGAGCCTCCGGCCCATACCGCGCCCAGAGACCTCGCGAACTGTTGGCCCCGGACATCGCCCCGCCTGGTGAAGGCATAGACCTCCCGCCCCTCGTGCTTTGCCACCTGCGTAACGATATGTGCCGCCGCGCCGAAACCATAGATACCCAACCGCCGGGCTGGTCCGGCCTTGCGGAGGGATCGATACCCGATCAATCCGGCGCAGAGCAGGGGAGCGGTGTGCGCATCCGACATTCCCCCTTTGATCGCAAAGCAAAACCGTTCGTCGGCCAGCAATGCTTCGGCATACCCGCCGTCAAGCGTATACCCGGTGAACCGCGCCTGCTCACACAGATTCTCGCGCCCCGTCGTGCAATACCCGCAAACCCCGCAAGTCCATCCCAGCCACGGCACCCCGACACGGTCGCCCAGGCGAAACTTGCGGGCTTCAGCCCCCAGGTCGATCACCTCCCCCACGATCTCGTGGCCCGGCACCAGCGGCAGCTTCGACTGTGGAAGTTCCCCATCGACTATGTGCAATTCCGTTCGGCAGACGGCGCATGCCCGCACTTTGATCAATACTTGCCCGGGACCGGGTTGGGGAGTCGGTCGCTCACAACACTCGAGCGGTTCTCCCGGAGCTGCCAACACCATTGCGCGCACAGGTGAATTGAACGCCAAAACAAAGAGCGGTCAAGCGCTCGATCGCGACAGGTCTGTGGACGAAGTCGTAGCGCAGATTTGTAATCTGCTGTATCGCAGGTTTGTAACCTGCGAGGAGCCAAGTTGTCCCAGTGCTCTGCCGATTGAAAATCGGCGATACGGCAGATTACAAATCTGCGCTACACGACAGGGACTGATGGCGACCTTGTCATTGGCTTTGTCGATAGCGACAGCGTTGGATAGCGACTGTTTGCGCCGCGAAGTTCCCTCTCCTCGGGGAGAGGGGTAGGGGTGAGGGGGAATGTGCCGCTCGGTATTGTGGGGACCTTGGCGTGTCGACAACAGCGGCATTCCTTCTCATGGGCCCCTCCGGTCGAAAGTGCGGTTGACAGCCTGCCCCGTCCTGCGAATCTCTCGCCCATGAGCGACATTATTTATCCCCGGAGCCCTCGCGAGACCATGTGCGGCTGGATGCACCTGCCGAGGTTCGTCGATAAAATCCGTCTCCACCTTGCTGGAAAACTGCATCCGGATTACCAGCCCAATTTCTGCAAGGGTTTTGACGGTCGTTGGCTCGAAACCGCCGGTGTCGATGCCCAAGCCTTCATCGACGTCGTAAAGAATTCACTCACCGATGGCGAGGTCTGCGACTGGGTTCGCACGCACGCCAACCAGTCCGAAACGGTCAAAGCGGCGCACCGCGACCGGATGCTGAACTACCCGAAAAAGGACGATGCCGAGATGCAGGCCCGGCTCAAGATGCGCAAAGAACAGGCGGGCTTGGCCCATCGTGACGATATTCAAACGTTCGTTGATTTCATCGATGCCGACGAAAAAAGAATCTGACATTGGCAGTTTGCGCTCGCGGCTTTGGCTCGCCGCCGGCGTTCATCTCCCGACGCGCCGCCGCTCCATCCCGAAGTCTATTGCGGTTCCACGGGGTTCGCGCTATGTTCCCGCCTGCGTAGACCCAGGATTTCGCGATACCGCATCGCATCCTCCAGTTTCCGCGCATTGCCTAAGGCCTGGTGAAATCGCACTATCGCAAGACGAGTCGTGAAGCGGGCGCGGCCGACAAAAAGGCCTCTGCGCCGGACACCGGGAGCCGCCGACCATCGCCAATTTCGCGCAACGGTCCGCACCATGGCAAGCCGGGGGAAAAAGCTCAAACGCGATCAGCGTCGTCCCGAGCCGCGATCCCAAGCCCCTTTCCCATTGTCGGCGTCGGAGCCTCCGCGGGCGGGTTGGAGGCGTTCACCGAGTTGCTGAAACAATTGCCTCCCGATACGGGCTTGGGCTTCGTGCTCGTGCAGCATCTCGATCCCCAGCATGAGAGCGTCCTTACCCAGCTTCTCGCTCGGGTCACACCGATGCCGGTCCTGGAGGTTACCAACAACCTGCGCGTCCGACCCAATCACGTTTACACCATTCCCCCCAACAGAGTTCTCCGCATTGCTCAAGGCGCCTTGAAGCTCCGTCCACGCCAGCAATCCCACACGCCCGCTCGCTCGATTGATTTCTTCTTTGAATCGCTGGCGCAAGACCAGCGCGAACGTGCCATCGGCGTCGTGCTTTCCGGCACCGCCAGCGACGGCACGCTGGGCTTGGAAGCCATAAAAGCCGAGGGCGGGATCACCTTCGCCCAGGATGAAACGGCGCGCTACGACTCGATGCCGCGCAGTGCGGTTGCGGCTGGCTGCGTGGACTTCGTCCTCAAGCCTGCGGACATCGCCAGAGAGCTCGCCTGGATCGCCAAACATCCCTACGTTGCCGGTCGGCTTCACGGACCGAGCTCCACGGAAGACAGCCGGGCATCCGCGACCGCCCCGGCGGACAACCGGACCTCCGGCGTCCGGGAAACGCCATCCGCAGGCGCCGGGATCCCGCTCAGCCACGCCGTGGCGGTGCACCCGAAGCCCGGCGGAGACGGGTTCAGGAAAACCCTCCTGCTGCTGCGCAACCATACCGGCGTCGATTTTTCCCTCTACAAATCCACTACCATCCAGCGGCGCATTACCCGTCGTGTCGTGTTGAACAAACTACGCACCGTCGAGGAATACGCCACTTTCCTTCGCGGCAACGCCAAAGAGCTGGACGCCCTCTACTCCGACGTGCTCATCAGCGTCACCAGCTTTTTCCGCAACCCGGAAGCCTTCGACGTCCTCGAGCGCAAGGTCTTTCCTAAGCTTCTCCGGCAACGCGCTGGCGAGCCCCTCCGCGCCTGGGTCCTTGGCTGTTCCACCGGCCAGGAGGCTTACTCCATTGCGATAAGCTTTGCCGAAGCGGCGGAGCACGCCCCTCGACACCGCAGACTCCAGATTTTTGCCACCGACCTCAACGACGCGCTCCTGGACAAAGCCCGCCACGCACTTTACCCCCGGAGCCTCGCCCAGGACCTCTCGCCCGAACGCCTCCGGCGCTTCTTTGTCGAGGAAGAAGGCGGCTACCGCGTCGCCAAACCGCTCCGCGAGATGGTCGTCTTCGCCCGCCAAAACTTCATCAACGACCCGCCGTTCTCGCGCATCGACCTCATCAGTTGCCGCAATCTGCTGATCTATCTCGAGCCCAGCTTGCAGAAGAAGGCCATGCCCACCTTCCATTATGCCCTCAACCCGGAGGGATTCTTGTTCCTGGGCGCTTCCGAATCGATTGGCACCTTCACTGATCTGTTTGAGCCCGCGGACCGAAAACACAAAATATTTACCAGGAAAGCCGCCCCCGCCCACGTGCTCCCTTTGCCGGTCAAAACAGACCGGGGCCGGCCGCTCCCATCCGGCCACGCACCACCCCTGCCGCTGGGGGAAGACCGCCCGAAGCTGCCTGATGCTTCTCGTGGCGAACTCAACGCGCAGCGTGAAGCTGACCGCGTCACCGTAAACCAATTCGCTCCTCCGGGCGTGCTCATCAACGCCGACCTGCAAATTCTCCAATTCCGTGGGCCCACCAGCGCCTACCTTCAGCCGCCCCCCACGGGCAAGGCCGCGTTCGATCTCCTCAAGATGGCCCGCGAAGGCCTGATGCTGCCGCTGCGCGCCGCCATCCATAAGGCCCGCAAGGAGAACCGAACCGTGCGCAAAGAGAGCGTCCGGATCCAAGCGAACGGCCAGAACCGGACCGTGAATCTGCAAGTGATTCCGCTTAAGAATGTGCGCGAGCGCTGTTTCCTGGTTCTATTCGAGGACGCCGAACGGGTGGGGCGCGCGCTCCCCGGCGCACCCCCGCCTGAGCACTGGCCCCGGCAAGGCGCCGCTAAAAAGGAAACCGATCGTCGCATCATCGCTCTCGAAACCGAACTGGCGGAGACCCGCGATTATCTGCAGTCCATACAGGAACAGCACGAAGCAACCAACGAGGAACTCCAGGCGTCCAATGAAGAAGTCCAGTCCGCCAACGAAGAGTTGCAGAGCATTAACGAGGAATTGGAGACCTCCAAGGAGGAACTGGAGTCCGCCAACGAAGAGCTGACCACCGTCAACGAAGAGATGGCCAATCGCAATGCCGAGCTCAATCGCCTGAACGCCGACCTGACCAACCTCCAGACCTCGACCAGACTCCCCATCGTGTTATTGGGGCGCGACCTGACAGTTCGGCGCTTCAGCGCGCCCGCGGAAAAGGTTTTGAACCTCCTCGCCACCGACATCGGAAGGCCCCTGAGCGCAGTCCGCCACAACCTGCTTCTCCCCGGGGGGCAGGCGACGCCTGACCGCCCGCGGC